>NZ_WBKT01000072.1 GCF_008868175.1 Micromonospora sp. AMSO31t
CCGGCTGGCGCCGGCAGCGCTGCCCGAGCCGGTGCTGGTGCGGCCCCGGCTGATCGACCGGCTGGACCGGGGCGCCGCCGGGCCGGTCACCCTGGTCCTCGCGCCGGCCGGCTGGGGCAAGACGACGCTGCTCGCCGGCTGGGCCCGGACCGTGCGGGCCGAGCCGCCGCCGGCCTGGGTGACCGTGGAGGAGGGCGACACCGGGGAGCGGCTCTGGGCCTACCTGGCGGCGGCGCTGCGGGCGGCCGCCGAGGGGGTCCCGGACGAGGGTCCCCGGCCGCCGCTGCCGGACGGCCCGCCCCGGCCGGACCAGCTCGAACTGCTCGCCGCGGCGCTCGCGGCCCGGGAGCGCCCGGTGCTGCTGGTGCTGGACGACCTGCACCGGGTGACCGACCCCGCCGCCCTGACCGGGCTGGAGTTCCTGCTCCGGCACACCGAGGGACGGCTGCGGCTGGTGGCCGCCGCGCGGACCGACCCGCCGCTGGCCCTGCACCGGTGGCGGCTGGCCGGCGAGCTGACCGAGGTGGGCCCGGGGGAGCTGGCGTTCACCCCCGACGAGGTGGCCGACCTGCTGGTCGCGCACGGCGTGCCGCTCCCGGCCGCGGCGGTGCCCCGGCTGGCCGACCGCACCGGGGGTTGGCCCGCCGGCCTGCGCTTCGCCGCGCTGGCGCTGCGCGCCCAGGCCGACCCGGCCCGCGCGGTCGACGGGTTCGCGGGCGACCGCCCGGACGTCGCCGGGTACCTGCGCGACGAGGTGCTCGCGCCGCTGGACCCGGCCGCCCGGGACGTGCTGCGCCGCAGCGCGGTGGCCGCCGCCGTCTGCGCCGACCTGGCCGACGCGGTGACGGGACGGCCCGACGCCGGCCAGGTGCTGGCCGACCTGGCCCGGGAGGGCGGCTTCGTCCAGCAGGACGGGGGCAGCCCGCCCTGGTACCGGTGCCAGCCGCTCCTGGCCGACCTGCTCCGCGACGAGCTGGACCGGCTCCCCGCCGACGAGCTGCGCGAGCTGCACCGGCGCGCCGCCGGCTGGTACGCGGGCCACGACCGGCCGGCCGAGGCGCTGCGGCACGCGCTGGCCGGTGGCGAGTGGGACACCGCCACCGAGCTGCTGATCGCCCGCTGGCCCGAGCTGGCGCCGTACGAGCGGGACCGGCCCGTCGCCCCGGCCCCGCCCGATCCACCGGTCGAGGCGGTGCGCCGCGATCCGGAGCTGGCGCTGGCCGGCGCGGCCGAACGGGCGTACGCCGGGGACGCCGAGGCGGCCGCCGGACGGCTGCGGACGGCCGTCGAGCACGCCCGCGACCTGCCCGCCCCGCGCCGGGACCGCTTCCGGCGGCTGGCCACCGCTGTGGAGCTGACCCTGGCCCGGCTGGACGGGGACCACGACGACGTACGCCGGGCGGCCGGGCGGTTGCTCGCCACCGCCGCCCCGACCGCCCCCGGGGACGACCCGCGGGCCGGCGCGGGGGAGGACGCCGACGTGCGGGCGGTCGCGGGCACCGCGCTGGGGCTGGTGGCGCTGGCCGAGGGACAACTGTCCGAGGCCGCCGGGCACTTCTCCGGTGCGCTGGCGGCGGCGCGGCGGGCGGGCCGGCCGCGTACCGGGCTGGTCTGCGCGAGCCGGTCGGCACTGCTGGAGGCGGCGCACGGCGCGCTCCGGTCCGCCGAACGCACCGCCCGGGAGGCGCTGGCCATGCCGCCCTGCGAGGGCTGGTCCTCACGGCTGGACTGCGGGTACGCGTACCTCGCGCTGGCCCTGGTGGCGTGGGACCGCGACGAGCCGGCGGAGGCCGCGGCGAACCTGACCCTGGCCGGCCCGGCGACCGCGGAGCCGGGCGGGGCGGCGCTGGCCGCGCTCTGCCGGGCCGGGCTGCTGGCCGCCGGCGGTGAACCGGCCGCCGCGCTGCGCGCCCTGGCGGCGGCCCGGGAGACGGCGCCCGGCCCCGACCTGGACGCCTGGCTGGTCGCCGACGAGGCCCAGCTGCGCGGCGCGGTCGGGGACCTGGAGAGCGCCCGTGCCCTGCTGGCCGAGGCGGGAGCGGGCGCCACGGACACCACGACCCCACCCGACCCGGCCGGCGCGGCCGCGGTGGACCGGGCGACGGTCGCCGGGGAACCGGTCGGCGCTCGTGGCGGCGGGCCGGCCGCCCTCGACGTGGCGCTGGCCCGGGTGCGGCTGGCGGCCGGCGACGCGCGCGCGGCCGGCCGGGCGCTGCCCCACTGGACCGGCCCGGACGCGGACTCCTGGCCGCTGCGCGTGCGGCTCGCCGCCGGGCTGCTCGACGCGGTGCTGACCGGCGGCGCCGGCGACGACCGGGGTGCCGGGCGGATCCTGGAGCAGGTCCTCGACCTGGCCGAGCCGGAGGGCTACCGGCGGGTCTTCACCCGCGCCGAGCCGGCGGTACGCGACCTGCTCGCGGCGCACCTCGACGCCGGCACGGCGCACTGGGCGACGGTGAGCGACCTGGTCCGTGGGGCCGACGAGCGGCGGGCCGACGAGTCGCCGGAGCGTCCGGCCGGCCCGGAGCGGACCCTGGACGAGCCGCTCACCGAGCGGGAGCTGACGATCCTGCGCTACCTGCAGAGCATCCTGTCCAACGTGGAGATCGCGGGGGAGCTGTCGCTGTCGGTCAACACGGTGAAGACCCACGTGCGCAACATCTACCGCAAGCTCGACGCGACCCGCCGGCGGGAGGCCGTCCGGCGGGCGCGCGAGCTGCGGCTGATCTGACCGCGACCGGGTTCAGGCGTCCGCGGCGGCATCGACGGCGGCGAGCAGATCCGCCAGGTCGTACCCGCCGTCGTGACGCACCTCGTTGACGAAGAGCGTCGGGGTGCCGTCGACCCCGCTGCGGATGCCGCCGACGAAGTCCTGCCGGACCCGGTCGGCGTGGGCGTGACGCCCCACCTCGGCGCCGACCTCGTCGGGCGGCAGCCCGAGCTGCTCCACGCCGAGCGACAGGTGCACCGGGTCGAGCTGGTCCTGGTGCTCGTAGAGCCAGTCGTGCATCTCCCAGAACCGCCCCCGCCGTCCGGCGGCCTCGGCCGTCTCGGCGGCGCTCTCCGCGTACGGGTGGACGTTGGCGATGGGGAAGTGCCGGTAGACCAGCCGGACGGTGTCGGCGCGCTGGCGCAGCACCTCGGCCAGGTTGGTGTGGGCGGCCCCGCAGAACCGGCACTGGAAGTCCCCGTACTCGACGAGGGTGACCGGCGCGTCGGCCGGCCCGCGGGTGTGGTCCGTCCCGGTGACCGGGAGCCGCAGCCGGGCGGTGGTGACCTGCAGTGGCGTGGTCATCGGGCCATCACCCGCCGATCCGGCGTGGCGTTCGGATCAGTCATGGTTCCCAGCCTCGCCCACGGCGGGGTGAGCCGGGATCACCCGGCCGGGGTGGTCCGCCTCAGCGGCCGACCGTCACCTCGTTCCGCACCTCCCGGATGCCGGGCGCGTTCCACACCACCCGTTCGATCTCCTCGCGCTCGCCGGCCGAGTGGACCAGCCCCTCCAGCAGCACGGTGTCGCCGTGCACCCGGACGCTGATCCCCTCCGCCTCGGTGGCGCCGTTGCGGGCCAGCGCGTCCACGATCCGCTCGGCCAGGTCGCGACCGTCGGCGCGGACGCTCGGCCGCACGGTGATGCCGTTGCTCACCCCGCGTACGCCGGTGAGCCGGGCGACCGAGCGTTCGGCGGCCCGGCGCTGGTACTCCCACTCGACCTCGCCGTGCAGGGTGACCCAGCCGTCGGCGACGGTCACGTCGAGCGCCTCGATCGGCACGAACGCGTCCCACTCCAGGGCGCGGCTCGCCGCGGTGGCGATCTCCGGGTCGCTCTTCTCGGCCGAGGTGGCGATCCGGACGGCGATGTCGTTGGCGACCGCCCGCACCCGGGGCACCCGGTGGGCGGCCCGCTCGGCGGCCCACTTCCTGGCGTAGCTGTCCACGGAGCCGGCCAGCGTCACCACCCCCTCGGTGACGGTCACCCCGATCTCGTTGGGGCGTACCCGGGGCTCCCAGGTCAGCTCGTCGAGAACGGCGGACTGGATCTCCTGGTCGGTGCGGGTGGTCGTCGCGGTGGCCATGCTGGCTCCCTCCCGGGGCTCGGTTCGCGGTTCGCCGGGCTCCGCCGGCACGGAGTCCCGCAACCCCGATCCTGCGCGCGTCCCGGGTGACCCGCCCTCACCCGATGCGGGTGGGCCGATCTGGGCGGCCCGCTGACCGGGCCGCGAACAACGGTGGCCGCCCCCGACGCCGGGGGGCGGCCACCGTCGCGTGCCGGGATCAGCCGTCCAGCCCGGCGGGGGAGTTGGGGCGGTCGACGTCGACGAACTCGATCTCGTCGACGTCCCGCTCGCGGCTGCCGGCGGCCCGCGCGGCGGTGCCGGCGGCCCAGCCGATCGCCGCGCCGGCCAGCGCCGCGGCGATCAGCAGCGTCCAGGGCAGCGCCGGCCGGCGGCCGGCGAGCGCGTCGAAGGCGAGGCTGGCCCGGCGGCGGGCCTCCTCGGCGGCGGAGCCGACCAGGTCGGTGGCGTCGTCGGCGAGGCCGGAGGAGTTGCGGCGGGCCGACCGGGCGGCGTCCCGCACGCTGTCGCCGGCGGAGCCGGCGGCGGAGAGCAGGTGCTGCCACGCCTGGTCGGCGACCCGCTCGGGCTTGCTGCGGCGGTCCAGCAGGGTGGATCCGAACATCGTGTTACCTCCTCGGGGTGCCGAAGTCCGGCGGCCAGATCGGACTCCGGGTGTCATCCGGCGCGTGACGGTTCGCTCACCGGGGCCAGTGCCCGCACCGGAGCCGGCGCAAACCCACCGGGGTGGGCCGGGTCGCGCCCGATCGGCGCGGCACCGGACGAACCACGCGAACGCGCCGGGGGCGGGTGCCACCCGGGGGTGCGCCCGCCCGCTACCCTGGGTCGGCGGATCGGCCGGGCCCACCCGGCCGATCGACCGGTTGGGACCCCGCGCTGCGGGGAAAATAGGAGCCCGAAGGTCCGGATTGGGATGCCCAGGTGTGCCCAGTACGCGAATTGCTCATCCCGAGGGGTGGCGACCGAGGCCGTCGGAGGAATACTCTCGGTCGCGGCCCGCGTACTGATGAGGCGCCCGTACGGGCGAGTGGAGGTGCTCGCGTGAGCCTGTCGATCGTGAAGTCGGTGCTGCCGGGTGGTGTGGTCCAGATCGCCCCGCGAGGGGAGATCGACGTCGACACCGCGTACGAGGTGCGGGAAGCGATCGCCCAGGTGCTCGCCAAGGGCCGCCCCTCCCGGATCGAGCTCAACATGCGGCTCGTCACCTTCATCGACTCGGTCGGCATCAGCGCCATGGTCGCCGGCTTCCAGACCTGCGAGGTCAGCGGCGTGAAGCTGGTGGTCACCGAGCCGAGCCGCTTCGTGCACCGGCAGCTCTGGGTGACCGGCCTGCTCGGCCTCTTCGGCGCGCCCGAGCCCTGGTTCGCCGACAGCACCCCCCAGGTGCTCCCCGGCGCCTGATCGCCCACCTCCCGCTGATCCACTCCAGCTCGCCGACCTGCCCCCGGCCGGGGACTTTCGACCCGTTGCCAGCCCGGCTCCGGTACGGGACGATCGTGCGGACCCACGACGGCGAGGGGGTGCCGCTTGCTCAGCAGCGACAGCTTCAGCTACACCGTGCAGGCCCGGTGCACGAGGGCCCACGCGGTGGCGCTGCTCGGCGACCTGAGCCGGCAGGGCGAGCTGCATCCGCTGATCGTCCGGGTCCGCCAGCTGCCGGCCCGCCCGGGGGCGCTGGCCAGCTACGCGATCACCGACCGGCTGGCGCTCGGCCCGCTGCACTTCCCGGTCACCTACCAGGCGGACGTGCTGGTCGCCAACGAGGACGAGGTCGTGACCGTGGCCCGGCAGCAGCCGGCCACCACGTTGCGCAACCACACCCGGCTGCGCGACGAGCCCGACGGGGTGGTGCGGATCGACGTGGAGATCACCCTCTCCGCACCCGCGCCGCTGTTCGGCTACGCCTTCCGGCAGGCCCGTGCGGCCCACCTCGGCCTGGCCAGCCGGCTCGGCGCCACCCTGGAGGGCGGGGCGGCCTGACTCAGCCGCGCCGCCCCGCGGCCACCGGTCGCCGCGCCGCCGGGCCGGCCGGCCGCAACCGGCCCCACGGCTTGTACGTGGACAGCACCGTGACGACGAGCAGCAGCGTGCTGGAGACGGTCGGCGGGACCACGAGGTCGACGCGCTGGTGGGTGTCGGCCGCCCCGGCCAGCGCGCCGAGGTGCCGGACCGTGGGGGTGAGCAGGAACAGCACGAGCACGACCACCACAGTGGTGACCGCGAACTTCACCAGCACCCAGCGCCAGCGCAGCAGCCCCCACGGGGTGAGCAGCGCGCTGGCGAGCCCGACCAGCCAGACGAGCACGCTCAGCGGGGCGAACAGCCAGGTGACCAGCAGCGCGGCGGCCGGGTAGACCACCTCGGGGTCGGCCCCGCGCAGCCCGGCCACGCCGAGGGCCAGCAGCACCAGGTCGGCCCCGAGCCACCCCAACGAGGTGACCAGGTGCAGGGTGAGCAGGGCCTTGCGTCCGGCGGGGGAGAGTCGAGTCATGCCACCGATGCTCGGCCGTCGCGGGCGTCGCGTCGTGGGCCGCGCGGCGACACCCGGCGTACGTCGTGGGGCGTAGGCCGGGTGCCGCCGGGTCGCGGATCAGTACACCGACAGGTGCACGTGGTTGGTGTGGTCGCTGGACGGGTCGCCGTTGCCCCCGCTGTACGACTTCCAGCCGCTGCTGGGCAGCCAGATCCTCTTGAACCAGATCACGTAGAGCACGGCGAGCGCGTCGGCGTTGCGGATGAAGTAGGCGGCCAGGTTGTTGCCGTACGTCTTGTCGCCGCCGCTGGCCACGCCGCCGAAGCCGCCCTTCTGTGCGGCGAAGTCGCAGGCCCGCCCCTTCGGGTGCTCGCCCGAGCCGCTGGGCCGGTGGCAGGAGACGTAGCGGGTGAAGCCGGCCGCCTTGGCCTGCTGGAGCGCGTGCAGCGTACGCGGGGTGATGCAGCCGTCGGCGGGGGTCGGGTCGTTGACGCTGCACGATTCCGACGGCCAGGAGCCGTCGGCGTTGCGCTTGGCCGGCTTGGCGTTGGCCGAGGAGGTGCCCTGCACGCTGCCGCCGCCGCTGCTGCCGGACGCGCGGTTGTTCGCCACCTCCAGGGCGCGTTCGGCCTGCTGCTTGCGCTTGGCCATCACGGCGACCTGCTTGCGCTGCTCCTGGATCTCACCGGTGAGCGCGGCCTGGGTGCGGGTCGCCTCGTCCCTGGTGTCGATGAGGTCGCGGAGGGCGCGGTCCTCGTGCGCGGCCACCTGCTCCAGCGCCGCCGCGCGGTCCATGAAGCCCTCGGGGCTGGTGCTGCCGAGCAGCGCCGCGGCCGTGCCCAGCCGCCCGGACCGGTACGCGACCCCGGCGATCTCGCCGACCTTGGCGTCCCGGACGGTCAACTCGTCGTTGACCGTCTTGAGCTGGGCGGTGAGCTGCTGTTGCCGGGTCACCGAGCGGTTCAGTGCGGTGCGTGCGTCCAGCCAGCCCTTGCTGGCCGCGTCGAGTTGGGCGCGCAGTGCCGGGGTGCCGCCCTCGTCGTCGCCGGGTGCGGCGGCGAGCAGGCCGGCGGGGGAAGTCGCCGGAGCCGCGGAGGCGGGGGAGGCCGGCACGGTCACGACGCCGAGGGTGAGCGTCGCGACGAGCAGGGCCGCCAACCGGGCGGCCGTCCGTCGTACAGGTGCCACTGGGGGCATTCACGTGTCCTTCCGTCAACCGCCGACCGGGTTAGCTGACGGGTTCGGGACGGAAGATCCCTACCGCTGACGCGGATGCACCCCACGAACGTGGTTCCCCGGCTCGCCCGTGCGGGCGATTAGGCGCTGGCCACCGCGGGCGCCGGCGGGCGCCGCCCGGCGGGGGCCGCGATCGAGCCTACCGGCGCTGTGCCGGGCCGGCTCCGCTGGTGGGAGCCGGTGTCCCGGACAAAACCGGCACAGATGCACAATAGCCACTTGGATTTAAGATTGCCCTAATTACCACTCGACCGCGCCGCACGCCCCGGGGGACGCTCCGGGTTCGATCTGCAACGTGGCGTGATCGATCGAGAAGTCCTCGTGCAGGGCGGCCCGGGCGGCCGTCAGCACCTCGCCGACCTCGGCGCCGGGCGTCATGGTGAGGTGCGCCGAGGCCACCTCCATGCCCGAGGTGAGCGTCCAGACGTGCAGGTCGTGCACCTCGGCGACGCCGGGCACCTCGGCCAGCCGGTCGTGCACCGCGGTCACCTGGAGGTGCTCCGGGGCAGCCTGTACCAGGATCCGGACCGCGGCCCGACCGAGCCGCCAGGTGCGCGGCAGGATGAACAACCCGATCGCCACGGCGACCAGCGGGTCGGCCCACCACCAGTCGGTGACCGCGATGACCAGGGCCGCGCCGATCACGCCGAGGGAGCCGAGCAGGTCGCCCAGCACCTCCAGGTAGGCCCCGCGCAGGTTGATGCTCTCCTCGGCGCCGGCGCGCAGCAGCGCGAAGGCGGCGATGTTGGCGAGCAGGCCGAGCACCGCCACGGCGAGCATCGGCCCGGCCAGCACCTCCGGCGGCTCGCCGAACCGGCGTACCGCCTCGATCAGGACGTAGACGGCCACGGCGCCGAGCAGCACCGCGTTGGCCAGCGCGGCCAGCACCTCCAGCCGGTAGAGGCCGAAGGTGCGCTGCGGGTCGGTGTCGGCGTGCCGGGTGGCGGTGATCGCGGCGAGCGCCATGCCGATGCCGAGGACGTCGGTGAACATGTGCCCGGCGTCGGAGAGCAGGGCCAGCGAGCCGGTGGCGAAGGCGGCCACCGCCTCGACCACCATCAGGGCGGTGAGCAGCGCGAACGCGCCCCAGAGCCGACCACGGTGACGCTGCGCCGCGTTGGCCACCGCGCCGCTGTGGTCATGACCTGCGCCCACGCCCACACCCTCTCGTCCGCCGCACCGGCCGGGCTTAATCTATGCTCACATCGCTATGTGTGCAAGTGAAAGCCGGATGCGGCGCCGCCGTCACCCGACCGGGTCGAGTGTGGTGAGCCGCTGGGTGGCCCGGGAGAGCGCCACGTAGAGCGTGCGGACGCCCGACCCCGGATCGGCCCGGATCTCGCTCGGCGCGACCAGCACCACCCCGTCGTACTCCATGCCCTTGGCCTGGAGGCTGGTCACCACCTGGAGCCGGCCGCCCAGGTCGCCCAGCCAGCCGGCCACCTCGTCCCGGCGCGGCACCGGCGTGATCACGCCCACCGTGCCCTCGACCTCCGCCAGCAGCGCGCGCGCCGCGGCCGCGGTGGCGGCGGGCAGGTCGGCGGCCGGCACCGTCCGCTCGACGGGCGCCACCCCGGTCGAACGGACCGCGGTGGGCAGGGCGAGATCCGGGTGTACGCGGTGGATCTCCGCGGCCGCCACGGCGAAGATCTCCGCGGAGTTGCGGTAGTTGGTGGTCAGCTCGAACCGGTGCCGGCGGCGCCGGCCCAGCGCCTGGTCGCGGGCCCGGGCCAGCTCCTGCGGGTCGCCGGTCCAGGCGGTCTGCGCCGGGTCGCCCACCACGGTCCAGGAGGCCAGCCGGCCGCGCCGGCCGACCATCCGCCACTGCATCGGCGAGACGTCCTGTGACTCGTCGACCACCACGTGGGCGTAGTCGCGGTAGTCCTCCGGGCGCTCCCGGGCCGCGGCCCGGGCGGCCCGCTGCCGGTCGGCGGCCGTGCTCAGCTCGCGGACGCCGCCGGCCAGCAGGAACGGGTCCCGCTTCGGCCTCGCCCGCTGCACCGGCCGGCCGAGCAGCGCGTCCAGCTCGTCCAGCAGCGCCACGTCGGCGATCGTCGGCCCCTCACCGTCCAGGCTCCGGTACGCCCCGGTCAGCAGCCGGATCTCGGCGCCGGACAGGATGCCGCCGGCGTACCGGCGCAGCCGCTCCGGGCGGGCCAGCCAGCCCAGCACGTGGCGCGGGTGCAGCCGCGGCCACCAGGCCTTGAGGAACTCCCGGAACTCCGGCCGCTCGATGATCTCGTCCTCGAACGCGGGCTGCTCCGGCAGCCGGCCGATGCGCAGCTTGCGGGCCTGCGCCCAGAGCGCGGCGAGGACCGCGTCGAAGGCCGCCCGGCGCACCTCGTTGCGGCGCGCGCCGCGGGACAGCGTCCGGTCCCGGACGGCGTCCAGCTCGGCCCGCTCCAACCGGAGCAGCTCACCCCGGTAGAGCAGGCGCAGCTCGCCGGGGGAGTCGGGCACCGCGTCCCGGACGGCCCGCTCCAGCACCCGCCGCATCCGCAGCGACCCCTTCACGGCCGCCACCTCGGGCGGGTCGGTCCGGGTCGCCGACACGCCGGGGAACAGGGAACCCAGCGAGTGCAGGGTGGCCGTCTCCTCGCCGAGCGAGGGGAGCACCGAGGCGATGTACTGGACGAACACGCTCGACGGGCCGACCACCAGGATGCCGCCGCCGGCGTACCGGGCGCGGTCGGAATAGAGCAGGTACGCGGCCCGGTGCAGGGCAACCGCCGTCTTGCCGGTGCCCGGGCCGCCGGAGACGATCGTGACCCCGCTGCCCGGCGAGCGGATCGCCTCGTCCTGCTCCCGCTGGATGGTGGCCACGATGTCCCGCATGCCGTGGCCGGTGGCCCGGGACAGGGTCGCCAGCAGCGCCCCGTCACCGACCACCGCCATCTCCGGCGGCGCCGCCTCCGGGTCCAGCAGGTCGTCCTCGATCCGGGTGACCTGCTCCGCGGACGACTGGATCGTGCGCCGCCGCACCACACCCTGCGGCTCGGCGGGGGTCGCCTGGTAGAACGCGGCGGCGGCCGGGGCCCGCCAGTCCACCACCAGCGTCTCCGCGTTCTCCCCGCGCACGCCGAGCCGCCCCACGTGCAGCACCTGCCCGGTCCGCAGGTCCAGCCGGCCGAAGACCAGCCCCTCGTGCTCGGCGTCCAGCACGTGCCGGCGCTGCGCGGCGTGGAAGACCATGGCGTCCCGCTCGACCAGGGCGCCGAAGTTGCCGACCCGGGCCAGCCGGTAGCCCTCCCGCTCGGCGTCGGCGGCCGACCGACGCAGTTCGGCCAGCCGGGCGTACACCCGGTCGAGATGCCGTTGCTCGACGGCGATCTCCCGTTCCAGGGTGGTCTGGTCGCTCAACGCGGAGGCTCCTGTGGTCAGACGGCGGGCTGAATGAGGGTACGGGCCGCCGACCCGGCCCGTGTCGGGGCCATGCCGCTGCCCGCCGCCCGCCGTCCGGGTTGCCCGTTATCCGGGCGTTCCCACCCGCTGCCCGGACGCGCCCGCGCCCGTCCCCGCGAGGACCTGGTGCAGCACCCCGGCGACGGCGGCGGTCACCTCGTCGGGGCGTTCCATCATCAGCATGTGGCCGGCGCCCGGGCAGACGGTCAGCTCGGTGGTGGGCAGCGCCGCGGCGATCGACTCGGCGCACGGCGGCGGGGTGAGCCGGTCCCGGTCGCCGACCAGCGCGGCGGCCGGCAGCCGGCCGAGCGCCGCGAGGGTGTCCAGCCGGTGCTGGGCCCCGATCGAGGCGCGGAACCCGCCGATCGAGCGCAGCGAGGCGTGCGCCACCGCCGAGGTGACCAGCCGGATGTCGGCGGGGTCGCAGCGGTCGCCGAAGAGCATCCAGCGGATGCTGGGGCGGAGCGCGCGGAGCAGCGCGTGCGGCGGGCGCCAGGCGCCGCAGCGGGCCAGCACCCCGGCGCCGGTGGTCTCGGCGAGCCGGATCAGCCGGGCGATGCGGGGGGACAGCCCGTAGGCGGTGTGGGTGTGTCCCTCGGCGGTGGTCGAGACGAAGACCAGGCCGGCGACGCGGGCGGCGAAGCGGTCCGGGTGGCGGTGGGCGTACTCCATCACGGTCATCCCGCCCATCGAGTGCCCGACCAGCACGATCGGGCCGGACGGGACGAGCTGGTCGACCACCGCGGCCAGGTCGTCGCCGAGCTGGGCCAGGGTGGCGCTGCGCAGCGCCATGCAGCTCGACCGGCCGTGCCCCCGGGCGTCGTAGGTGAGCACCCGGACCCGGTCGCCGAACCGGTCGCGCAGGCCGGCGAGCTGGCGGTGCCAGCTGCGGCCGTCCAGCGTCCAGCCGTGCAGCAGGACGGCGGTGACCTCGGCGTCGACCGGCCCGGTCGCCGTCACGTGCAGGCGTACGCCGTCGGGAAGCCGCACCTCCAGGTGCTCCGCCATGTTCCACCTCCCCGGGCCGACCGGTGTCCCGCACCGGAGTGACCCGGTGGTGACACCGGCGTACCCGTCATGACAGCACGGCAACCGGGGTGGTGAGAAGATTCGCAACCCCGCTCGCGGCGTCGGATGGGTGACCAGGCTGGAGGGCATGCCGCCCTGGCCGAACTGCTCTCCGGCAACCGGCGCTTCGTCAGCGGGCAGCCGGTGCACGGCCACGACGTGACGGCCGCCGCCGCCGTGGCCTCGGGCGACCAGCAGCCGTACGCCGTGGTGCTGGGCTGCATCGACTCGCGGGTGCCGCTGGAGGCGATCTTCGACCAGACGTTCGGCTCGATCTGCGTGATCCGCACCGGCGCGCACGTGCTCGACCGGGCGGTCTGCGGCTCGATCGAGTACGTGGTGGGCCAGCTCGGCGTGCGGCTGGTGATGGTGCTCGGCCACGAGCGCTGCGGCGCGGTGGGCTCGGCGGTCGACGCGCTGCGCAGCGGGCGCCGGCCAGGTGGCGCGCTGGGCTACGTGGTGGACCGGATCACGCCGGCGGTCCGCGAGGTCGGCGCGGACGACCCGGACGCCCATCCCCTCGCCGTCCGGCGGCACGTCCGGCGCACGGTGGCCGCCCTGCGCGCCGACGATCTGCTGGCCGGCCCGGTGGCGGCCGGCGAGGTGGCCGTGGTCGGCGCCCTCTACGACCTGGCCACCGGCGAGGTGGCGCTGCTGCCCGAGGAGTGACAAGACAGAACCGCCCGCCGGGTGATCCCGGCGGGCGGTTCGTGGTGTCGCGGGTGAGGGCGCTCAGCCCTCGAAGACGCCGGCCTCGACGAGACGCTTCTCGGTCTTGTCCCAGCCGTGGTCCGGGTGGGTGGCGGCGAGAGCGTTGATCTCGGCGCGGACCTTGGCGGCGTGGCCGGCGGCGGCCAGCACGCGGATCTCCTCGACGAAGGCCTCGGAGTCGGTGCGCAGGTGCGCGGTCTTGCCGTTGGTCAGGTTGCGCACGTAGGCGTGCTTGCCGCCGTTGAGCGGGATGAGGTACTTGAACTCGCCCAGCACGCTGAGGGCGCCACCCTGGCCAGCCTGGCCGGCCCGGACTGACGCGCGCGCGGTCTTAGAGGTGTTGCTCGCCACGGAGGTACTCCTTGCAGACGTACGGGAGGACGGAAACCGTCCGGGGGCTGTATGTGCGGTTGACGCCCGGGGTGAGCGTCAGCCCGCGAAGACGTGCGGCGGCACAGAACCGCCCAGAGAACTGTACACGAACCCGACGCCTGGCTGGTCGTCGCGCCGTCAGGGAGCACAACCAGGTCAGCCTCCCGGGTATTTCCCGGTCACCGGCACCGGCGAATTTTCCGATTCGCTGGCGCACCATCCGTCACACGGGTCATCATGTGTTCCAGAGGCCACTCGCGTGGACGAGGTCGTAGGGGAAGACGCACCTCGGCTCACCGGGAGGTCACCGTGCCAACGCGTGGCGTCGTATACGTCCACTCGACCCCGCTCGCCGTGTGCTCGCACGTCGAGTGGGCGATCGCGCGCGTCCTCGCCGCGCCGGTCAACCTGCACTGGACGGCCCAGCCCGTCGATCCCGGGGCGCGGCGCGCCGAGTGCGGGTGGACCGGCAGCCCGGGGACGGGCGCCGAGCTGGCTGCTGCCCTCCGGCAGTGGCCCATGATCCGTTTCGAGGTCACCGAGGAGCCCAGCGCGGGGGTCGACGGCGAGCGCTTCATGTACGTCCCGGGACGCGGCCTGTTCCGCGCCACCGTCGGCGCGGCCGGTGACATCCAGCTCGGCGAGGACCGGCTGCGCAGCATCATGGCCGCCGCCCGGGCCCCGGAGGCGCTCGCGCACGCCTTGGACAAGGCGCTCGGCACCGCCTGGGACGCCGAACTGGAGCCCTACCGGTACGCCGGGGACGGCGCGCCGGTGACACTGCTCACCCGGGTGGGGTGACGGAAGGCCAAGTTGCCCCGATACGGTGGGACGCGTGTCGATTTCCCCGCGTCGCACCTGCGTCGCGCTCGCCGCACTGACCGCGCTGCTCGTCTCCGGGTGCTCGGGTGAGCCCGAACGGCCCCGACCGACCCCGTCGAGCCCGACGCCGGTCCCGTCGTCGGCCGCCCCCACCCCGACCGGGGCCGACCCGGCCGCCCGGGCGGCCGCCCTGGTGGCGACGCTCTCCGACGAGGATCTCGTCGGCCAGGTGCTGATGCCCTACGCGTACGGCAGCTCGGCCACGAAGGTGTCGCCGGGCTCGGCCGCCGGCAACCGGGCCCTGGCCGGGGTCGACACCCCCGCGGAGATGGTCGCGAAGTACCGCCTCGGCGGGCTGATCCTGGTCGGCTTCAGCGCCGACGACCCCACCTCGGGCAACCAGGCCACCACCAACGTCGACAACCCGAAGCAGGTTCGCGCGCTGACCGACGGGCTGCGCGCGGCCGCCGGCCGGCTGCCCGCCGGCCCCGCCCCCTTCCTGATCGGCACCGACCAGGAGTACGGCGTGGTCACCCGGATCACCGACGGGGTGACCCTGCTGCCCAGCCCGCTCGCCGCCGGCGCCGCCGGCAACCCGGCGCTGACCGAGGCCGCCTGGCGGGCCGCCGGCGCCGAGCTGGCCGCCATGGGCGTCAACCTGGACTTCGCGCCGGTCGCCGACGTGCTGGCCACCCGCAGCACGGTGATCGGGTCCCGCTCCTTCGGCGCCGACCCGGCGACCGCCTCCGCCCAGGTGGCCGGCGCGGTCCGCGGGTTGCAGGCCGAGGGGGTCGGCGCCGCCGTCAAGCACTTCCCCGGGCACGGGCTGACCGCCGCCGACTCGCACACCGACCTGCCGGTGGTCGGGCAGTCCCGCGCCGTGCTGGACCGCACCGCGTTCCCGCCGTTCCACGCCGGGATCGACGCCGGCGCCATGGCCGTGATGTCCGCCCACCTGGACGTCAAGGCGGTCGACCCGGGCACCCCGGCCACCTTCTCCCGCAAGCTGCTCACCGACGTGCTCCGCGGCCAGCTCGGCTTCCAGGGCGTGGTGATCACCGACGGGATGAACATGGCGCCGGCCAAGAAGTGGTCGCCGGGGGAGGCCGCGGTCCGCGCGTTGAATGCCGGCAACGACCTCATCCTCATGACCCCGAACGTGGGCCAGGCCTACGACGGGCTGCGCGCCGCGCTCAAGGACGGCTCGCTGCCCCGGACCCGGCTCGTCGAGGCGGTCACCCGGGTGCTGACCATGAAGTTCAAGCTGGCCGACCGGCCGGCGCCGGCGCTGTCGACGCTGGACAGTGCCGCGCACCGCAAGGCCGCCGCCGACCTGGCCGCCGCCGCGGTGACCATGCTGCGCGGCCGGTGCGGCAGCCCGGTGGCCGGCCCGGTCACCGTCACCTCCTCCGGGGGACGGGACGGCACCCGGGCCGCGCTGACCGCGGCGCTCACCGCCGCCGGTGTGAAGGTGGTGCCCAGCGGCGGCACCGTCGTGCACCTCGTCGGGTACGGCGACGGGAGCAAGGACCTCCGCGCCGACGCGGACGTGACGGTGGCCATGGACACCCCGTACGTGCTGGCCGGGGCGAAGTCGCCGACCCTGCTGGCCACCTACTCGTCCACCCGGACGTCGATGACCGCGCTGGCCGCGGTGCTCGCCGGGAAGGCCCGCCCCACCGGCCACTCGCCGGTGAAGGTGTCCGGCCTGCCCGCCACCACCTGCGGCACCTGATCGGGGTGGGTGCCCGGCGACCGACCCGGTCCTGACCTGCCCGACTGGTAGCGTCGGCCCGGTCCGCCGCCAGGGAATCCGGGGGGTCGAGTGCCGTGACCGCGCCGCAGCCGGCCCTGTCCGTCGTGGTGCCGGTGTTCAACGAGGAGGCCGTCCTCCCGCTGCTCGCCGTCCGGCTGCGCGGCGTGCTCGACGGGCTGGGCGAGGCGTACGAGGTGGTGGCCGTCGACGACGGCAGCACCGACGCCACCCCGGCGGCGCTGGCCGCGCTGCGGGTCGGCTGGCCCGAGCTGCGGGTGCTCCGGCTGCGCCGCAACAGCGGGCACCAGGCCGCCCTGCACGCCGGGCTGCTCCGGGCCCGGGGCGCGTACGTGGTCAGCATCGACGCCGACCTCCAGGACCCGCCCGAGGTGATCGTCGAGCTGCTGCGCCGGGCCCGCGCCGACGGCGTCGACGTGGTCTACGCCGTCCGAGCCGACCGCAGCCGGGACACCCGGTTCAAGCGGTGGAGCGCGGGCGGCTACTACCGGCTGGTCCGCCGGCTGGTCGGCGAGCAGGTCCCCGCCCAGGCCGGCGACTTCCGGCTGCTCAGCCGGGCCGCCGTGACGGCGCTGCGGGAGCTGCCCGAGCGCGGCCCGGTGCTCCGGCTGGTGGTGCCCTGGCTCGGCTTCCCCAGCGCCGAGGTGACCTACGAGCGGCAGGAACGCGCCGCCGGCCGGACGAAGTACCCGCTGTCCCGGATGGCCGGGCTGGCCGCCGAGAGCGTCACCAGCTTCTCCGCCGCCCCGCTGCGGGTGGCCACCTGGCTGGGCCTGGTCGGGGTGGCGGTCTGCGGGGTGCTGGTGGTGGCGGCGGTGCTGGCCTGGTTCGCCGGCGCCACGGTCAGCGGCTGGCCCTCGCTCTACGTGGCGATCCTCTTCCTCGGCGCCGTGCAGCTGCTCTGCCTCGGCCTGCTCGGCGAGTACGTGGCCCGGATCTACACGGCCGTGCAGGGCCGGCCCGCGTACCTGGTGGCCGGCGACAGCGCCGCCACCGGGCCGGCCCACCCGGATCCCGCCGAGCTGGCCGACAGCCTGCGGTGACCGCCGTCGCCACCGGCGCCGCCCCGGCGGCCGTCGACCCGCGCCGCCGTCCGGTCGCCCTGCGCTTCGCCCCGGCCGTCGCCGGGTACGCCGCCGTGGTCGCCGCGCTGCTCGCCGCCGGCACCCCGGCCGGCGCGATCGCCCGCTGGACCGCGTACGCGGCGCTGGCCGTGCTGCTGCCCGGCACGCTGGTGTTCCGCGCGCTGCGCCGCCGGCCGCACACCCTGGTCGAGGACCTGGCCATGGGCGCCGCCGTGGGCCTGGTGCTGGAACTGGTCGCGTGGGCCGGGTTCACCGCGGTCGGGCTGCCCGGCTGGCTGCGGCTCTGGCCGCTCGCCGTGGTGGTGCCCTTCGCCGCCGTGCCGCGGCTGCGCCGGCACTGGCGGGTCCGCCACCCCACCGTCGTCCCGGCCGGGTGGGCCTGGTCGCTGGCGGGGGTGGTGGCCGGCTTCACCCTCTACCTCTACGCTTCGTTCCTCGCCGTCAACCCGGTGCTCCCCACCGACGAGGGGCAGGCCCAGTACCTCGACCTGGCCTTCCAGCTCTCCCTCGCCGGGGCGGCCACCCACCAGGTGCCGCCCGAGGTGCCGCAGGTCGCCGGGGAGCCGCTGCACTACCACTGGTTCGGTTTCGCCCACCTGGCCGCCACCAGCCTGGTCAGCGGGGTGGACCTGCCCACCGTGCTGTTCCGGCTCGCCGTGCCCGCGCTCTGCGCGCTCGCCGCCGTGCTGGTGGCCGTGGTCGGCTGGCGGATCACCGGCCGGCCGTACGCCGGGGTGGTGGCCGCCGCGCTGCTGTTCAGCGTGGGCGAGTTCGGCTTCGAGAACGGCTGGCGGCAGCTCTTCGGCAGCCAGGCCACCTTCATCGTCTGGGGCAGCCCGTCGATGACGTACAGCTGGGTGCTGCTGCTGCCGCTGGTCGCCGCGCTCGGTGAGGTGGTCGGCCGGGCCCGTGGGGTGACCGTGCCCGCGCTGGGCCGCGGCGCCTGGGCGCTCGCGGTCCTCTTCCTGGCCGCGTCGACCGGCGCGAAGGCCAGTTCCCTGCCGGTCGTGCTGGCCGCGCTCGGTCTGACCGCCGCGGTGACCCTGGTGGCCCGCCGCCGGCTGCCCCGGGGAGTGCTGGTCGCCGCCGGTCTGGCCCTGGCCGCGCAGGTGTTCGCCACCGCGGTGCTGTTCGCCTTCGAGAGCCACGGGGTGGTCCTGGACCCGTTCTCGGGGCTGCGCCCGTACCTGCCGACCGACCAGCCGGCGGGGATCACCGCGCTGTGGTGGGTGCTGGTCGCGGTGGCGTTCCTGCTCAACCTCCAGCTCCGGCTGGCCGGCGCGGCGGCCCTGCTCCGGCCGCGCCGCCGGCGGTTCGATCCGGTGCAGGTGTTCCTGCTCGGCGGCGCGCTCGCCGGCCCGGCGATCTACCTGCTCGTCGGGCATCCCGGCAGCAGCAACCAGTACTTCACCCGGACCGGGTTCGCCTTCGGGGTGCTGCTCTCCGCGTGGGGCTGGGTCGAGGTGGCCGACCGGGCCGCCCTCCCCACCCGGGGCCGGTGGCTGCTCGGCGCCGGCACGGCCGGGTTCGCCGTGCTGCTCACCGCGGTGCAGCTCCACTCCGCGACCAGCTCGCCGGCCGTCCCCGCGTACGCCCCGGTGCTGCCGCTGCTCCGCTGGGCCGCCGTGCTGGCCGTGCCCGCGGTGCTGGTGTTCCTGTGCTGGCCCGCGCTGGTGGGGCGCTGGCCGGGCCTGGCCGATCGGGGCGGGCTCGTGCTGCTCACCGCCGTGCTGACCGCCGGGGCGCCGGGGCTGGTGCTGGACGCCGCCGCGGCCCGGGACTACCCGAACGGCGGGGCGTACCCGGTGGTGGCGATGCCCGCCTCCAGGGTCGAGGCGGCCCGCTGGGTGCGGGCGCACAGCGCGCCGGGCGACGTGCTCGCCACCAACGCGCACTGCCGGGAGGTGGCGGACGGGTGGTGCGACGCCCGGTCGTTCTGGCTCAGCGGCTACGCCGAGCGGTCGGTGCTGGTCGAGGGGTGGGCCTTCGCGCCCCGGATGGTCGGCCGGCCCGACGGCCCGTACGCGCCGTTCTGGGACGCCGGCCGGCAACGCGCCAACGACGCGGCCTTCACCGCCCCCACGGCCGCCGGCCTGGCCGCCCTGCGCGACCGGTACGGGGTGCGCTGGCTGGTGGTGGACCGGCAGGTCGGCACCGAGGCGCCGGCCCTGCGGACGCTGGCCGACCTGCGCTTCGAGAACTCCCGGGCGGCCGTCTACCGGCTGCGCTGACCCGTCACCGCCGGACGGTCAGGCCGGACGGTGGGCGCGCAGCATCAGGGAGACCCCGGGCAGCGCCCGCACCGGCAGGTGGCGCTCGGCCGTGACGACCGTGCGCAACCCCAGGTTGACCAGCGGATGCGGCGCGTCCAGGTTGCTGCCGGTGGACCGGCGCCGCCGCCAGGCCGCGACGGGGCGGAGCAGCACGTTCCAGCTCCACAGCTCGTCGACCACCAGACCGGCCTTCTCCACCACGGCCCGCAGCCCGGCGCGGTCGTAGCGCCGGATGTGCCCGACCGCCACGTCGTGCGCGGACCAGAGCCGCATGTCGGCCGGCACCGCGATGAGGGCCGTCCCGCCGGGGCGCAGCGCCCGCCGGATCTCGGCGGCCGCGACATGGTCCTCGTCGACGTGCTCCAGGATGTCGAAGGCGACCACCAGGCCCAGGCCGGCCGAGGGGACCGGCAGGTGCCGGGCGTCGGCCCGGATGACGTGCAGGCCCCGGGCCCGGGCCACCCCGGCGCCCTCGGCGCTGTATTCCAGGGCGACGGGCCGCCAGCCGTGCGCCCGCAGCACCCGGGTGTTCCCACCGCCGGCCGCGCCGATGTCCAGCGCCCGCCCCGGGCGGGCGCCCGCCGCCAGCCGGCGCAGCGCCCGGCCCAGCAGGACGCGCCGCTCCCGGTACCACCAGTGGGTGTCCTCCAGCGCGGCGAGCTTGCGGATCTCGGTCGCTTCCACGGGTGGTGCTCCTCGACGGCTCGACGGTCCTCACCGTAACGGCCCCGGCGGGCCGGGACCGGGCCGCCGGCAAATCCGGGTGCGGCCGGGCGCGGGCGCTGGCAGGGTGGCGCCGATGGGAGAGCGCGCGCAGGGTTTCCGCTATGTCGAACGGGCCGACGGCTCGGTGGTGATCACTCACCACGGTCGGGTCGCCGCCACGCTGCGCGGTGGGCGCGCCACGCAGTTCCTCGCCGAGGTCGGCGACGACCCGCAACTGGTGATGGCCCGGTGGACCGGCAACTACCGGCGGGGCAACGAGCGGACCGCGCGGCAGCATCCCCGCAACCGGGGCTGAGACGCGCTCGGGGCCCGCGTCCGGTGCGGACGCGGGCCCCGAGCGGGCATGCCGTGCTCAGGCCCGGGTGAAGACCAGGGCCACGTTGTGCCCGCCGAAGCCGAACGCGTTGTTCAGCGCCGCGGGGATCTCCAGGTGGCGCGCCTTGTGCCCGGCCACCTCGAGGGTGAGGCCCTCGTCCGGGTCGTCCAGGTTGATCGTCGGCGGCACGACGCCGTCCCGGATGGCCAGGATGGTGGCGATCGACTCCAGCGCACCGGCCGCGCCGAGCAGGTGCCCGGTCATCGACTTGGTGGCCGACAGCAGCACGTGGTCGCCCACCGCCTTGTGCAGCGCGCCGATCTCCAGCATGTCGCCGACCGGGGTCGACGTGGCGTGCGCGTTCACGTGCCGGATGTCGGTCTTGGCGACGTCCGCGTCCGCGACCGCCTTGGCGATGGCCCGGATGGCGCCCTCGCCCTCGGCGTGCGGCTGCACGATGTCGTACGCGTCCGAGGTGATCCCGGCGCCGGCGAGGCGCGCGTAGACCCGGGCGCCGCGGGCGGCGGCGTGGTCGGCGCGCTCCAGGACCAGGACGCCCGCGCCCTCACCGAGGACGAAGCCGTCGCGGCCCTTGTCCCAGGGGCGGGACGCCTTCTCCGGCTCGTCGTTGCGGGTCGACATGGCCCGCATCGAGCTGAACCCGGCGATCGGCAGCGCGTGGATGACCGCCTCGGTGCCGCCGGCCACCACCACGTCGGCCCGGCCGGCGCGGATGATGTCCAGCCCCAGCGCGATCGCCTCCGCGCCGGTCGCGCAGGCGCTGGCCACCGAGTGCACGCCGGCCTTGGCGCCGAGCTCCAGCCCGACCCATGCGGCCGGACCGTTCGGCATCAGCATCGGGATGGTGTGCGGGGAGACCCGCCGCGGGCCGGACGCCTCCAGGATGTCGTCCTGGGCGAGCAGGGTGGTGGCGCCGCCGATGCCGGAGCCGACGCTGACCGCCAGCCGCTCCGGGTCGAGCCCGGAGTCGGCCAGGCCGGCGTCCGCCCAGGCCTGCTGCGCCGCCACGATGGCGATCGCCTCGGACCGGTCCAGCCGGCGCAGCTTGACCCGGTCCAGCACCGTCGACGGTTCGACGGCGAGCTGCGCGGCGATCCGGACGGGCAGTTGCGCGGCCCACTCCTGGGTGAGCGCACTCACCCCGGAGCGGCCGGCGAGCATGGCGTCCCAGGTCGACGCGACGTCCCCGCCGAGCGGGGTCGTCGCGCCGAGCCCGGTGACGACGACGTCGGGACGACTCATGATCAGGACTGCGCCGCGATGTAGCTGACGGCGTCGCCCACGGTCTTGAGGTTCTGCACCTCGTTGTCCGGGATCTTGACGCCGAACTTCTCCTCGGCCGCCACCACGACCTCCACCATGGAGAGGGAGTCGACGTCGAGGTCGTCGGTGAAGGACTTCCCCTCGGCCACGTCGTCCGGGTTCACCCCGGCAACCTCTTCGAGGATCTCGGCGAGGCCGGCGGTGATCTCGTCACGGGTCATTGCGGTTGGTTCCTCTCATCGGGGGTTCACTCGACGGCCGGCGACGCCGGCCGTCACTCCTCGGCGCTCGCGCCCGAGGGGGTCTTCAGGGGCAGCGGACGACCTGGCCGGCGTAGGTCAGGCCGCCGCCGAAGCCGAACAGCAGCACCGGGGCGCCGGCGGGCACCTCGCGCCGCTCGACCATCTTCGACAGGGCCAGCGGCACGCTCGCCGCCGACGTGTTTCCGGACTCGACGATGTCCTTCGCGATGATCGCGTTCGGGATGTCCAGCCGCTTGACGATGCCGTCGATGATCCGGGCGTTGGCCTGGTGCGGCACGAACGCGGCCAGCTCCGACGGCGCCACCCCGGCCTTCTCACAGGCCTGGAGCGCGAGCGGGGCCAGCGCGGTGGTGGCCCAGCGGAAGACCGCCTGCCCCTCCTGCGCGATGTACGGCCGCCAGCCCTCGATCCGGACCGCGTCGCTCTTCTCCGGCACCGAACCCCACACCACCGGACCCACCCCGGCCGGCTCGCCCTCGGCGGTCGCGGTGACCACGGCCGCGCCCGCGCCGTCGCCGAAGATGATGCAGGTCGACCGGTCGGTCCAGTCGGTGAAGTCGGACAGCTTCTCGGCGCCGATGACGATCGCGTTGCGCGCCGCGCCGGCCCGGATGGCGTGGTCCACCGTGCCCAGCGCGTACGCGAAGCCGGAGCAGGCGGTGTTGATGTCGTACGCGCCCGGCGCGCTGATGCCCAGCTTGGCCGCGACCCGGCAGGCCACGTTCGGGCTGCGGTCGACCGAGGTGCAGGTGGCGACAACGACGAGGTCGATGTCGGCGGCGGTGAGGCCCGAGTTGGCCAGCGCCTTGCCGGCGGCGGCGGCGGCCATGTCGGCCACCGTCTCGTCCCCGGCGATCCGGCGGGTAACGATGCCGACCCGGTCCCGGATCCACTCGTCGTTGGTGTCGACCATCTGGGCGAGGTCGTCGTTGGTGACCACGCGGGAGGGCTGGTAGTGCCCCATCGCGACGATCCGGCTGCCGGCCATCAGTGGATACCTTCCGTTAGCGACTGCGGGACCCGCAGGATCGGCTCGTTTTCCGGGCTCATGCGCTGTGCCGGGCGATCAGGTCCCGCGCGGCGGGCAGGTCGTCGGGGGTGTTGAGGGTGACGATCTCGGGGGCTCCCTCGCCCTTGAGCTCGCGCTTGACGAGGCCGGCCAGGGTGCCGGCCGGTGGCAGCTCGACGACGCCGGTGACGCCGAGGTCGGCCATCGTGCGCATGCACAGGTCCCAGCGGACCGGGGCGGTGACCTGGCGGACCAGCCGCCGCACCAGCTCCGGGCCGTGCTCGACCGCGGTGCCGTCCAGGTTGGAGAGCAGGGTCCGGGCCGGGTCGGCGGGGGTGATGCCGGCGGCCACCTCGGCCAGCGCGGCCTCGGCCGGGGCCATGTACGGCGTGTGGAAGGCGCCGGCCACCTTGAGCATGATGACCCGGGCCCGGGCCGGCGGTTCGGCGGCGAGCTTCTCCAACCCGGTCACCGCGCCGGCCGCCACGATCTGGCCGGCGCCGTTGCGGTTGGCCGGGTGCAGCCCGTGCCCGGCCAGGGCGGCGAGCACCTCGTCGGGGTCGCCGCCGAGCACGGCGGCCATCCCGGTCGGCTCCAGCTTGCAGGCGGCGGCCATCTCGCGGCCGCGTACGCCCGCCAGGCTCACGGCCGCCTCGGCGGTCAGCACCCCGGCCAGGGCCGCGGCGCCCAGTTCGCCGACGCTGTGGCCGGCGACCAGCCCGACGTCCTGCAGGGGGAGGTGCTCGGCGGCGAGCAGCGCGGCGGCGACGAGCAGCGGCTGGGTGCGGGCGGTGTCCTTGATCTCGTCCGCGTCCGCCCGGGTGCCCAGGTGGAGCAGGTCGACCGCGGCCAGCGCCGACCAGGAGCCCAGGCGCGCCTCCGCGCCGGGCAGGTCGAGCCAGGGGGTCAGGAAACCGGGCTTCTGCGAACCCTGTCCGGGTGAGAGTACGGCGAGCACGCCTACGACTCTGACGGATATTCGCGGGTCGCGCTGTAACGCACGGCACCAAACCGCACTAGAAGGTTTGGAGGATGTCTACAAAGATCGGCGCCGATCATCACCCGTCTGCGGCGTTTTGCCGGCTCCTGGGCTCATTGTCTGGCTCGGGACCGGTGCGACGCCCGGTACCACCGGGTCGAGCCGGCCGACCGTCAGCGCCACCTGCAGGGTGAACGCGTCGCGCGGCGTGAGGGGCGAGAAGCCGGCCACCTCGGCGACCCGCTTGAGCCGGTACCGCACCGTGTTCGGGTGCACGAAGAGCGCCCGGGCGGCGCTCTCCAGCGTGCCGCCGGCGGCGAAGAAGGCGTCCAGCGTCTCCAGCAACTCGCCGCCGGCGCGGGCGAGCGGGGCGTACACGTCGTGGCGCAGCCGGCGGCGGGCCTCGGCGTCCCCGGCCAGGGCCCGCTCGGGCAGCAGGTCCGCGGCGGAGACCGGGCGGGGCGCGGTCGGCCAGGCCGGCGCGGCCCGGAAGCCGGCCAGCGCGGCGCGCGCCGAGTCGGTGGCCTCGTCCAGGCTGGGCACGGCCGGGCCGACCACCACGGGGCCCTCCCCGAACGCGGTGAGCAGCTTCTCCGTGGCGGCCACCGGGTCGGCCGCCCCGCCCAGCACGATGACCAGCCGGTCGCCGTGCACGCCGCCGATCACCTCGACCCCGATCCGCCGGGCCTGCCGGTAGACGGTGTGCAGCACGGCGGCCACCTCGCCGCCGGGGGAGCGGCCCACCGCCACCGCCACCGGCGGCGCGTCCGACCAGCCCAGCGCCGCCGCCCGGCTGGCCAGCACGTCCGGCGAGTCGCCGCGCAGCAGCGCATCCACCAGCAACGCCTGCAACCGGGCGTCCCAGGAGCCGCGGGTCTCGGCGGCGCGGGCGTAGACCCGGGCGGCGGCGAAGGCGATCTCCCGGGAGAAGCGCAGCACCGCCTCCCGCAGCAACTGCTCCTCGCCCTTCACGGCGAGGTGCGACACCTGCTCCTCGACCACCTCGATGGTCACCTTGATGAGCGCCACGGTCTGCTGGAGGGTGATCGAGCGCGCGAGGGCCTGCGGCGCCGCGGCGAAGACCTCGTCCGACACCTCCTGCGTGCTGTCGGTCGCGCCACCGCCCTGGTGCAGCCACTGCACAAGCGACCGGACGCCGGCCTGGGCGACCAGCATGACCCAGGAGCGCTGGTCGGCCGGCAGCTCCCGGAACCAGGGCAGCGTCTCGTCCATCCGCGCCACGCTGGCCGTCGACAGCGCGCCCGCCGCCCGCTCGATGCGGCGCAGCGTCGCCGACAGCTCGGTCCCGCCCGGTTCACCCACGGCACCAGCCTGACACGCTCTGACCAGCGGCTCCACTCCGAGGCCCGCCCGCCGGCCGGGCACCGCCGGCCGACGGTGACAATGATCTCCCGTGACCGACACCCCGCGCGCCCTCGCCGACCTCGCCCGCGACATCGACGCCACCTGCCGGCTCACCGGCCGGTTCGTGCTCCGCTCCGGCCGGATCGCCGGCGAGTACTTCGACAAGTACCGCTTCGAGTCCGATCCCGTCCTGCTGGACCGGGTCGCCGCCGGCCTGGCCGGGCTGGTCCCGCCCGGCACCGAGGTGCTGGCCGGCCTGGAACTGGGCGGCATCCCGGTGGTCACCGCGCTGGCCCGGCACGTCGGGCTGCCCTGCGCCTTCGTCCGCAAGACCGCCAAGGCGTACGGGACCGCCCGGCTGGCCGAGGGCGCGGACGTCGCCGGGCGGCGGGTGCTGGTGGTCGAGGACGTGGTGACCTCGGGCGGCCAGGTGGTGATCTCCACGGGCCAGCTCCGGGAGCTGGGGGCCACCGTCGCGCACGCGCTCTGCGTGATCGACCGGGGCGAGGGCGGCACGGAGGCGCTCGCCGGGCACGGCATCGCGCTGCGCGCCCTGCTCACCCGCGCCGACCTCGATGCCGCCCGGCAGCCCTGACCCGTTCCGGTCCGCCGACGATCTCCACGGGTACGCGCCGAACAGCCCGTCGGGCCCGGCCAGTACGGTGTCAGGGCACGTCGGGGTGACGACCGCCCGACGGGCGAGGGCGAACGTGAGGAGACCGGGATGGCGCAGGGGGAGGCCGAGCACGGCTGCGCCCAGGGTGAGCCCTGCCGGCCGGGCCACCACGACCAGCCGGCGCCCGCCAAGCACCCGCGCCGGACGGGCCTGACCCATCCGGAGCCGGCCGCCGGCTGGGCGCCCGAGCGTGCGGACGACGAGCCGCCGGTGCCCCGCCAGCGGGCCGCCGAGCCGGCGCCCCCGGCCGGTCCCGAGGCCGAGCCGGCGCAGGGCTGCCGCAGCGACCTGCCCGGCTGGGCGGGCGCCCACCGGCACGGCGCGGTCCGACCGCGCAGCCGCACGGCCCGCCGGGAGAGGCCCCCGCGCCGCTGGTGCTGACCCCGCGGCCGCCGTCCGGCGGCTAGCGTGGGCTGCGTGAAGGCGATCGCGATCGACGCGTACGGCCCGGTCGACCGGCTCGCCCTGCGCGAGTTGCCCACCCCGCCGGTGGGGCCGGACACGGTCCTCGTCCGGGTGTGCACCGCCGGGGTGAACCCGGTCGACGGGAAGATCCGGGAGGGCCACCTGGCCGCTGCGATGCCGACCCACTTCCCGCTGGTGCCGGGCTGGGACGCCGCCGGGGTGGTCGAGGCCGTCGGGCCGGCGGTGGCCGGTTTCACCGTCGGTGACGAGGTGATCGGTTACGTCCGGCGCGACGACGTGCAGCACGGCACGTACGCGGAGCTGGTCCCGGCCCCGGAGCGGTGCCTGGCCGACAAGCCGGTGCAGGCGTCCTGGGCCGAGGCGGGTGGGCTGCCGCTGGCCGGGCTCACCGCGTACCAGGCGTTGCAGCTGGCCCGCACCGGCGCGGGTGACACGGTGCTGGTGCACGGCGCGTCCGGCGGGGTGGGGCACCTGGCGGTGCAGCTGGCCCGGGCGCTCGGCGCCGGCCGGGTGATCGGCACGGCGAGCGAGGCCAACCACGACTTCGTCCGGTCGCTGGGCGCCGAGCCGGTCGGCTACGGCGACGGCCTGCCGGACCGGGTCCGCGCGGTCGCGCCCGACGGGGTGGACGTGGCGCTGGACCTGTTCGGCGGCGACGCGCTGGACGTCTCCGCCGAGCTGCTGACCCGGCCGGCGCGGCTGATCTCCACGGCGGACCCGGAGCACGTCACCCGGCTGGGCGGCAGCTACGTCTTCGTGAAGCCCTCCTCGGCCGACCTGAGCGTGCTGGCCGGGCTGGTCGACGCCGGCCGGCTCGCCGTGCACGTGGCCCGGACGTTCCCGCTGGCCGAGGCGGCCGAGGCGCAGCGCCTGGTGGCGGAGGGGCACGTCCGGGGCAAGGTCGTGCTGGAGGTCTGAGCCCCGGGGGTCAGCGGGTGCGGCGGCGCACCAGCAGCGCGATGCCGGCCAGCCCGCCGGTGATGACCACCATGACCCCGACGTTGAGCAGCAGCAGCCGCTGGAGTTCGCCGAGCGCCGCGTCGATGTCCTGCACCGGGTCGAGGGCCTCCTCCGGGATGACCCGCTCGCCGCCGCCGATGCCGCCGCTGAGCGTGTCGAACTGCCGCTCCAGCGGCACTCCCGCGGTGCGCAGCGTCTCGGACATGTTGAGCCGGCCGAAGAACCAGCCGGCCCGGGTCTTGCTCAGGTCGGGCTGCTTGGCCGGCCGGTAGACCCGGGGGCCGCCCTTGGCGAGCGGGTAGAGGTCGTAGGTCTTCGCGGGCGTGCCCGCGACGAGCAGCACGACCGTGTACTTGGGACCGAGGTCCTTGGCTGCCGGGCCGCGCTGCTGGCCGCTGGCGCCCAGCCACTTGACCTGGTCGACGACCATGTTCACCTCGGCGGGCCGGGTGTCGGCGCGCAGTTGCAGCGGCTGGTCGAGCCGGTGGCCGGTGATGTCCACTCCGGCCGGTGCGAGCTTGGGTTTGGGCGCCGCCTGCGCGGGGGTCGCGCCGACGAGGGCCAGCGAGCACGCGGTCGCCACCACCATCCCGGCCACGGCCGCCAGCAGCCGCCTCACCTTACGGATCATCGCCGCCTCCTCGCCCCGTTCGATGGGTGGCTTCCGCTGCAGGTCGCGCTGGGTCGGCCGAGGGGTGGTCGCCGGGCGCGGACCGGCGTCCACCTCAAAGACTCCGCAGAACGGCGCTAGGTTGCACTCGCTGGAAGAGTATTTGGAACTATGTGCGATCTGCGACCGACCAACAGAGCGGCCGATGATCAGCGGCCGGATCGTACCCGGATGGAGGAGCTCATGGGGGGCAGGGTCGCTCGTACGGCGCGGGGCTGGTCGGTGGTGC
>NZ_WBKT01000073.1 GCF_008868175.1 Micromonospora sp. AMSO31t
CGGGCGGGCGGCGCCTGCGCCGGCCGGGAGCCCCAGCCCGTCGACGCCGTTGCCGGAACCGCGGCCGACCGGCCCGTGGCAGGGCGTGTGCAGGGCCGAGCTGCTGCCCGTCCCGGGCGACCCACGGGGCGCGGTCACCGGCGGTGACCCGGACGGCCGGTGGCTGGTGGGTCGCCGGGCCCCGCAGGGGCAGGGTCGCGTGGATTTCGGCCTGCTGATCTGGGAGGGGGACCGGGTCCGGGAGGTGGAGATGCCGGGCTCGGGGCAGGAGTTGACGGATGTCAACCGGGCAGGCCTGGCTGTGGGTTCGTCGTTAGGGGCCGGCAGCGGTTTGCGGGCGTGGGTGGTGCGCAACGGCGAGGTCATCGGCCTGCCCGGAGAGATGCCCGCGGGTGCGATGGCCGTCAACGACGCCGGCCGGATCGTCGGCTACCGCAGTCTGGGAGCCCCCTGGGAGCCGGGGACCAAGCGACTGCCGGTGGTCTGGGACTCGTACCAGAACCGGCCGGTCGACCTGCCACTGCCCGGCCCGAAATGGGAGGGCACGGCCGTCGACATCGACGAGGACGGCACCATCCTGGCCGCCATGTCCGACGGGCACCCGGACAAGCCCACCCGCGCGGTGGTGTGGCGTCCGGGCGCCGCCCGGCCGGAGGTGTTGCCGTTGCCGCGGGTGCCCGGCGGGAAGGCCGACCGGTTCCTGCCCCTGTCGTTGGCCGGTGGCTGGGTGACCGGCACCGCCGAACGCGACACCAAGGTGGTTCCCCGCAACGGCATAACCAGGTACCCGGTGCGGATCGACCTGCGGACCGGGCGGGCGGAGGTGCTGGAGGGCGTTCTCTGGGCCGGGACCGGCAACGGTCGGGGCTGGCTGGCCGGTTGGGTCGCCGATGACGTCCCCGGCGTGATCACCGATACGAGGTCGGTGAAGCTGCCCGTGCCGGACGGCTGGCGCGGCGAGCGGCAGGGCGGGGTGACCAGTTTCAGCGACGACGGCCGGGTGCTCGGCGGGAAGCTGGAGTCCGACGACCAGGTCCGGCCGGTGCGCTGGACCTGCCGGTGACCGGTCCGGGGGCGGTCCCGCACCGCCCCCGGACCGGAGCTTTTCAGCGCAGTCGGCGGATGTCGCCGTACGCCCGGTAGAAGCCGCCCCGCCCGGCCTCCCGGACCTCGGTCACCAGGTAGCGCGCCCCCGGCTCCCGGATGCCCTTGGGGAACTGCACCGACCAGTCGCGCCGGTAGCCGTCGGAGAGCACGTGGATGCGCATCCGGCCGCCCTGCTCGACGCACTGCACCATCACGCCCGACCGGTCGTCGGTGGTCACCTCCACGCTGGTCCAGGCGGCCGGCTCGGGCAGCCGGGCCGGGGCCTTCACGTCGACCACCTCGGGCACGCTGCCCGCCTCGGCCGCCCGGATCGCCGGCTCGCTGGCGTCGACGCAGGCCAGGTAGCCGCCGGTCGTCACCACGTAGAGCCGCTCGTCGTGGTACTGCATCGAGTAGGCCGAGCCGCAGCCGGTGCCGAGCTTCCACAGCCGGTTGCCGGCCTCGTCGAAGCAGTAGATCGAGGAGGCGCTGTCGCCGGCGAAGACGTAGCGGCCGCCCTCGGCCGTGGCGCAGGAGAAGACCGCCGAGTCGCACCGGTAGGTCCGCTCGGCCCGCCCGTCCTTGCGCAGCCGCACCACCTCGCGGGTGCCGGTGCCGGCGAACACGGCGTCACGCTCCTGCCAGCCGAAGAGCACCGCCCCGGTGCGGGTGTGCCACAGCTCGCGCCCGGTCCGCCAGTCGTAGCCGGTGACCCCCTGCGAGTGGCCGTGGTAGAGGGCGTCGGTGTCGCAGCGCACCATCCAGGCGGAGCGGCCGCGGCCCGGCCGGCGCCAGAGGAACTCGTCCTCGTGGTCCACCGCGGCGATGCCGCCCTCGCGGTCGGAGACGCCCAGCACCCCGTCGTGGATGTCCAGCCAGTAGATGTCGATGTCGGGGGCGATCGCGTACGCCACCCGGGGCACCTTGCCGGAGAGGTCGTAGACGTTGCCGTCGTCGCAGCCCGCGTAGATCCAGGCGTCGTCGGCGACGATGCACTTCACCCCGTCGGGAAGCCGGACCTGGTGGAGCACCCGCGCGTCGTGGTCGAGCGTGGTGATCACCCCGTGCTCGTTGCCCACCAGGCAGGTCTGCCCGTCGATGAAGATGCCGAACGCGGGCGCGCCCGAGGCGTAGCGCCAGAGGACCGGGGCGGTGCGGGCGGTCGAGCGGGTGCTCACGATCTGCCGGCGGGAGACCGTCCGCTTCGGGCGTACGCCGGGCACCGCCGGCGCGTAGCCCTTGCGGATCTTCTCGCCGATCTTCTTGGCGGCGGCGGCCCGGGCGCGGGCGTTGTCCGGGAAGGCGCTGGTCTTCACCTGACCCTGGTCGCCGATCCGGCCGTAGCGCACGGTCATCGTGATGTCGTCGACCACGACCTCGTAGAACTTGTGCGCTCCTCCGTCCACTTCGGACAGTTCGAGGTAAGTCGTCTCCTGCGACATGAAGAGCCTCCGAGGGGGAAGTGCCGGACCCGGCAAAGCCCCCACAAGGTAAACCGGCCCATCGACAAAGAACTTCGGGTGCGCCTGGTGCCGCTGGAACGACAACAGACGCACCCACAACGGCTCAGGGGCGCCACCCGGCCGCGGTCAGGGCGGCGCGGAGTTGCGCCACCACCTCGTCCGGGCGGTGGCGGACGTCGAACGCGGTGAAGCGGAGGATCCGGTCGCCCTCGATCCAGACGCGGTTCTGTCGACGCAGGTCCGCCGCCCAGTGCCGGACGTCCATGTGGTGCGCGCCGTCCACCTCGACGTGCAACCGCCAGCGCGGCCAGTAGGCATCCAGGTAACGCTGCCGGCCGTCGGCGTCCCGCCGGCGCGCCTGCCCGTTTGGTACCGGCAGGCCATGACGGCGGCAGAGCCGGACCAAGTCGATCTCGGACAGCGCCTCGGCACCACCCGCCACATCGCGCAGCGTCTCCCGGATCAGGCGCCGCCGTCGCGCGCGGGGCATCCGGTCCAGCACGGCGTCGATCTCCGCCGGGGTCGTCCGGCGCTGCTGACAGCCGGCCGCGAGGATTCCCTGCGCCTCCTTATCGGTACGCGCCCACTGTGCCGCGTCCACCAGGGATCGCGCCATGCTCGTCCGGTCCGGGTCGGCCCCGCTGGTGATCGGCCGCGGCGAGATGGCGGACCCGGCGCACCCGTACCGCCGGCAGGCCCAGCGGGAGCCGTCGCAGCAGGTCGGCCGCCCGCCGCTGGTGCGGGACCAGCACGTCCACCGACTCATACCGCCAGGTGCCCCGCAGGCCGCCGGCCCGGGCGGCTGCCAGCCCGGCGAGCAGCGCCCCCTCGCCCGCCGCCAGCACCGCCACCCACCACTGCTGGTCCAGGGTGAACGGGCCGTCCGGGGCGGCGCGGAGGACCCCCCGACACACCCGCTGCCAGCGGCCGCTGGCCAGCAGATGCCGCACCTTCGCCGGGGTCAGCTCCGTTGCCGCCTGGCCCCAGGTGAGCAACCCCGACTGGGCGAACAGCATCCACTCCAGCCCCGACGCGTCGTCCCCCGGCACCCGCACCGGTCGATCCCAACGCGCTGTGGGTGCGTTTGTTGTCGCCCCGGCGACAACAACCGCACCCGAAACCCGACAGGGGACTAGCGGCCGCCGTGGGAGAGGGCGTCGACGGCCTTGCGGGCCGCGATCAGCACCGGGTCCCAGACCGGGGCGTACGGCGGCGCGTAGCCCAGGTCGAGCGCGGTCATCTCGTCCACCGTCATGTTGTTCCACAGCGCCACGGCCAGCGCGTCGATCCGCTTGGCCGCCTCGGACCAGCCGACGATCTGGGCGCCCAGCAGCCGGCCGCTGGGCCGCTCGGCGATCAGCTTGACCGTCATGGGCCGGGCGCCCGGGTAGTAGCCGGCCCGGTTGGTCGACTCGGCGAGCACGGTGACGAACTCGAAGCCGGCCGCCGTGGCGTCCCGCTCGCGCAGGCCGGTCCGCCCGACCTCCAGGTCGCAGACCTTGGTCACCGCCGTGCCGATCACGCCGGGGAAGGTCGCGTAGCCGCCGCCGATGTTGATCCCGGCGACCCGGCCCTGCTTGTTGGCGTGGGTGCCGAGCGGGATGTGCATCGGCATGCCGCTGACCCGGTGCAGGCTCTCCACGCAGTCGCCGGCCGCCCAGACGCCGTCCGCCCCGGGCACCCGCATCCGCCGGTCGACGCGGATCGCCCCGGACGGGCCGAGCGGCAGGCCGGCGGCCGTGGCGAGCGCGACGTTCGGGCGTACGCCCAGGCCGAGCACCACGACGTCGGCCGGGATGGGCCCCTCGTCGGTGACCACCGCGGCGATCCGCCCGTCCCGTTCGTCGAGGCCTGTGACGGTCAGGCCGGCGCGGATGCCGATGCCGGTGCCGCGCATCGCCTCGGCCACCAGTTCGCCCATGTCCGGGTCCACCGTGGACATCGGCTGGTCGGCCTGTTCGACGAGGTCGACCGGGAGCCCGTGGTGCAGCAGCGCCTCGGCCATCTCGACCCCGATGTAGCCGCCGCCGACCACCACGGCGCGGCGGGGGCGGGGCTCGCGTTCCAGCCAGTCCAGCAGGGCGGTGCCGTCGTCGAGGGTCTGCATGCCGAACACCCCGGCGACCCCGCCCCGCGCCCACTCGGGCTGGATCGGGGTCGCGCCGGTGGCGTAGACGAGGGTGTCGAAGCCGGTGCGGGCCTCGCCGCCCCTCTCCAGGTCCCGCGCGACCACCTCGCGGCGGTCGAGGTCGATGGCGGTGACCTCGTGCCGCAGCCGGACGTCGATGTCGAACTTGTCCCGGAAGGTGGCCGGGTCGCGGGCGACAAGCTGGTCCCGCTCGGGCACCAGCCCGCTGACCCAGTAGGGGATTCCGCAGGCCGAGTAGGAGGTGAAATGACCGCGCTCGAAGGCGACGATCTCCAGGTCGTCCCGGTCGCGGAGGCGCCGGGCCTGGGACGCCGCCGACATCCCGGCGGCGTCCCCGCCGACGACGACCATCCGCTCCACCACGACGCCCATCCTGTCACGCGCGCCGGGCCTGCGGGGGCGCTCAGCCCCGGGTCTGCCGGGCCACGTCCGCGACCACGTCGACCAGCTTGCCGGTACGCGCGAACACCGCCCGTTGCCGCGCCGCGCCGCTGCCGTGCCGGCGCAGCGCGCCCAGCAGGTCGGTCACCCGGTCGAGGTCGCCGTGCCGCTCCAGTTCCGGGCGGACCCGCTCGACCAGCCCGTCCAGCAGTTCCCAGGCCGGGCGCAGCTCGCCGTCGGTCAGGTCGACGCCGTCGCCCTCCAGCCCGTCGTGGGCCGCCCGCCAGTGCGCGGCGACCAGCAGGTGGTGGTCGGTGTTGATGGCCGGCCGCCCCTCGGCGATCTCGGTCATGGCGGTGGCCACCAGGGCCCGGACCAGGGCGGCGACCAGCACGGCGTCGTCCACCGACGGGCAGACGTCACCGATCCGGATCTCCACGGTCGGGTACTTGGCGGACAGCCGCGCGTACCAGTAGAGCATTCCCTCGTCGAGCATGACGCCGCTGGCGATGAGCTGCCGGATCAGCCGGTCGTAGTGCTCGTGCGACTCCAGCCAGGGGGTGGGCGCCACCGACGGCCAGCGCTCCCACTCGACGGAGCGCCAGCTCGCGTAGCCGGTGTCCTCGCCCTTGGCGAAGGGGGAGTTGGCGGTGACCGCGTGCAGGATCGGCAGCCAGGGTCGGACGTGGTTGAGCACCTGCACGCCGGTCTCCGCGTCCGGGATGCCGATGTGCACGTGCATGCCGTTGTTGCCCGGGCCCGGCACCAGCAGCCGGAACCGCTCGATCATCCGGTCGAAGCGGGGCTTGTCCACCACCGGCGGCACCGGCCCGTCCACCGGCCCGGTGCCGATGGCCAGGAGCAGGACGCCGGCCCGCTCGGCGGCGGCCGCCAGCTCGGCGCGGAGCATGCCCAGCGAGTGCCGGATCGAGGAGAGCTCCAGCCCGGGCGGGCTGCCGATCTCGATCTGGCTGGTCTGGAACTCCCGCTCCACCTGGCCCCGCAGCTCGGCCGGCACCTGCTCCATGACCAGGTCGACGGCGGGCACCGCGGTCCCGGTGTGCGGGTCGACGAGCAGGAACTCCTCCTCCACGCCGACTGTCAGCAGGTCCGTGCCGCCTGGTGCGGCGCTCCGTTCCCGCTCCGCCACTGACCCGCTCATCGCGACCACCGTCCACTCCGCACCGGCCGCGGCACCGTGCCGCGGGGTCGATGCCCTGTTACCCACCGTGTCGACGGGGGGAAACGCGCCGGACGGCGTGTCGCCGGCTACGCGCCGGTTCACGTCCCCCGTTCGTGGGTCGCGGAGCCCGGCGGGAACGCGGATTCCGCCCGCGGCGACGAGCCGCCCGCGGCCGCCGGCGGTTGCGCCCGCCCTCGGCGCGTCGCGTCGCGCACCGTGACGACCGGCGCCGAGCGGGTGGTGGAACGGCCGGCGGTGGCGATCGCGTCCCGGGACGTGACAGCGGGTTCTAGAGTCGGCGTGTGGTCGGGATGCTGGTGACCGGGACGTGGGCGTACGCGCTCACGCTGCTCGCGGACCGCCCGGCCGGTCTGCTGGCCGGCGCGGCGGTGGCCGCCGCGCTGCTGCTCGCCGCCTTGCTCGCGCTGCGGGTCCGGGCGCTGCCCACGCCTCCCGCCGGCCGGCTCGCTGTCGCCCTGCGGGCCCGGGCCCGGCACCGCCGGGTGCCCCGCCAGGTCGACCCGGACGCACCGGGGCGGCCGCGTCCCCGCGCGCCCGGGCTGCGCCCCTCGGCCGCGTAGCCACCTCGCCGGGTCCTTCTCCGGCGCATCCTCGCCGCGCGGCCGGTTCCGTCGTCATCCGTCCCGCGGGACCGCCGTTCCGCCGGGGCATCCGGAATCGGACCGAGGGGTCACCCATGCTCGCCTTCGCACCACTGCACGCCGCGGCGTCCGCCGCCGGCACCGTCGTCACCTGGCTCGCCGGCACGCTCGCCCCGCTGGCCGGCGGGGCCGCCACGGCCGCCGCGATCGTCCTGTTCACCATCGGGGTCCGGCTGCTGGTCTCGCCGCTCACCCTGGCGCAGGTCCGGGGGGAGCGGCGCCGCGCGGCGCTCGCCCCCGAGGTCCGAGAGATCCAGCGGCGGTACGCCGACGACCCCGGCCGCCTGCAGAGCGAGTTGTTCGCGCTCTACCGGCGGGCCGGGGCGAGCCCGGTCGCGGGCTGCCTGCCGGCGTTGTTGCAGGCGCCGTTCTTCCTGGTCATGTACCGCCTCTTCGCCACCGGCGACGGCCACCCCCGACTGCTGGACGAGAAGCTGGCCGGCGTACCCCTGGGGTGGCATCTCGGCGACGGGCTCACCGGCCCGGTGGTGGCGGTCTTCGGGGTGCTGTTGGCGGTGCTCCTGCTGCTGGCCTGGTGGTCCTCCCGGCGGGCGCGCCGGGCGGCGGCGGCCACCGGCACGATCGCCGGCGCGCCCACCGAGGGCCCGGGTGCGGCGGTGCTGGGCCGGCTCGTGCCGCTGCTGCCGTTCACCACGGTGCTGGTGGCGCTGGTGGTGCCGCTCGCGGCGGTGCTCTACCTGGTCACCACGACGGCGTGGACGGCGCTGGAGCAGGCGGTGCTGCGCCGGCCCTAGCCGGAAGGCATCGACGCACGTTGACAAGTGTGGGGGCGGGCGCGTAGAAATCGCTCCAAGAGAGCGCTCTCTCATGCCCGTCCCCGCAGAGAGGCACCCCGATGAACCCTGTCCCGGCGGCCACGGCCGCCCCCTCCGCCGTGCGCCGGTCCCGCCGGCGGCTCTCCCTGGCGGCCGCCGTGCTCGCCACCACCACCGCCCTCGCGACGGTCACGATGACCGCGCACGCCGCCGTGCCGCCGCCGCCCGCCGGCTGGAACCTCGTGTGGAGCGACGACTTCACCGGCGCGGCCGGCACCCTGCCCTCGTCCGCCAACTGGATCATCGACACCGGCACCAGCTACCCGGGCGGCCCGGCCAACTGGGGCACCGGTGAGATCCAGACCTACACCAACAGCACCGCCAACCTGGCCCACGACGGCGCCGGCAACCTGCGGATCACCCCGCTCAAGGACGCCTCCGGACGGTGGACCTCGGCCCGGATCGAGACCGTCCGCGCCAACTTCAAGCCACCGGCCGGGGGAGTCCTGGCCCTGGAGGGCCGGATCCAGATGCCGAACGTGACCGGCGCGCAGGCCGCCGGCTACTGGCCGGCCTTCTGGGCGCTCGGCGCCCCGTACCGGGGCAACTACCAGAACTGGCCGGGTGTCGGCGAGTTCGACGTGATGGAGAACGTCAACGGCATCAACTCGGTCTGGGGCGTGCTGCACTGCGGCGTCGCCCCGGGCGGGCCGTGCAACGAGTTCAACGGCCTCGGTGCCTCCCGCGCCTGCCCGGGCAGCACCTGCCAGTCGGCGTTCCACACCTACCGCTTCGAGTGGGACGCCTCGATCAGCCCCCAGCAGCTGCGCTGGTACGTCGACGGCCAGCTCTTCCACACGGTGAGCCAGAGCCAGGTCGGCGAGCCGTACTGGGGTCAGATGACCAACCACAGCGGCTACTTCATGCTGCTGAACGTGGCCATGGGCGGCGGCTTCCCGGACGGGGTGGCCGGCTCCGCCACGCCCACGGCGTCCACCGTCTCCGGCCGGCCCATGGTGGTCGACTACGTGGCCGCCTACACGCGCGGTGGCGGCGGCACGCCGTCGCCGACCCCGACCACGCCGCCGCCCGGCGGGGTGGTGGACGCGTACTCGACCATCCAGGCCGAGGCGTTCAGCGGGCAGAGCGGAGTGCAGGTGGAGACGTGCGCCGAGGGCGGCCAGGACATCGGCTGGCTGGCCAACGGCGACTGGGCCCGCTACGACAACGTGGAGTTCGGCGCCACGCCGCCGAAGGACTTCGTGGCCCGGGTCGCCTCCGGCGCGCCGGGCGGGGTGAGCGGACTCGTCCAGGTGCGGGTGGACAGCCCGACCAGCGCGCCGATCGGCAGCTTCGCGGTCGCCAACACCGGCGGCTGGCAGAGCTGGCGCTCGGTGCCGGGCAACGTCGCCGCGGTCACCGGCCGGCACACCGTCTACCTGACCTTCAGCAGCGGCCAGCCGGCCGACTTCGTCAACGTCAACTGGTTCACCTTCCGGCGCTGAGCGGCCGGTCCGGGGGTCCCCGCGGGGGCCCCCGGGTCTGCCTCTGGACAGAAACAGTTAACAGTCTTAATAATGAGCGCACGTCGACGGTCGTAAATGCCCACCCTCCACCACAACGGTCCCCTGGAGGACGCCGTGAGACTCCGCTCCACCCGCCTGGCGACATTCGCCGTCGCGCTCGCCACCGCACTGGTCGCGGGCACCGTGCTGGCCGCACCGCCCGCCTCCGCCGCCACCGCCGCCTTCGTCCGCACCACCACCTGGGACACCGGGTACGAGGGCAAGTTCACCGTCACCAACAACACCTCGGCCAGCATCTCCTCGTGGAACGTCCAGTTCGACCTGCCCGCCGGCAGCACCCTCGGCTCGTTCTGGGACGCCCGGCTGACCACCTCCGGCCAGCACGTGACCGCGGTGAACCAGTCCTGGAACGGCACCCTCGCCCCGGGCGCCAGCACCACGTTCGGCTTCAACGTGAACGGCACCGGCAACCCGACCAACTGCACGGTCAACGGCGGCTCGTGCAGCGGCGGGGGCGGCGGCAACCCGGGCGCACCGGCCACCCCGGGCGGCCTCCGGGTCACCGGCACCACCAACACCTCGGTCTCGCTGGCCTGGAACGCCGTCTCCGGCACGGTCACCGGCTACCGCGTCTACGAGGGCGGCACCGTGAAGGCCACCGTCACCGGCACCTCGACCACGGTCTCCGGGCTGGGCGCCTGCACCGGGCACAGCTACACGGTGGCCGCGTACAACGCCAGCGGTGAGTCGGCGAAGTCGGCGGCCGTGTCGGCCACCACCACCGGCTGCACCGGCGGAGGCGGCGGCGCGATGGCCGCGGCGCCCTACCTCTACCCGGGCTGGGGCGACCCGCCCGCGCCGTCGACGGTGATGGGCGCGACCGGGATCAAGTGGTTCACCATCGCGTTCGTGCTCTCCGGCGGCGGCTGCACCCCGGCCTGGGACGGCAGCGGCCCGCTCACCGGCGGCACGCACGCCAGCACCATCGCCGCGATCAAGGCGGCCGGCGGGGACATCATCCCGTCCTTCGGCGGCTGGAGCGGCAACAAGCTCGGCCCGAACTGCTCCTCGGCGAGCGCGCTGGCCGGCGCCTACCAGCAGGTCATCAACGCCTACGGCCTCAAGGCCATCGACATCGACATCGAGAACAGCGACGAGTTCGAGAACGAGGTGGTGCAGGACCGGATCCTGGACGCCCTGAAGATCGTCAAGCAGAACAACCCGGGCATCAAGACGATCGTCACCTTCGGCACCTCGACCACCGGGCCGTCGTACTACGGCACCCGGCTGATCAACCAGGCCGCCGCGAAGGGCGCCAACATCGACGTCTTCACCATCATGCCGTTCGACTTCGGCGGCGGCGCGAACATGTACCAGAGCACGGTCAACGCCGCCGAGGGCCTGAAGAACGCCCTGAAGACGGCCTTCGGCTGGTCCGACGCCACCGCCTACGCCCACATGGGCGTCTCCGGCATGAACGGCCTCTCCGACCAGCAGGAGCTGACCACGCCGGCCACCTGGACGCAGATCCGGGACTGGGCCAAGGCCCGCGGGCTCGCCCGGTTCACCTTCTGGTCGGTCAACCGGGACCGGCCCTGCCCGGGCGGCGGGGTGGTCTCCAACTGCTCCGGCATCGCCCAGAACACCTGGGAGTTCACCAGCATCACCGCGGGATTCTGATCCCGCGCCGCGGTCAGCGCCCGGCGGTCACCGACTGCCGGGCGCGCCGCCGGCGTACCTTCTTGACCACCCAGGCCGCGACGGTCACCGCGAAGACCGCGAAGATCGCGTAGTTGAACCAGTGGCTGTAGCGGTCGACCTCCTGCCACCGCGAGCCGAGGGCGAAGCCGGCCCCGACGATCAGCGCGTTCCACACCCCGCTGCCCAGCGTGGTGAGCACGATGAACTCGCCCAGCGGCATGCGGTTGGCGCCGGCCGGCACGGAGACCAGGCTGCGCACCACGGGCACCACCCGGCCGAACAGCACCGCCCACCGGCCGTGCCGCTCGAACCAGCGGTCGGCCTTCTCCAGGTCCTCCCGGTCCACCAGGGGGATGTGGTCCAGCCAGCGCTTCAGCCGTTCCTCGCCGAGCGCGGCGCCGAGCCAGTAGAGGACCAGCGCGCCGAGCAGGGAGCCGGCCGTCGCCGCCAGCACGATCAGCACCACGTTGAACCGGCCCTCGGCGGCGAGGTAACCCGCCATGGCCAGCACGACCTCGCTCGGGATCGGCGGGACGATGCTCTCCAGGGCGACCAGCAGGGCCACCCCGACCGCGCCGAACGAGTCGATCACGGTCGCCACCCAGCCGGTCAGCCCGGTGAACTGGTTCGGGTCGACGTCTTGGGCGAGTGCCATGGGCGTCCTTCCGCGCGGTGCCGGGGATCCGGAACTGGTACCCGGATCAGGCCCGGTCACACCTGCCGGTTGGGCCGCCGGCTCAGCCCTCCGGGTGCAGCGCGGCGTCCGCCGGCCCCCGCCGCCAGCCGGTGAAGCGGACCACCAGGCCGCCCCGGCTGGGCGAGCAGCAGTACGGCCCGGCCGCCGCCTCGGCCTCCGGGTCCAGCGGTGCCACCCGGACCAGGCGCCACGGCTCGGCGGCCACCCGCGCGCGGACGGTCAGCGCGTCCCCGGCCCGGCTGACCCGGACCGTCACGTCCCGCCCCGACCACTCCGGCACCGGGGCCACCGACCAGTCCGACCGCTCGTCGGTGACCACGGCGCCGACCTGCGGCTGCCCGTCGCTCACCTCCACACCGGCCTTGGTCCAGCGCCGCTCGTCCACCCGGACCAGCACGCCGGCCTGGTCGAACTGGGCGGCGTAGTCGAGCCGGAAGCTCACCTCCACGGCACTGTCCACGGGGAACGGGGCGAGCAGCGCCGAGCCGTCGTCGTGCACGAAGCCGTAACTGGTCCGCCGCCAGAAGTCGCTGCCCCCGCGCGGCTCGACGAGCAGCGCGTCACCGGCGGACCCGGTGCGCTCCGGCGGGTTGAGCCAGGTGCCCGCGGACCAGTCGAGGGCGTGCGTGTCGGCGTTCATGCGGGCACCGTACCGGCCCGGCGGCGAGCCGTGGGTTTGCCGCAGTCGCGGACCGGAGAAGTAGACGGGGCATGGGTGACAGGTGGTACCAGGAGGCGGTCGTCTACTGCCTCGACGTGGACACGTTCGCCGACTCCGACGGCGACGGGGTGGGTGACTTCCGCGGCCTCATCGGCCGGCTGGACTACCTCGCCCGGCTCGGGGTGACCTGCCTCTGGCTGCACCCGATCCATCCCTCGCCGAACCGGGACGACGGCTACGACGCCACCGACTTCTACAACGTCAGTCCCCGGCTGGGCACCCTCGGCGACTTCGCCGAGCTGTTGCACCAGGCGCGGAACCGGGGCATCCGCGTGATCATCGACCTGGTGGTCAACCACACCTCGGACGAGCACCCCTGGTTCCAGTCCGCCCGCTCCTCGCCCGACTCGCCGTACCGCAACTGGTACGTGTGGAGCGCCGAGGCGCCGCCGGACCGGCACCAGGGCATGGTCTTCCCCGGCGAGCAGAACGAGACGTGGAGCTACGACCGCACCGCGAAGGCGTGGTACTACCACCGCTTCTACAAGTTCCAGCCGGACCTCAACGTCGCCAACCCCGAGGTCCGTGCCGAGATCAAGAAGGTCATGTCGTTCTGGCTCCAGCTCGGCGTCTCCGGTTTCCGGATGGACGCGGTGCCGTTCATCATCGAGCTGACCGAGGCCGGCAACCCCAACTCGCCCAAGGACATGGACTTCCTCACGGAGCTGCGCCAGCACGTGCAGTGGCGGCGGGGCGACGCCGTCCTGCTGGCCGAGGCGAACGTCGAACCCGACCAGCTGCCGGTCTACTTCGGCGACAGCGGCGGCTCCGCCAACCGGATCCACATGCTCTTCGACTTCATGATGAACGGGCGGCTCATGCTGGCCCTGGCCCGGCAGGACCCGGAGCCGGTGATCGAGGCGCTGCGCGACACCCCGGCGCTGCCCGAGGGCGGGCAGTGGGCCACCTTCCTGCGCAACCACGACGAGATCGACCTGTCCCGGCTCACCGCCGAACAACGCAACCAGGTGTACGCGCAGTTCGGCCCGGACGAGGACATGCGCCTCTACGGCCGGGGCATCCGCCGCCGGCTGGCCCCGATGCTCGGCAACGACCGCCGCCGGATCGAGCTGGCGTACGCGCTCCAGTTCTCGCTGCGCGGCACGCCGGTGCTGCGCTACGGCGAGGAGATCGGGATGGGCGAGGACCTGTCGCTGCCCGGCCGGGAGGCGATCCGCACCCCGATGCAGTGGTCGTACAAGGAGAACGGCGGCTTCTCCACGGCCGACCCGGAGAAGCTGGTCCGCCCGGTGCTCGACAAGGGCGAGTACGGCTACCAGAAGGTCAACGTGACCGCCCAGCGCAAGGACCCGAGGTCGCTGCTGGGCTGGTTCGAGCGGATGATCCGCACCCTCCGGGAGGCCCCGGAGATCGGCTCGGGGAGCACCAGCCACATCGACGTGCCGATGCCGCCCGGGGTGCTCGCGCACCGGGCCGACGGGCCGACCGGGACGATGGTCTTCCTGCACAACCTCGGCACCGAGGACGCCGAGGTCGACCTGAGCGTCCTCGCCCCCGAGGCCGACCTGCCGATCGACGTGTTCACCGACCGCAACTACGAGGAGGTCGGCAAGCTGGACCGGCTGAAGCTCGCCGGCTACGGATACCGGTGGATCCGCATCCGCCGGGGCAGCGGCCTCTGACGGCGGGTCCGTTAAGCTCCTTCGATCGAGCCCAAGTTACCGGGAGGTAATCATGTCGGAGGAGCCCCGCGTCGCCATCGTGACCGGAGCCGCGCGCGGCATCGGCGCGGCCACCGCCCGACGGCTGGCCGCCGACGGCATGGCCGTCGCGGTGGTCGACATCGAGGAGTCGGCGACCAAGGAGACCGTGGACGCCATCGCCGCGGCCGGGGGGCGGGCGCTCGGCGTCGGCGCCGACGTGTCCGACCGGGCCCAGGTGGAGGCCGCCGTGGAGCGGGTCGCCGCCGAGCTGGGCGCGCCGACCGTGCTGGTCAACAACGCGGGTGTGCTCCGCGACAACCTGCTGTTCAAGATGACCGAGGTCGACTGGGACACCGTCATGGGCGTGCACCTGCGCGGCGCGTTCCTGTTCAGTCAGGCCACCCAGAAGCACATGGTCGAGCGGAAGTGGGGCCGGATCGTCAACCTCTCCAGCACCTCGGCGCTGGGCAACCGGGGCCAGGCGAACTACTCGGCCGCCAAGGCCGGCCTGCAGGGCTTCACCAAGACCCTCGCCATCGAGCTGGGCCCGTTCGGGGTGACCGTCAACGCGGTCGCGCCCGGCTTCATCGTCACCGACATGACGGCCGCGACCGCGGCCCGGATGAAGGTCGACTTCGCCGCGCTCCAGCAGCACGCCGCCGCGGAGATCCCGGTGCGCCGCACCGGCCGCCCCGAGGACGTCGCGCACACCATCTCGTTCCTGGCCAGCGAGGGTGCGTCCTTCGTCTCCGGCCAGGTCATCTACGTCGCCGGCGGCCCGAAGGACTGAGCCGGCCGCCCCGCGCCCGGCGCGGCCCCCTCAGGCGGGGTCGTGCCGGGTGCGCCAGAGCCAGAGCAGGCCGAGCACCGGCAGCACCAGCGGGATGTAGCCGTAGCCGCTGCCGAAGCCCGACCAGACCGTCTCGTCCGGGAACAGCTCCTTGTCGGCCAGGCTGAGGATGCCGACACCGACCACCCCGACCAGCTCCACCGAGCAGCAGGCCAGCGCGACCCGGCGGCCGGCGTGCCCGGCCCGGGCCAGCCCGACCGCCGCCACGATGTAGATCAGCGCGGCGAGCGCGGAGAGCAGGTACGCCACCGGGGCCTCGTCGAACTTCGTGGCGATCTGGAGCCCGGCCCGCGACGTCGCGGCGATGGCGAAAAGGATGTAGACCGCGATCAGCAGCCGGCCCGGCCCCCGGTTCGTCGCCCGCTGCTCAGCCACCGACGACCTCCCAGGTCTGCTGCAACCGGACCACCACCACCGGGGTCACCAGGCAGACGGCGCAGACGATGGCCGAGCCCCACCGGGTCGGCTCCATCCGGGCCAGCACCCAGGCCAGCGGCGGCAGGCAGACCAGCGTCACGAGGTAGCCGAAGAACGCCCCCGGCTCGCCCGGCCGCTCGCCGCCGCCGAGCGCGACCAGCGCCACCACGGCGAGCCCCAGCAGGGCCACCTCCAGCACGGCCAGGCCGACGAACTGGAGCCGGTCCGGCGCGCGGTGGCGTACGGCCGCCACCAGCGCCCAGACGGCGATGAGGAGCGACAGCACGATCGAGGCCGTCGCGAGGATCCCGTCCACCGGCGAGCCGGCCGCCGCGGCGGTGGTCATCGACGCCGTCCCGGCGCAGTCGAGTTCACCGGCACAGCCTACTAATCGTCGTAGTAGCCACCGTCGACCGGCTCTCCCGCGGGGTCGCGGCGCGCCGGCCGGGCCGGGCGACTAGCGTGGATCACGGCCACCGGCGTACGCCGTGGCGGAGGACGACAGCAGGGGGTCCTGGTGCGGTTCGGCTTGTTCGGCACGGGTCACTGGGCGGCGGAGACGCACGCCGCGGCCATCGACGCGCACCCGCGGGCCGAGCTGGCCGGGGTCTGGGGGCGTGACCCGGCGAAGGCCGCCACGCTGGCCACCCGGCACGGCGTGCCGGTCTTCGAAGACGTGGACGCGCTCCTCGACGCCTGCGACGCGATCGCCGTGGCGCTGCCGCCGGACGTGCAGGCCGAGATCGCCGTCCGGGCCGCCAACGCCGGGCGGCACCTGCTGCTGGACAAGCCGCTGGCGCTGAGCCTCGCCGACGCCGACCGGGTGGTCGCCGCCGCGCAGGCGTCCGGCGTGGCCTCGGTGGTCTTCTTCACCCAGCGGTTCCACCCGAACGTCACCGGCTTCCTCGCCTCCACGGCGGCGGCCGGCGGCTGGCAGCACGCCCGGGCCACCATGTTCGCCTCGATCTTCCAGCCGGGAAACCCGTACGGGAACTCGCAGTGGCGGCGCGACCGGGGCGCGCTCTGGGACATCGGCCCGCACGCGCTGTCGCTGATCCTGCCCGTGCTCGGCCGGGTCAACCGGGTCGCCGCGATGGACGGCCCGAGCGGCCTGGTGCACCTGCTGCTCACCCACGACGGCGGCGCCACCAGCACGCTCTCCCTCACCCTCGACGCGCCCGCCGAGGCGGTCACCCGGGACTTCGTCTTCTTCGGCGAGAACGGCACCGAGACCGTCCCGCCCGGCGACGGCAGCGTGCTCCAGGCGTTCGGCACGGCCATCGACCAGCTGCTGGAGGAGGTCGACGCGGGCACCCGCGACCACCGCTGCGACGTCCGGTTCGGGCGTGAGGTGGTGGCGGTGCTGGACGCCGCCGAGACCGCCCGCAGCCAGCGGCGCACCGTCGACCTCTGAGGAATTCCGTCGCGGGCCGGCCGGGCCGCCGCTAACCTGGCCGGCATGTTCACGCATGCCCTGATCGACGTGGCCGTCGCGCCGGCCGCGCGGGGGCTCCTCCTGGTCGCCCGCCCGCGGGTCCGGCGCCCGGCCCTGGCCGGCCGGGACGCCCACCGCGCCTGACCTGACCGTCCGCACCGCCGGCCCCTGACCGGGCCGGCCGTCGCCGGCTGCCCACGTGCGCCGCCGCCCGCCCCGATCCGGGGCGTGGCCGTCGCGTCCCCGCCGAACTTCCAGGGTCGTCCGAGTCCCGATCCGCTCGGACAGGCCCGCCTTCGCGCCGCCTGTCCGTTCCCGTCGCCGTCCGGCGACAGACAGGACGATCCAGTGGCGCCCCGCCGATTCCGTACCACCGCACGCGACCGGTCCCGTCGCGTACTTTCCCAGAACTTCCTCGCCGACCCGGCCGCCGTGGCGCGGGTGCTCCGGGCGGCCCGCCCCGGCCCGGACGACCTGCTGCTGGAGGTGGGCGCCGGGCGCGGGCAGCTGACCCGCCCGCTCGCCGACCGGTGCGGCCGGCTGGTCGCGTACGAGGTGGACCCGGCCGTGCTGCCGGAGCTGACCGCGGCCTGCGCGGGCCTGCCGCACGTCGAGGTCCGGGCGGCCGACTTCCTGGCCGCCGTCCCGCCCGGCGAGCCGTTCGCGGTGGTCGGCAACATCCCCTGGTCGCTGACCGCCGCCGTGGTCCGCTGGTGCCTCGCCGCGCCCGGCCTGCGGTCGGCCACCCTGCTCACCCAGCTCGACTACGCCCGCAAGCGCACCGGCGACCACGGCCGGTGGAGCCGCCTCACCGTGCTCACCTGGCCCGAGCACCACTGGCGGCTGGCCGGCCGGGTGCCCCGGGGCGCGTTCCGGCCGGTGCCCGCCGCCGACGGTGGGCTCCTCCGCCTGGACCGCCGGCCGGAGCCGCTGCTGCCCCGGGCCGCGCTGCCCGCGTACCGGCGGATGGTGGAGTTGGGCTTCGGCGGGGTCGGCGGCTCGCTGGCCGCCTCGCTGCGTGCCGGCTACCCGCGCCGCCGGGTCGACGGCGCGCTGCGGGCCGCCCGGCTCGCGCCGGACACCCCGGTCGGGCTGGTCTGGCCCGAGCAGTGGCTGGTCCTGTTCCGGCTGCTGCACGCCGTGGAGCCCGGGCGGGCCGGAAACGCGCATCCGTCCGGGGCGGCGGCGGCTCCGAATGCCTACCGTGCTGGCAGACGCGTCGGACGGAAGGCGGGACCGGATGACCCACGGCGAGATCGCCGGTGACCCACCGGGGGAGGGCCGGTCGCGGCTGCGCGCGGTGCCCGGCGAGCCGGCCGCGGACCACCGGACGGAGGCCGACGCGCTGCTCCGGGCGGTGGCCCGGGGTGACGAGGCGGCGTTCGAGCGGCTCTACGCGATCGTCGCGCCCCGGGTGCACGGGCTCGCCCGCCGGGTGCTCCGCGACCCGGCGCAGGCCGAGGAGGTCGCGCAGGAGGTGCTGGTCGAGGTGTGGCGGACCGCCGCGCGCTTCGACCCGGCCCGGGGCTCGGCCACCGCCTGGATCTTCACCATCGCGCATCGCCGCGCCGTGGACCGCGTCCGCGCCGAGCAGGCCGGCGCCGAGCGGGCCCGCAAGGTCGCCGCCGGTGCCGGCGAGACGCCGTACGACGAGGTGGCCGAGGAGGCGGCGGCACGGTGGGAGCGGCAGCAGGTGCGCCACTGCCTGGACGCGCTGACCGCGGTGCAGCGGGAGGCGATCACCCTGGCCTACTACGGCGGACACAGCTACCGGGAGGTGGCCGGCCTGTTGGACACCGCCCTGCCGACCGTGAAGACCCGGATGCGGGACGGGCTGATCCGTCTCCGCGACTGCCTGGGAGTGGAGCTGGCCCGATGACCGACATCCACGCGCTGGCCGGCGCGTACGTGCTCGACGCCGTCGACGACGTCGAGCGGGCCGCGTTCGTGCGGCACCTGGACGGCTGTGAGACCTGCGCGTTGGAGGTGGCCGAACTGCGCGAGGCGGCGGCCCGGCTCGCCGACCCGACCTGGTCGGTGCCCCCACCCGCGCTGCGCGACGCGGTGCTGGCGGAGATCCGCCGTACCCCGCAGGAGCGGCCGGGACGCGCGGGCCGGGACGGGTCGGTGGCGACCCGGCGGTGGCGGCGCCGGTGGGCCGCCGCGGCCGCCGCCGTGGCGCTGGCCGGCGGCGCGGGCGCAGCCACCTGGACCGTTCAGGAGCAGCGGGTACGTGACGCGCGCAGCGAGACCGACGCGGCGCGGCATGAGGCGGCCCGGATCCGGGCGGTGCTCGCCGCACCGGACGCGGTGGTGCGGACCGGCGCCGCGCCGGCCGGCGGGCGGGTCACCGTGGTGGCCTCCGCCAGCCGGGACGAGGGCGTCGCGGTGCTGGACGGGCTGGCCCCGCCGGCGGCGGGACGGGCCTACCAGCTCTGGCTGATCGGGGGGAGGACGTCCACCTCGGCCGGGGTGCTGCCGGCCGGCCGGGGTGGCGCCACGATGCTGCTCGACGGGGTACGCGGCAAGGGCTTCTTCGGCGTGACCGAGGAGCCGGCCGGCGGCTCGGTGGCGCCGAGCACCGCGCCTCTGGTGACCGTCGCCCTGAGCTGATTTCTTCTCCCACCGACCCATCCGGACGGCGGTGAGCGCCGAATCCCTCCAGACAGTTCACGACATGAAGGGATTCAACCGATGCGCCCCATGAAGCTCACCGCCGTCGCCATCGCCGCCACGCTCGGCCTCGGCCTCACCGCCTGCGGCGGGGACGGCGACGAGGGTGGCAGCGCCGCCCCGGCCAGCAGCGCCCCGATGACCAGCTCCGCGCCGGCCAGCAGCGCCGCCGCCATGGCCGACGGCCAGTTCGGCCCGGGCTGCGCGGCGGTACCGACCGACGCGGCCGACCCGGGCAGCTTCGCGGCCATGGCGAAGGTTCCGGTGGCCACCGCGGCCTCCGGCAATCCGCTGCTCAGCACCCTGGTCACCGCCGTCAAGAAGGCCGGCCTGGTCGACTCGCTCAACAGCGCCCAGGGCGTCACCGTCTTCGCGCCCACCAACGAGGCGTTCGGCAAGCTGCCCAAGGCCGACCTGGACAAGGTCCTCGCCGACAAGAAGCTCCTGACCGACGTGCTGACCTACCACGTGGTGCCGGGCCGGCTCGGTCCGGACCAGCTCGCCGGCTCGCACAAGTCCCTCCAGGGCGCGGACGTCATGGTCGCCGGCAGCGGCAGCGAGTTCACGGTCAACGGTGCGTCGATGGTCGTCTGCGGCAACGTGCAGACCGCCAACGCGACCGTCTACATCGTCGACTCCGTGCTGGTGCCGAAGTCCTGACCGAGCCCGGCCGGTGAGGGGAGGAACCGATGATCCGCCGCACCCTGGCGGCCGCCGGGACGGGGCTGCTCGCGGCCGCCGCCGGGGTGGCGGCCGCGGAACTGCTCGCCACGGCCACCCGACCGCCGGCGGCACCCCTGGTCGCGGTCGGCGCCACCGTCGTGGACGGTGCGCCGACCCCGGTCAAGGAGTGGGCGGTGCGCACCTTCGGCACGTACGACAAGCCGTTGCTGCTGGGCGGGATCGCCCTGGCGCTGGCCGTGCTGGCCGCCGTCGCCGGGGTCCTCGCCCGGCGGCGGCCGGCCTGGCGGCTGCTCGGTCCGGCGGTGCTCGGCGCGGTGGGCGTCGGCGCGGTGCTCACCCGTCCGGACGCCCGCCCGACCGACGCCCTCCCGGCCCTGGCCGGCGCGGTCGTCGCCGCCGGCCTGCTGCGTCGGCTCCCGCTACCGGGCCTTCCCCGGGCCCGTCCGGCCCGGACGGCGGAACCGTCCGGGCCGACGCGGCGGGTGCTCCTGCGCAACGCGACGCTGGTGGCGCTCGGGACGGCGCTGGCGGGCGCGGGCGCCGGGGTGCTCCGCCGGGCGAACGTGGCCGACGCCGCCCGGTCCCGGGCCGCCGTCCGGTTGCCCGCTCCGGCCTCGCCGGCCCGGCCGGTGCCCGCCGGGGTGGCCCCCGGGTTCCGCACCCCGACGGCGGAGTTCTACCGGGTAGACACCGCGCTCACCGTGCCCCGGCTGGACGTGGACTCCTGGCGGCTGCGGCTGCACGGCCTGGTGGCGCGCCCGGTCGAGCTGCGCTTCGCCGACCTGGTCGACCGGGGCCTGATCGAGCGCGACATCACGCTGAGCTGCGTGTCCAACGAGGTCGGCGGCCCGTACGTGGGCACCGCCCGCTGGCTCGGCACGCCGCTCGCCCCGCTGCTGCGCGCGGCCGGGATCCGGGCCGGGGCGGACCAGCTGGTGGCCCGGTCCAGTGAGGGGATGACCATCGGCACACCGATCGCCACCCTGCTGGACGGACGGGACGCCATGCTCGCGGTCGGCATGAACGGGGAGCCGCTCGCCTTCGAACACGGCTTCCCGGTGCGGATGCTCACTCCCGGGCTGTACGGCTACGCGGGCGCCTGCAAGTGGGTCACCGAGCTGGAGGTGACCACGTTCGACGCGTTCGACGCGTACTGGGTGCGGTGGGGCTGGGCCCGGCAGGCGCCGGTGCGGACGGCGTCCCGGATCGACCGGCCCGCGCCGTTCGCCCGGCCGGCCGCGGGCCCGGTCACCGTGGCGGGGGTGGCCTGGGCGCAGCACCGGGGCATCCGCGCCGTCGAGGTCTCGGTGGACGGCGGCCCCTGGCGCCCGGCCGAGCTGCTGCCCACCGCCTCCACCGACACCTGGGTCCAGTGGCGGTACGCCTGGTCGGCGCCACCCGGCCCGCACAGCCTGCGGGTACGCGCCACCGACGGCACGGGCGCGGTCCAGCCGGAACAGCGCCGGACGCCGTTCCCGGACGGCGCGACCGGCTGGCACACGATCAGCGTGACCGTGCGGTGACCCGGCTCAGACCAGGGTGTTGAGCGCCTCGCCCAGCTCGGCGGGGGTGTCGAACTCCTCCGCCGGCAACGCCCTGAGCATCTGCAACATCTCCGTGCTGGCGCCGTTCTCCTGACCCCAGCGGACCAGGTCCGCGCGGGAGACCGGGTAGTCGAGCCCGGCCAGGAACTCCTGCAACTGCACCCCGGTGACGGTCATGCCGGCGGGCTACCCGCTGCGCGGGGCGCCATGCCCGCCGGCCCGGCCGCGCCGGCGGTTTGCTCGGACGGGTCCCGGGTAGCCGCTCGCATGCTGGTACAGCGGCTCGGCGCGCCGAGCGACTTCGACCCGCTGCTGGAACGCGTCCGGGACGCGCGGATCGTGATGATCGGCGAGGCGACGCACGGCAGCTACGACTACTACCGGCTGCGCGAGCAACTGACCCGGCGGCTCATCGCCGAACAGGGCTTCGACTTCGTCGCGGTGGAGGGGGACTGGCCGGACTGCGACCGGGTGAACTGCTCGGTGGTGGGCGCACCGGGCGGGTCGGCCGATCCGCAGACCGCGCTGGAGGGTTTCGAACGCTGGCCGACCTGGATGTGGGCCAACGCCGAGGTGGCCCGGTTCTGCCGCTGGCTGCGGGCGTGGAACCTGGAACGCCCCGAGGGGGAGCGGGCCGGCTTCCACGGGCTGGACGTCTACAGCCTCTGGGAGTCGATGCAGGCCATCTTCGACTACCTGGGCGAGGAGGAGCCGGCCTCGCTGGAGGCGGCGCAGGAGGCGTACCGGTGCTTCGAGCCGTACGGCAAGCGGATCGAGGACTACGGGGCGGCCAGCCGGTTCGTCTCGGCCCGGTGCGAGGAGGAGGTCGTCCGGCTGCTGGCGCGTACCCGGGAACAGGCCGCCGCGGACGGCGCGGACCGCTTCGCGGCCTGGCAGAACGCGGAGGTGGTGGCCGGCGCGGAGCGCTACTACCGGTCCATGGTGGGCGGCGGCCCGGCGTCCTGGAACATCCGCGACATCCACATGGCCGACACGCTGGACCGGTTGCTCGACCGTTACGGCCCGCAGGCGCGCGGGATCGTCTGGGCCCACAACACGCACGTCGGCGACGCCCGCGCCACCGACATGGCGGCGGACGGCCTGGTGAACATCGGCCAGCTCGGCCGGGAACGGCACGGCCGGGACGCGGTGGCGCTGGTCGGCTTCGGCAGCTACCGGGGCACGGTGGTCGCCGCGCCGCGCTGGGGTTCGCCGGCCGAGGCCATGATGGTGCCGCCGGCCCGGGAGGGCTCGGTGGAACGGCGGCTGCACGAGCTGATGCCGGAGCGGGCGGTGCTGGTCTTCGGCGGCGAGGACCAGCCGGAGTGGGTGACCGCCGAGACCGACCACCGGGCCATCGGGGTGGTCTACGACCCCAGCTTCGAGTCCTGGGGCAACTACGTGCCGACCCGGCTGGGTGAGCGCTACGACGCGTTCATCTGGTGCGACGAGGCGACCGCCCTGCACCCGCTGCCGGCGCTGGCCACCCCGGGCGAGATGGAGACCTACCCGGCCGGCGTCTGACCGGCCGGGCAGGTCCCCGCGTCACACCTGGGCGGGCTCGCGCTCGGCGAGGTGGGCGCGCAGGCCCTCGCCCTCGACGTCCACGTTGGGCAGGACCTTGCCCAGCCAGCGCGGGAGCCACCAGGCGGCGTTGTCGAGCAGCGACATCACCGCCGGGACGATGGTCATCCGGACCACGAAGGCGTCGATGGCGACACCGATCGCGAGCGCGAAGCCCATCGACTTGATGACCGGGTCGTCCAGGAAGACGAAGCCGCCGAACACCGAGATCATGATCAGGGCGGCGGCGGTGACCACCCGGGCGCCGTGCCCCATCCCGTTGATGGTGGCCTGGCGGGCGGTGTCCCCGTGCACGAAGTCCTCGCGCATGCGGGACACCAGGAAGACCTCGTAGTCCATGGCCAGGCCGAACAGGATGCCGATGAGCAGGATCGGCAGGAAGCTGACCAGCGGGCCCGGGGTGTCCAGCCCGACCAGGTCGGCCAGGTGGCCCTGCTGGAAGACCGCGACCGTGATGCCGAAGGTGGCCGCCACGGTGAGCAGGAAGCCCAGCGCCGCCTTCACCGGCACCAGGATCGACCGGAACACCAGCATGAGCAGCAGCACCGACAGGCCCACCACCAGCAGCAGGTAGACCGGGAGCGCGTCGGAGAGCTTCTCCGACACGTCGATGCCGATGGCGGTCACGCCGGTCAGCAGCACGTCGGCGCTCTGGATGTTGCCGACCTGCGCGCGGATGTCGTGCACCAGCGTCTCGGTGGCCGCGTCGGTCGGCCCGGTCTTCGGGATCACCCCGAGCAGTGCCGTACGGCCGGTCTGGTCGAGCTGCGGCGGCGCCACCGCCAGCACCCCGTCGGTCTTCTGGATCAGCGCGGTCACCTGCGGTACGGCGGCCTGGGTGGCCTGCGGCGAGTCGGCGGTGACGACCACCGCGAGCCGCCCCGTGAAGCCCTCGCCGAAGCCCTCCCGGATCAGGTCGTTGCTGACCCGGGCCGGGCTGCCCTCGGCGGCCGTCGCGGCGTCCGGCAGGGCCAGCCGCATGTCCTGCGCGGGGATGGCGAGCAGGCCGAGGCCGAGCAGGCCGACCAGGATGACCGGGATGCGCAGCCGGGTCACCCAGTGCGCCCAGCGGAAGCCGAAGCCCGAGCGGTCCTCCGAGCCGGTGCCCGGGTCCTCGACCGCCTTGCGGTCGCGCAGCTTCCGCGGCAGCACCTTCCGGCCGGCGAACCCGAGCAGCGCCGGAGCCAGGGTGATCGCCACCAGCACGGCCACGCTGACGGTGCCGGCGGCGGCCAGGCCCATCACGGTGAGGAACGGGATGCCCACCACGGCCAGGCCGGCGAGCGCGACCACCACGGTGGCCCCGGCGAAGACCACGGCCGAGCCGGCCGTGCCGACCGCCCGGCCCACCGCCTCCTCGGGGGAGAGGCCGTCGAGCAGGTTCTGCCGGTGCCGGGAGGTGATGAAGAGCGAGTAGTCGATGCCGACCGCGAGGCCGAGCATCAGGGCCAGGATCGGCGCCGTGCTGGTCAGCTCGACGGCGCCGCTGAGCGCGTACAGGCCGGCCATGCCGACGCCGACGCCGATCAGCGCGTTCAGCATGGTCATCCCGGCCGCCACGAGCGAGCCGAAGGTGACGATCAGGACGATCGCCGCGACCAGCACGCCGAGCGCCTCCGTGGAGCCGACCTCCGGCTCGCCGTTCAGCACCTCGCCGCCGGGGGCGATCTGCCAGCCCTGCGCCTCGGCCTGCGCGCCGACCTTCTCGTACGCGTCGCGCTGCGCGTCGGTCACGTCGTCGGCCCGGCCCTGGAACTGCACCTGGATCAGCGCGAACCGGCCGTCCGGGGTGAGCGCCTGCGCCTGGTACGGGTCGACGGCGCCGACCACACCGGGCAGCGTGGCCGCCTCCTGGGTGACCTGCTTGACGACCGCCTGCCCCTCGGGCGTGGTGAGCTGGCCCGCCTGGGGGGCCTTGACGGCGATGGTGCCGGTGGCGCCGCTGGCCGCCGGGAACCGGTCGGCGAGCAGGTCGATCGCCTTCTGCGATTCGGTGCCCGGCATGGTGAAGTTGCTCGCCGTCGGGCCCTTCAGGGTGGCCGCGGCGAGGCCGAGGCCGACGAGTACGACGAGCCACACGACGGCGACGAGCCGCCGTCGGCGCAACGATGCCCGGCCGAGCCGGTACAGCAGGGTCGCCATGGGTTTCCTTGTCCTCGGGGTCGGATCGGGGATCAGGTGACGGGTTCGAGGGCGCGCCGGACGACGGCCAGCAGGGCGGGCCGCAGTTCGTCGTCGGGGACGTCGATGAACTCGGCGCACGTCTCGGCGATGCCGGCGAGCACCACGAACGCGGCGATCTGTGCGGAGGGCCGGCCGGAGTGGCCCGCGAACGCCGCGATGAGCCGTTCGGAGATCTGCTGGATGTGCGCGAACGCGGGCTGCTGGAGCAGGTCGGGAAACTCGTCCCGGAGCAGGGCGATCTCCCGCCGGAAGCGCACCGCCAGGTCGACGAAGCCCTCGCCGGCGATCTCCTGGGCGGCCGCGCCGGTCGTGCCGGCGAGCCGGGCGTCGAGCGCCTCCAGCACCGCGATGGCGGGCGCCATCAGCTCGCAGAGCAGGGCTTCCTTGTTGGCGAAGTGGTAGAGCACGGTCGCCTTCGAACAGCCCACCGCACGGGCGATGTCCTGGAGCGAGGTGCCCTTGTAGCCGGTGACGGCGAAGCGTCGCGCCGCCGCCGCGAGGATCTCGCCGTGGGTCTCCGGTACCGCCCGTGCCATGCCCTCCAGCATGCCTGACCGATCGGTCAGCACCTGACCGATCGGTCAGACGGATCGGGTGGCCTTCGCCACAGTGGCGCTCAGCCGACCGGCGCCCCGTGCTCCCGGTCGTACGCCGCCCGCGCCGCGCTGATCCCCTCGCGGTGCCGTTCGGCCCAGCGGGTGAGCGCCACGAGCGACTCGTAGAGCTCCCGGGCCATCGGGGTCGCCGTGTACTCGACCCGGGGCGGCACGGTGGGGTGGACGCGGCGGTGCAGCAGGCCGTCGCGCTCCAGGTTGCGCAGGGTCAGCGTGAGCATCCGCCGGCTGATCCCCTCGACCTGGCGCTCCAGTTCGGTGAAGCGGATCGGGCCCTGGGAGGCGGCGATGAGGATGCCGATGCTCCACTTCCCGCCGACCCGGTCCAGCGCCTCCCGCACGGTGCAGGCCCGCGCCTGGTCGGCCTGGATGGACACACACCTGTTCCCCTGGGACATCAAAGTGCCTCCTTCCGCTCGGCCTCATGGTCACAGACGATGGCCTCAGTAACAAACCGTGCACCAAGGAGGAGCTCCACCATGACGGGGACCAACCGCTGGCCCGCGCTGCTCGTGCTCAGCGCCGGCAGCCTGATGATCATCCTGGACGGCAGCATCGTCGCCGTCGCGCTGCCGGCCGTGCAGGCCGACCTCGGCTTCCCGGCCGCCGGGCTGGCCTGGGTGGTGAACGCGTACCTGGTCGCCTTCGGCGGGCTGCTGCTCCTGGCCGGGCGGCTGGGCGACCTGCTCGGCCGGCGGCAGGTCTTCCTGGCCGGGGTCGCCCTGTTCACGCTCGCCTCGCTGCTCTGCGCGACCGCCACCGGCCCGGGCACCCTGGTCGCCGCCCGGTTCGCGCAGGGCGTCGGAGGCGCGCTCGCCACCGCGGTCAGCCTCGGCATGATCGTCCGGATCTTCCCCGAGCCGGCCGAGCGGGCCCGCGCCATCGCCGTGTTCAGCTTCACCGGCGCGGCCGGGGCCTCGCTCGGGCTGCTGGTCGGCGGTGTCCTCACCGACCTGGCCGGCTGGCGGTCGATCTTCCTGATCAACCTGCCGATCGGCGCCGCGATCGTGGCCGGCGCCGTACGGCTGATCGCGCCGGACCGCGGCGCCGGGCTGCGGGCCGGGCTGGACCTGCTCGGCGCGGTGCTGGCCACCGCCGGGCTGATGGCCGCCGTGCTGGCCATCGTCGGCGCCGGCGAGCACGGCTGGGCCTCGCCGCGCACCCTCGGCGCGGGCGCGCTCGCCGCCGCGCTGCTCGCCGGCTTCGCCGCCCGGCAGCGGCGCGCCGCCACCCCGCTGCTGCCGCCCCGGGTGCTGCGTGCGCCCGGCCTGCTCGCCGCGAACGCCACCCAGTTCCTCATGGTGGCCGCCTACTTCGGCTTCCAGTTCCTGCTCGCCCTGCACCTGCAACTCGTCCTCGGCCTGGACCCGGCCGCCACCGGCTTCGCCTTCCTGCCCACCCCGCTGGTGATCGCGGCCGTCTCGCTGGGGCTGGCCGGGCGGCTGGTGGCTCGCTTCGGCGCCCGGACCGTGCTGGTCGGCGGGCTGGCACTCGCCGTGGCCGGATTCCTGCTGCTGGCCCGCCTCCCGGTGGACGCCCGCTACGTCGCCGACGTGCTGCCCGCGCTGCTGGTCTTCGGCGTCGCGGGCGGGCTCACCCTGCCGGCGGTCACCACCCTGGCCATGGCCGGTGCGGAACCCGCCGACGCCGGGCTCGCCTCCGGGCTGGCCAACACCACCCAGCAGGTCGGCGGGGCGCTCGGGCTGGCCGTGCTGGCCACCCTGGCGGCGAGCCGCGCCGACGCGCTGCGCGCCGCGGGCACCGACCCGGTCGCCGCCCTCGCCGGCGGCTACCGGTCCTCCTTCGCGGTCGCCGCCGGGCTGGTGACCGCCGCCCTGCTCGTCGCCCTC
>NZ_WBKT01000074.1 GCF_008868175.1 Micromonospora sp. AMSO31t
CGGCCGCCCCGGCCGTAGCGGGACGGGGCGCCGGCGCGGACGGACGCACCGCGACCGAGCCGCAGCCCGCCACCGCGCAGCTGTCCGGCGCCGGCTCGCTGGTGCGGTCGCTCGAGGCGCTCGGCGTCGACGTCGTCTTCGGCATCCCGGGCGGCGCGATCCTGCCCGCGTACGACCCGCTCTACGACTCGACGGTCCGGCACATCCTGGTCCGGCACGAGCAGGGCGCCGGGCACGCCGCCACCGGCTACGCCCAGGCCACCGGCAAGGTCGGCGTCTGCATCGCCACCTCGGGCCCGGGCGCGACCAACCTGGTCACGCCGATCGCCGACGCGTACATGGACTCGGTGGCCATGGTGGCGATCACCGGCCAGGTCGCCCGCCCGTCGATCGGCACGGACGCCTTCCAGGAGGCGGACATCCAGGGCATCACCCTGCCGATCACCAAGCACAACTTCCTGGTGCAGACGGCCGACGAGATCCCGCAGGTGCTCGCCGAGGCGTTCCACCTGGCCTCGACCGGCCGGCCCGGCCCGGTCCTCGTCGACATCCCCAAGGACGTCCTCCAGGCGCCGACCACCTTCGCCTGGCCGCCCACCCTGGACCTGCCCGGCTACCGGCCCACGCTGCACCCGCACGGCAAGCAGATCCGCGAGGCGGCCCGGCTCATGACCAGCGCCCGCCGCCCGGTGCTCTACGTCGGCGGCGGCGTGCTCAAGGCCGGCGCCACCGAGGGGCTGCGCCGGCTGGCCGAGCTGACCGGCATCCCGGTGGTCACCACCCTCATGGCGTTGGGCGCGTTCCCCGACTCGCACCGGCAGCACCTGGGCATGCCCGGCATGCACGGCACCGTCGCCGCCGTCTACGGCCTGCAGAAGTCCGACCTGATCGTGGCGCTGGGCGCCCGCTTCGACGACCGGGTCACCGGCAAGCTGGACTCGTTCGCGCCGGACGCCACCGTGGTGCATGCCGACATCGACCCGGCCGAGATCGGCAAGAACCGGCACGCCGACGTCCCGATCGTGGGCGACGCCCGGCACGTCATCGACGAGCTGATCGCGGCCGTCACCGCCGAGCAGGCGGCCCGGCCGGCCGCCGACCTGGCCGACTGGTGGAACCAGCTCGACGACCTGCGGGGGCGCTACCCGCTGGGCTACGAGGAGCCGGCCGACGGCACGCTCTCCCCGCAGTACGTGATCAAGCGGCTGGGCGAGATCGCCGGTCCGGACGCCGTCTACGTGGCGGGCGTCGGCCAGCACCAGATGTGGGCCAGTCAGTTCATCTCGTACGAGAAGCCGTACACCTGGCTCAACTCCGGTGGCCTCGGCACCATGGGTTACGCCGTCCCGGCGGCCATGGGCGCCAAGGTCGGCAAGCCGGACACCACGGTGTGGGCGGTCGACGGCGACGGCTGCTTCCAGATGACCAACCAGGAGCTGGCCACCTGCGCCCTGGAGGGCATCCCGATCAAGGTGGCCGTCATCAACAACGGCAACCTGGGCATGGTCCGGCAGTGGCAGACCCTGTTCTACGGGGAGCGCTACTCGAACACCGAACTGGGCACCCACAAGCACCGCATCCCCGACTTCGTGAAGCTCGCCGAGGCGCTGGGCTGCGTCGGCCTGCGCTGCGAGAACGCCGCCGACGTGGACAAGACCATCGAGGCGGCCATGGCGATCACCGACGCCCCGGTGGTCATCGACTTCGTGGTCGGCAAGGACGCCATGGTGTGGCCGATGGTCGCCGCCGGCACCAGCAACGACGAGATCATGTTCGCCCGGGGCGTCCGCCCCGCCTTCGACGAGGACGAACTCTGATGACCATGCACACCCTGTCCGTGCTGGTGGAGAACAAGCCGGGTGTCCTGGCCCGGGTCTCCGGGCTGTTCTCCCGGCGCGGGTTCAACATCGACAGCCTCGCGGTGGGTGAGACCGAGAACCCCGACGTCTCCCGCATCACCATCGTGGTCAACGCCGAGTCCTCGCCGCTGGAGCAGGTCACCAAGCAGCTCAACAAGCTGGTCAACGTACTCAAGATCGTCGAGCTGGATCCGCAGGTCTCGGTGGCCCGGGAGCTGCTGCTGGTCAAGGTCCGCGCGGACCGCAACGCCCGCGGCCAGGTGCTGGAGACGGTCGCCCTGTTCCGCGCCCGGGTGGTCGACGTCGCGCCGGACACGCTGACCATCGAGGCCACCGGCACCCCCGACAAGCTCGACGCGCTCCTGCGTGACCTGGAGCCGTTCGGCATCAAGGAGATGGTCCAGTCCGGCACGGTGGCCATCGGGCGGGGTTCCCGCTCGATCACCGCCGGCCCGGCGCTGCGCGCCGCCTGATTCGCATTCACCGGATTTTCGACGGGCCGACGGGCACCGCCGTAGGAAAGGGAAGTCAATGAGCGTTGAGGTGTACTACGACGACGACGCCGACCTGGGCCTGATCCAGGGCCGCACGGTCGCCGTGATCGGCTACGGCAGCCAGGGCCACGCCCACGCGCTGTCGCTGCGCGACTCCGGCGTCGACGTGGTGATCGGCCTGCCCGCCGGCTCGAAGAGCCGGCCGAAGGCCGAGGAGCAGGGCCTGCGGGTGCTGACGCCGGCCGAGGCGGCGGCCGAGGCCGACGTGATTATGATCCTGGCGCCGGACACCGCCCAGCGTGCGCTGTACACCGAGTCGATCGCCCCCAACCTCGCCCCCGGCAAGGCGATCTTCTTCGGCCACGGCTTCAACATCCGCTACGGCCTCATCAAGCCCCCGGCCGACGTGGACGTGGCGATGGTCGCCCCGAAGGGCCCCGGTCACCTGGTCCGCCGCCAGTACGTCGACGGCAAGGGCGTGCCCTGCCTGGTGGCCGTCGAGCAGGACGCCAGCGGCAGCGCGTTCGGCCTGGCCCTGGCGTACGCCAAGGCGATCGGCGGCACCCGGGCCGGCGCGATCCGCACCACCTTCACCGAGGAGACCGAGACCGACCTCTTCGGCGAGCAGGCGGTGCTCTGCGGCGGCGCGGCGGCACTCGTGCAGACCGGCTTCGAGGTGCTCACCGAGGCCGGCTACGCCCCCGAGGTGGCCTACTTCGAGTGCCTGCACGAGCTGAAGCTCATCGTCGACCTCATGTACGAGGGCGGCATCGCCCGGATGCGCTACAGCATCTCGGACACCGCCGAGTACGGCGACCTCTCGCGCGGCCCGCGGGTCATCGACTCCCGGGTCAAGGAGGAGATGCGCAAGATCCTCGGCGAGATCCAGTCCGGCGAGTTCGCCCGCGAGTGGGTGGCCGAGGACGAGGCGGGCCGGCCGAACTTCGCCAAGTGGCGGGCCGAGGGCGCGGCGCACCCGATCGAGGAGACCGGGCAGAAGCTGCGCGCCATGATGAGCTGGGTCGACCGGCCCATCACCGAGACCGCCTGAGTCCGCCTCAGGCAACCCCGACGCGGCCCGCGGCCCGACGCTCTCCCCGGCGTCGGGCGGCGGGCCGCCGTCGTCGGCGCGCCGGCCCGAGCGGTCCGTTCACCTGGTGGGACCGGGTGACCGACGCCTCGGCCGGCCGCGCGCCGACGCGGGCAGCGGGTGAACGGGGGGGTGACCGGCGTGCGACGAAGCTGTGTGAGGGCGCTCACCCCGCGGTCCGGGACCCGGAGGGCGGGCGGCCCCCTACCATCCTTGGTGTGGTGCTCCAGCCGGCACCCGACGGCCATGGCACGGATCGGCGCAGGGGCGCAGCGAGGCGCCCCGACGCCCCAGGCCGACCACAAAACCGAGCGTCTACGAGGACCGATGAATCCTGTCGTACTGATCGCCGAAGAACTCGCTCCCGCCGCCATCGAGGTGCTCGCGCACGACTTCGACGTGCGTCACGTGGACGGCACCGACCGCCCGGCCCTGCTCTCCGCGCTCTCCGAGGCCGACGCGGTGATCGTACGCAGCGCCACCCAGATCGACGCCGAGGCGATCGCGGCGGCCCCGCGGCTGAAGGTGGTCGCCCGCGCCGGCGTCGGGCTGGACAACGTCGAGGTCCCGGCCGCCACCGCGCGGGGCGTCATGGTCGTCAACGCGCCCACCTCCAACATCGTGTCCGCCGCCGAGCAGGCGCTCGCGCTGCTGCTCGCCGTGGCCCGCAACACCGCCAGCGCCAGCGCCGCGCTGAAGGCGGGGGAGTGGAAGCGGTCGAAGTACACCGGCGTGGAGATCCAGGGCAAGACCGTCGGCGTGGTCGGCCTCGGTCGCATCGGCGTGCTCTTCGCCCAGCGCATCGCCGCCTTCGGCACCCGCCTCATCGCGTACGACCCGTACATCCAGCCGGCCCGCGCCGCGCAGCTCGGTGTCCGGCTGGTCGGCCTCGAGGAGCTGCTCCGGGAGAGCGACTTCATCTCGATCCACCTCCCCAGGACCCCGGAGACGGTGGGCCTCATCGGCGAGAAGGAGCTGGCGGTCGTCAAGCCGGGCGTCCGGATCGTCAACGCCGCCCGCGGCGGCCTGGTGGACGAGCAGGCGCTCGCGAACGCGATCGCCGAGGGCCGGGTGGCCGGCGCCGGCGTCGACGTCTACGCCAAGGAGCCGTGCACGTCCTCGCCGCTGTTCGCCTTCGACAACGTGGTGGCGACCCCGCACCTGGGCGCCTCCACCCACGAGGCGCAGGACAAGGCCGGCCTGGCCGTGGCGAAGAGCGTCAAGCTGGCGCTGCAGGGCGAGTTCGTGCCGGACGCCGTGAACGTGCAGGCCGGCGGCGTGGTCGCCGAGGACGTCCGGCCGCTGCTGCCGCTGGCCGAGAAGCTGGGCCGGGCCTTCACGGCCCTGGCCGGTGGGGTCGCTGCCAGCGTCACCGTCGACGTGCGCGGCGAGGTCGTCGCGAACGACGTGTCGGTGCTCAAGCTCGCCGCCACCAAGGGGCTGTTCAGCTCGGTGGTGGAGGAGCAGGTCACCTACGTCAACGCGCCGCACCTGGCCGCCGAGCGGGGCGTCGAGGTCACCCTCGCCACGCAGGCCGAGACCGTCGACCACCCCAACCTGGTCACCGTGCGCGGCGCGCTGCCGGACGGCCGGACGGTCAGCGTGTCCGGCACGGTCACCCACACCGGCACGCGGGACGTCCTCAAGCTGACCGAGGTGGACGGTTTCGACGTGGAGATCGGCGCGGAGGGCATCCTGGTCTTCCTGCGCTACGTCGACCGGCCGGGCGTGGTCGGCACCGTCGGCACGCTGCTCGGCGAGGCCGGCGTCAACATCGCGGCCATGCAGGTGGCCCGTCGCGAGGCCGGCGGCGAGACGCTCATGACGCTCACCGTCGACCAGGCGCTCGGCGCGGACCTGCTCACCTCGGCGGCGGACTCGATCGGCGCGGTCGCGGCCAGCGCGGCCGACCTGCGCGACGAGTAGTCCGGCCACGACGGATCGGGGGCCCGGCCGGACGGCCGGGCCCCTCGTCGTACCCGGAAGTCAGGGCTCGACGCGGGCCGGTGGCGGGTAGACCGAGCCGTCCTGGGCGTCGAAGAGCATCAGGTCGTGCTCGCCGGCCAGCCGTTCGATGTCCAGCAGCACCTCGTCCGGGCAGGTGGGGAAGAGGTTCATCTCCACGTGGTCGCCGGCCGCGTGCAGCGGGGTGACCTCCCACGGCGTGCCCGGGCGCGCCGGACGGTCGGGATAGCTGGCCGTGATGGCCCGGTAGAAGGCGACCACCCGCGGGTCGGGGTACTGCTCGCCGTGCCGTCCCTCGCGGCACCGCTGCACCGCCGCCCGCACCTCGTCGGGCGTGGCCCCGGCCGGCAGGGCCCACACGCTCAAGTCGAAACTCACGGCGGACAGCGTGCCATCCCGGGTGCGCGCCGTCACCCCTGCCCCGCCGCAGGTTGACCCGCTGATTACCGACAGGACACCGGACGGTCCGCTGTGGAGACTCTTGCGTCGAGTTGCGTCGATTCGCTAGCGTACCCGTGCGGTTACTGGCTGAGTCGAAACTCCGGCCCGTCTTCGGGTGGCGCGGTCGGCCGTCCGACCCACCGGCCCGCACCCCTCGATTGCGCGAGCCACGCGCACTCGTCGCTGACCGGCCCCCACGGTCGTTGCCGAGACCGTGGGGGCCGATCGCGGTCGGCGTCCCGGATGCGAAGGCGGGGCGGCGCGCCGCGCGGTCAGCGCCGGCGGTGGGCGAACAGCGCCCGGTAGTCCGAGCCGTTGCGGAACCAGGCCAGTCCGGCCGGGCCGGCGGCGTACAGGGCGGTGGCGTAGGCGTCGGCCACCGCGAGATCCGGCCCGACGACCGTGGCGGCGACCAGCTGGTCGGCCGGCTCGCCGGTGTGCGGGTCCACCACGTGTCCCCGGCGCCCGGTCACGCCCGAGGTGCCCACCGCTCCGGCGGTCATCTCCAGGACCAGCGGCGCCCGGTGCCCGTCGGTCGGGTGGTGCACCGCGACGCGCCACGGGCCGCCGTGCGCGGCACGGCCCCGGACGGTCAGGTCGGCGCCGGCCAGCACGGCGTAGTCGTGGACGCCCGCGGTGCGCAGCCGGGCCGCGGCGCGCTCCACCGCCCAGCCGCCGAGCAGGCCGCCCGGGTCGAAACCGCCGGGCACCGCCCAGGCGTCGAACCACCCGTCGGTCGCCGCCCGCATCGCGGCGCAGCGGTCCACCAGGTCGGCCAGCGGCGGGTACGACTCGGGGTCGATCTCGCCCCGGCGCAGCTTCGAGACCAGGCTGTCCGACTGGTTCGGCCCGTAGGTGAGGTCGATGGCGCGCAGCTCGGCGACCGCGTCCCGGAGCGCCTCACCGACGCCCCGGCGGCCCAGCCACTCGGGCGCGTTGAGCAGCAGCGAGTATTCGGCGGTGGAGGTGCGGACGGTGTGCCGGACGCTGATCCGGTCCGCGGCGGTGCCGCCGGCCCGCTCCAGCCGGTGGCTGCGGGTGCCGAGGCGCAGGTCGGGGCGGCGGTGGCGGAAGGCCGACTGGTCGATCCACCGGGTGCGGGGCTGCTCGTCCGTCCAGCGGCCCCGCCGCTGCTCCTCGATCCGCATGGCACTGCTCCCTCGCTGGCCACGCCGCAGCGCCGCGGCGAAAGCCGGTCCCGGGCCCCCGTCGACCCTGTCCCCACCGACCCTAGGCAGTGGACATGACCGGACCATGAATGCCACCTGGGAGACTCCTGTGCATCGCGGCGTCCCGAATGTTGGAAGGCGCGTACCGGGAGCCGGGACGGCGACGTACGGTTGCGCCTGACGACGAGGTGAGGAGCGCCAGGTGGCACGCATTGCGGTGGTGGCCGGGGACGGCATCGGCCCCGAGGTGGTCGGGCAGGCCCGCAAGGTCATCGACGCGGTGCTCCCCGGAGTGGCCGAGGCCACGGAGTACGAACTCGGCGCGGCCCGCTACCACCGCACGGGCGAGGTGCTGCCCGACTCGGTCCTCGACGAGCTGGCCGGGCATGACGCCATCCTGCTCGGCGCGGTCGGCGACCCCAGCGTGCCGCCGGGCGTGCTGGAGCGGGGCCTGCTGCTCAAGCTCCGCTTCGCCTTCGACCAGTACGTCAACCTCCGCCCGTCCCGGCTCTGGCCCGGCGTCGCCGGCCCGCTGGCCGCCGTCAAGCCCGGCGAGGTCGACCTGGTGGTGGTCCGCGAGGGCACCGAGGGCCTCTACGCGGGGGCGGGCGGCTCGCTGCACCGGGACACCCCGGCCGAGGTGGCCACCGAGGAGAGCCTGAACACCCGGCACGGCGTCGAGCGGGTGATCCGCGACGCGTTCGCCCGGGCCCGCCGCCGGGAGCGGCGCAAGGTCACCCTCGTGCACAAGACCAACGTGCTCACCCACGCCGGCTCGCTCTGGGCACGCGCCTTCGCGGCCGTGGCCGACGAGCACCCCGACGTGACCACCGAATACCAGCACGTCGACGCCGCCGCGATGTTCCTGGTGACCAACCCGTCGCGCTACGACGTGGTGGTCACCGACAACCTCTTCGGCGACATCCTCACCGACATCGCCGCCGCCGTGACCGGCGGCATCGGGCTGGCGGCCAGCGGCTGCATCAACCCGGAGGGGCGATACCCGTCGATGTTCGAGCCGGTGCACGGCTCCGCGCCGGACATCGCCGGCAAGGGCGTCGCCGACCCGGTGGCCGCCGTGCTCTCCGCCGCGCTCCTGCTCGACCAGCTCGGCCACGCCGACGCCGCCGCGCGGGTCACCGCCGCGGTCGCCACCGAGCTGGCCGGGCGTACGCCGGGGGCGCCGCTGCGCACCGAGGAGGTCGGCGACCGCCTCGCCGGCTACGCCGTAGCCTGACCGGGCCGTCACCTCGGCCCGGATCCGGGCCGCCAGACCCGCACCCGGGCCCGCTCCGTCCCGGCACGGCCGGGCCGCCCGTCCGGCGTGCCCGGTGTGCCGGGGCGGAGCTATCCGCTGAACGACCGTTCGGGGTAAGTTTCTGGCACCAGTGACGTCGGCGTGCGATCCCGCATGCCGTGGACCCGCAGGGAGGTCAGCGCGATGAGCGGTGGTGACAAGCTCGATTTCGAGACCCGTCCGAATCCCGCGCCGGTATCCGCCGCCGACCGGGCCGCCCTGCTGGCGAACCCGGGCTTCGGCCGGGTGTTCACCGACCACATGGTGACCATCCGGTACGCCGAGGGCAAGGGCTGGTACGACGCCCGGCTGGAGGCGCGCGCGCCGATCCCGATGGACCCCGCCGCCGCGGTCCTGCACTACGCGCAGGAGATCTTCGAGGGGCTGAAGGCGTACCGGACGGGGGACGGGTCGGTCACCATGTTCCGCCCGGAGGCCAACGCGGCCCGCTTCGCCGCCTCCGCCCACCGGCTGGCCATGCCGGAGCTGCCGGCGGAGACCTTCGTCGAGTCGCTGCGCCGGCTGGTCGAGATCGACCAGGCGTGGATCCCGGAGCACGAGGACTCCAGCCTCTACCTGCGCCCGTTCATGTTCGCCAGCGAGGTCTTCCTCGGCGTCCGCCCGGCCAACGAGTACCTCTACTGCGTGATCGCCTCGCCCGCCGGGGCGTACTTCGCCGGCGGGGTCAAGCCGGTCACGGTCTGGGTCTCGCCCGACTACACCCGGGCCGCGCCCGGCGGCACCGGCGCGGCCAAGTGCGGCGGCAACTACGCCGCCTCGCTCGCCGCGCAGGCGGAGGCCATCGAGGCCGGCTGCGACCAGGTGGTCTTCCTGGACGCGGTGGAGCGGCGCTTCGTCGACGAGCTGGGCGGCATGAACGTCTTCTTCGTCTACGACGACGACACCCTGGTCACCCCGCCGCTGACCGGCACCATCCTGCCGGGCATCACCCGCGACGCGATCCTCACCCTGGCTGCCGAGTCGGGGCACCGGGTGCAGGAGCGGCCGATCAGCTTCGCCGACTGGCAGGCCGACGCGGCCAGCGGGCGGCTGCGCGAGGTCTTCGCCTGCGGCACCGCCGCCGTGATCACCCCGATCGGCGGCGTGCGCTTCCCGGACGGGGAGTTCCTGATCGGCGGTGGCGAGCCGGGCCGCTCCACCATGGCGCTGCGCCAGAAGCTGGTGGACATCCAGCGCGGCCGCGCCGAGGACCGGCACGGCTGGGTCTCCCGCGTCCTCTGACCCTCCACACGCGCGTCCCGCACGGCCGGCCCGTCCTCGACGGCGCCGGCCGTGCGCGCATCCCGCCCCGGTTAGTCGAGCAGGTGGGTGCGGAGGGCGGCCAGTTGCTCGTCCGTCACGCCGGCATGGCGCAGGTAGCCCTCGGCCGAGCCGTAGCCCTCGCGCAACTCGGTGAGGAAGAGCCTCATGGCCTCGGCGGGGGAGGCGAGGAACGGTGGCGGCGGCTCGACGGCGTCCGGCAGGGTGGCCCGGACCCAGGCGCTGAACCGCTCGGACGCGACGGTGCTGAGCGCGTAGTCGGCGGCGATGTCGTCGTCGGGCACGCCGAGCACGGCCAGGGTGAGCCCGCAGACGATGCCGGTGCGGTCCTTGCCGGCGACGCAGTGCACCACCACCGGCGCGTTGGCGCTGTCGGCGATCAGGCCGACCGCCTCGGCCAGGCCGGCCGTGCCGGTGCGGGCCAGGTCGGCGTACCGGTCGGCGAGGTAGCGGGCCAGGTCGCTGCCGGGCTCGTACGTCCGCTCGGCCCAGTCCTGGTGCTCGGGGTGGATGTGCCGGTAGCTCAGCCCCTCGTAGGCCGGCACCCGGCCGTCCCGGGCCACCTCGGTGGGGCGGCGTAGGTCGATGACCGTGCGGATGCCCAGCGCGGTGAACGCCGCACGGTCGGTCTCGTCGATGCGGTGCAGGGAGTCGGAGCGGTAGAGCCGGCGGTGCCGGACGGTGCGCCCGTCCCGGCTGCGGTAGCCGCCGACGTCGCGGAAGTTGAACAGCGCGGGGAAGGGGGTCTCCAGGGCGTCCACCCCTGACAGGGTAACGGCCGGCGGGGCAACGATGTGCCCCGCCGGCCGCTGGTGCCAGGTGTCCCGACTACCGGGCCGTGCCCGGCGGGATCGACGAGTAGGTGTCGTCGTAGTAGCCGCCGAGCTTGTCCCGGAACTCCGGGTCCGTGTCGGTGGCCTCGTCGTACTCGGGCGCGGCCTTGATCTGGTCCTTGCTCCGGTCGACGTAGACCTTCCGCTCGTCGTGGTCGACGTGGTTGACCGTGCCGGCGGGCAGCATGACCTTCTTGCCGAAGACCCACGGCCCGGTGTCCACCACGAGGAAACTGGAGTTCACCTCGTGGCTGGCCCGGTCCACCTTGCCGATGCCGCCGTCACTCGCCTCCACCTTGTAGCCGACCAGGTCGACACCGGTCACCCCGGCGTCGTCCCGGTAGCTCCACGGGTCGAAGCGCCCGGCGGGCGCGCCGCCCGCGAAGGCGCCCTGACCACCCTGGGTCAGCGGATCCGGCGTCCCGTGGGTCGTTCGAGGGTCGAGCCGCTCCATGGCGTCCACTCCCTTTCTCGACTTTCTCGGGGGATGTGCCTGTCAGACCCCTTCGTACCCGGTTGCGGAGGTCGGTACACCCGCCCGGCTCAGGCGAGCGCGGCCTCCGCGTCCAGGGCGACCGCGGCGGCGTGCACCACGGACGCGATGCGCAGCCCCTCGTGCACCTGGTCGCGGCTGAACCCGGCGGCCCGCAGGGTCTTCTCGTGCGACTCCAGGCAGACGCCGCAGCCGGTGATCGCCGAGACGGCGAGGCTCCAGAGCTCGAAGTCCGCCTTCTCCACCCCGGGCCGGGCGATGATCTGCATCCGCAGCCGGGCCGGCAGCGAGGCGTACTGCTCGTCGCCGATGAGGTGCTTGGCCCGGTAGTAGACGTTGTTCATCGCCATGATGGTGGCCGCGCCCTTGGCCGCCTCGACGGCTTCCGGCGTGAGGTGCGTGGCCGCCTCGGCGGCGATCTCCCGCAGCACCACCGGGTTGCGGGCCGCCACGGCGCAGGCCAGGGCGATGCCCCAGGCCTGCTCGGGCTTCAGCGTCGAGGTGGTGATGGTGGAGCCCAGGTTGAGCTTGATGTCCCTGGCGTACTCGGGCAGGGCCGCCTTGACCGCGTCCAGACCCATGATCAGGCCCCGGCCCCGGCGAGCAGCGCGTTGGCGTCCAGGGTGGCGCCACCCTTGTTCCAGTTGCACGGGCACAGCTCGTCGGTCTGCAGGGCGTCGAGCACCCGCAGCACCTCGGAGACGTTCCGGCCGACCGAGCCAGCGGTCACCATGGCGAACTGGATCTCGTTGTCCGGGTCGACGATGAAGGTGGCCCGCTGCGCGACGCCGTCCTCGCCGAGCACGCCGCAGTCGGCGGTCAGCTCACGCTTGATGTCGCTGAGCATCGGGAAGGGCAGGTCGCGCAGGTCCGGGTGGTCCTTGCGCCAGGCGTAGTGCACGAACTCGTTGTCCACGGAGACGCCGAGGACCTGGGCGTCCCGGTCGGCGAACTCGCCGTTGAGGCGGCCGAACTCGGCGATCTCCGTCGGGCAGATGAAGGTGAAGTCCTTCGGCCAGAAGAAGACGACGCGCCACTTGCCCTCGTAGGTCTTGTGGTTGATCGTCTCGAACGCCTTGTCGGCGTCGAGCGAGACGCAGGCGGTGAGTTCGTACTCGGGGAAGCGGTCACCGACAGTGAGCACGGGTCCTCCTTGACGGCGGCCTGGCGGCGACGCCAGGCCGGTAACTGGATCTGTTCCAGATACTTCCGCAGGCCGGTCACCGTCCCGCCCCGGGCCGGGCGCCTTGTTAAGTCGATCACGGACCTGTCCCGCGATGTGGGTTTCTGCTCCCACAAGCCGGATCGGAGTGGCAGAGTACGGACCGTGACCAGCTCCGTCCTGATTATTGGCAGCTAGCGCGCCGGCCTTCCCCCTCGCCGAGCGCGCAGACCTCCCGCATCCGCGGGGGGTCTTTTTGTTGCCCCGCAGGTTCGAGAAGAGGACTCCCATGACCTTCCAGGTGTACGACACGACGCTGCGCGACGGCGCCCAGCGCGAGGGGCTCACCTACTCGGTGGTCGACAAGCTGGCGGTGGCCCGCCTGCTCGACGACCTCGGGGTCGGCTTCATCGAGGGCGGCTGGCCCGGCGCCGTGCCGAAGGACACCGAGTTCTTCCGCCGGGCCCGCACCGAGCTGGAACTGCGGCACGCGATCCTGGTCGCGTTCGGGGCCACCCGGAAGGCCGGCGTCGCGGTCGAGGACGACCCGCAGGTGCGCGGGCTGCTCGACGCGCACACCCCGGCCGTGGCGCTGGTGGCGAAGGCGGACCTGCGGCACGTCGAGCGGGCGCTGCGCACCACCGCCGAGGAGAACCTGGCGATGATCCGGGACACGGTCGCGCACCTGGTCGCGGCGGGCCGGCGGGTCTTCGTCGACGGGGAGCACTTCTACGACGGCTACCGGCAGGACCCGGCGTACACGGCCGCCGTGGCGGAGACCGCCCTCGCCGCCGGGGCCGAGCGGTTCGTCCTCTGCGACACCAACGGCGGGATGCTGCCCTCCCAGGTCACCGCCGCCATCACCGACCTGACCGCGCGCACCGGGATCGCCCCCGAGCTGCTCGGCATGCACGCCCAGAACGACACCGCCTGCGCGGTGGCCAACACGATCGCGGCGGTCGAGGCCGGCGTCCGGCACGTCCAGGGCACCGCCAACGGGTACGGCGAGCGCCCCGGCAACGCGGACCTGTTCGCGATCGTGGCCAACCTCCAGCTCAAGCTCGGCATGCCCGTCCTACCGGAGGGCTGCCTGGAACAGATGGTGCGGGTCTCGCACGCCATCGCCGAGATCGCCAACATCGCCCCCGACACCCACCAGGCCTACGTCGGGGCCGCGGCCTTCGCCCACAAGGCGGGGCTGCACGCGAGCGCGATCAAGGTCGACCCGTTGCTCTACAACCACGTGGATCCCTCCGTGGTGGGCAACGACATGCGGATCCTGGTGACCGAGATGGCCGGCCGGGCCAGCGTCGAGCTCAAGAGCCGCGAGCTGGGCCTGGACCTGGCCGGCCATCCGGACGCGCTGTCCAAGGTGACCAGCCGGATCAAGGAACTGGAGGCCGGCGGGTGGTCCTTCGAGGCCGCCGACGCCTCGTTCGAGCTGCTCGTCCGCTCCGAGCTGCCGGACGCCGCGCCGCCGAGGCCCTTCGCCCTGGAGTCCTACCGGGTGCTGGTCGAGCACCGCGAGGACGGCGCGGTGGTCTCCGAGGCCACCGTCAAGATCCGGGTACGTGGCGAGCGCGTCATCGCCACCGCCGAGGGGAACGGCCCGGTCAACGCCCTGGACGAGGCGCTGCGGGTGGCGCTTGCCCGGCACTACCCGGAGCTGCGCGAGTTCGAGCTGGCCGACTACAAGGTCCGCATCCTGGAGGGCAGCCACGGCACCGGCGCGGTGACCCGGGTGCTCGTGGAGACCGCCGGGGCGGGCCGCGACTGGACCACGGTCGGCGTCCACCCGAACGTGGTCGAGGCGAGCTGGCACGCCCTGGTCGACGCCCTCACCTACGGTCTGGACCGGGCCCGGGTCTGACGCTCACCCGGCGGGCAGCCGCAGCTCGGCCAGCACGGCGCGGTGGTCGCTGCCCGGCACGGCGTGCACGCTGACCGCGCGCACCTCGATGCGCCGGTCGACCAGCACGTGGTCGATGGTGACCGGCGGGATCGGATCGCCGCCGTAGGGGCCCCAGGTCCCGGAGAGCCCGGCGCCGGTCGCGTCGGCGGCGTCGACGTAGCCGGTGTCGATCAGGTCGCGCAGCGGCGCGTGGTCGAGGGTGGCGTTGAAGTCGCCGGCCAGGACGCTCAACCCGCCCCGCGGGGTGGCCGGCGGCTGGGCCCGCAGGTCCGTCCACCAGTCCGGCACCACGTCGACGGCGTACGGGGCGGCCGGGTGCGCCGACTCCACCCGCAGCGGTGGCGCACCCGGCACGGCCACCGTCCCGTACGCCTGGGTGAAGGAGAAGCCCTCGTTGCGCCGCCAGCCGGTGCCGCTGAGCGGGTGGCGCGCGTACAGCCCGGAGCCGGTGGTGCCGACCTCCGGGTTCAGCACCCGGTAGGGCAGCAGGGTGGCCAGCCCGAGCCGGTCCAGCTCGGCGGCGATCTGCGGGGTGAACTCCTGCACGGCCAGCACGTCCACCCGGTGTGCCCGGACCAGCTCGACCAGCCGGGCCGGATCGGCGCCGCCCTTGAGCAGGTTGGCGGTGAGCAGCCGGAGCACCGGTCCGGCCACGGTGGGCCGGTCGTCGCGAACGGCCCGCGGCGTCACCGCGGCGACCAGAGCCAGGGCGGCGAGGGCCGCGACCACCGCGGGTGCGCGGCGCCGCAGGGCGAGCGCCAGCACCACCGGGGCGAGCGCGGCGGCGGCGACGTACGGCGTGAAGGCGACCGCCTGCACCAGCGGCCCCCGTTCCAGGCCGGCCAGCCGGAGCGCCGTCCAGGCGGCCACGGGCGCGACCGCCACCCAGCAGGCGATCGTGGCGAGGCGTCCCTTCGTGATCATGGCCGTCACGCTACCCGGCGGCGCAAGGGGACAATTTCGTGAATGGTCCGGGACTCGCCTCTCACAATTACTGAAAGCATTTCTCAGGCGGCGCGGCGCACATGTGAACTATTGACCGGCCACATTTTCCGATGCTAGGTTCCACCTGGTCGAGACGTCGCGACTCTCCGTAGTAAGCCCAGTTCAAGGCCAGGTGCAGCTCGACGATAAACGGTGCGCTCCGACGTGGATCCCCGATGGTCCGCAATTGTGCTGCGCCTGGCTCCCGTGCCGCATCCATCCGTCCCGCAGGACGCGGGCCGGCCGTTTCACCACGGTCACAAAAGGGAGATCTGTCATGGCCACATTCCTCAAGCGCAAGGCGACGGTCGTGGTCCTCGCCGCGCTGTCCCTCACCCTGGCCGGCGGGGGTATCGCGGCCGCCGCCCACCCGGCGGCGAAGGCCCCGGCCGAGGCCCAGCCCGGCGCGCGCCAGGCAGGCCAGCAGCCGCCGGTGACCGCCGCCGAGACCCGGGCCGCGAGGTCCGCGCTGAACGCCACCCTCGCCGCGCCGACGCCCGGGCTGGTCGCCTGGGCGGTGGTCAGCAGCAACGGGACCCTGCTCCAGCACTCGGCCAACGTGGTGAGCGCCAAGAAGTTCGCGCCGGGGCAGGGTCAGTTCGCCGGGCAGTACCAGGTGACGCTCGACTACGCCGTCAACCTCAAGGGCCTGCACGCGACGATCGGCACCAACGACGCGGCGAACGTCCCACCCGCGGGCGAGGTCGCGGTGGCGCCCCGCTACCTGATCCCGAACGCGGTCTTCGTCCAGACCCGCAGCTCCAGCGGCGGGTACGCGGACCGGCCGTTCCACCTGCTCATCGCCAACTGACCCCCGCCGGCAGCGGCCCCCGCCCCCACGGCGGGGGCCAGCTGTCGTGGTTTCCTGACCCGGTCTGCCCCGGCCCGAGCCCGCTCGCGCCGTTGCGGACCGCCCGGGGGAGTCGTCCCGATCCGGGCCCGGAAGGGCCGTCCAGGGGCCGATAATCCGACGTTTGTCCGCACGCCGGCACGGGAAGCAAGCACCGTGACGGACATCTCGGACACCCTGGCCAGCGTGCCCACCCCGGTCGATGCCGACGCGAGCGGCGTCGAGCTGGAACAGACCCTCTTCGAGGTCAAACGCGTGATCGTCGGGCAGGATCGGCTCGTCGACCGCCTGCTCACCGCACTGATCGCGGACGGCCACTGCCTGCTGGAGGGCGTGCCGGGGGTGGCCAAGACCCTCGCGGCGCAGACCCTCGCCACCGTGGTCGGCGGCACCTTCTCCCGGATCCAGTTCACCCCCGACCTGGTCCCCTCCGACATCGTCGGCACCCGCATCTACCGGGCCTCCACCGAGGCGTTCGACGTGGAGCTGGGCCCGATCATGGCGAACCTGGTGCTCGCCGACGAGATCAACCGGGCCCCGGCCAAGGTGCAGTCGGCGCTGCTCGAGGCGATGGCCGAGCGGCAGGTGTCCATCGGCGGCCGGAGCTGGCCGGTCCCCGACCCGTTCCTGGTGCTGGCCACCCAGAACCCGATCGAGTCCGAGGGGGTCTACCAGCTCCCCGAGGCGCAGCGCGACCGGTTCCTCATGAAGGTCGTCGTCGACTACCCGAGCGACGCCGACGAGCTGGCCATCCTCTACCGGATGAGCACCGAGCGGCCGACCGCCCGCCCGGTGCTCGACGCGGCCCGGCTGCGCGAACTCCAGCGGCGCGCCGCCGACGTCTTCGTCCACCACGCCCTCGCCGAGTACGTGGTCCGGCTCATCCTCGCCACCCGGGACCCGGGGCGTTTCGGGCTGCCCGAGATCAAGCCGCTGCTGGCCTACGGGGCGAGCCCACGGGCCACCCTCGGCCTCGTGGCCGCGGCGCGGGCGCAGGCCCTGGTCCACGGCCGCGACCACGTGCTCCCGGAGGACGTCCGGGACCTCGCGGTGGACGTGCTGGCCCACCGGCTGGTGCTCTCCTTCGACGCCGTGGCCGACGGGGTCTCCGCCGAGACGCTGGTCCGCCGGCTGGTCGAGGCGGTGCCGCCACCCCGGGTGGTCACCGGGCACCCGGAGGCGGCGGCCGACCTGGCGGCGGCATGAGACGCCGGGACGCACCCACCCTGCCCGACCCCGGACTGGCCGACCTGGCCCCCGACCAGCGGCTGCGCCGGCTGGAACTGACCGTCACCCGGCGGCTCGACGGGCTGCTGCACGGCCAGTACCGCGGCCTGCTGCCCGGGCCCGGCAGCGAGGCGGCCGGCAGCCGCGAGTACCGCCCCGGCGAGGACGAGGTCCGCCGGATGGACTGGGCGGTGACCGCCCGGACCACCGTCCCGCACGTCCGCGAGGTCGACGCCGACCGCGAGCTGACCACCTGGCTGCTGGTCGACGCCAGCCCCAGCATGGAGTACGGCACGGCCACACTGGACAAACGGGAGCTGGCGGTGGCCGCCGTGGCGGCGGTCGGCTTCCTCACCGCCGGCGTCGGCAACCGCCTCGGCGGCCAGGTGCTCGCCCCGGACGGGATCCGCCGGTTCCCGGCCCGCGGCGGGCGTACCCATCTGCTCGGGCTGCTCCGCGCCCTGCTGGGCGCGCCGCGCACCGACGGGCACCCGGCGACGCCGGGCCTGCACGACGGACTCGACGGCCTCCAGCGGATGGCCACCCGGCGCGGGCTCGTGGTGGTCGTCTCCGACTTCCTCGACGGGCTGCCCGACGAGCCGGACGGCGCCCCGGCCTGGGAGGCGGTGCTGCGTCGGCTGGCCGTCCGGCACCAGGTGCTGGCGGTCGAGGTGACCGACCCGCGGGAGCTGGAACTGCCCGACGTCGGGCTGGTCACCCTGGTCGACCCGGAGACCGGCCGCCGCCGCGAGGTGTGGACCGGGGACCCGGGCCTGCGCGAGCGGTACGCCCAGGCGGCCGCCGCCCAGCGCGACCAGGTGCGCGACGCGCTGCGCCGGTCCGGCGCGACGCACCTGGCGCTGCGGACCGACCGGGACTGGAGCGCGGACATTGTCCGGCACGTGCACGCCCAGCGCCGGCTCGCGGCCGCGCCCGCCGCGGCCCGGGGAGGTGCCGCGTGACCTGGGAGTCACCCGCCCGCCTCTGGCTCCTGCTGGGCGTCGCCGCGCTGGTCGTCGGCTACCTCGGGATGCAGCGCCGGCAGAGCCGGTACGCGGTGCGCTTCACCAACCTGCGGCTGCTGGACCGGGTCGCCCCGCACCGGCCGGCCTGGCGCCGGCACGTCCCGGCGGGGCTCTTCCTCGCCATGCTCGCGCTGCTGGTGGTCGGCTTCGCCCGGCCCAACGCCGAGGTGCGGGTGCCCCGGGAGCGGGCCACCGTGATGGTGGCCGTGGACGTCTCCACCTCGATGCTGGCCGGCGACGTCGATCCGGACCGGCTGACCGCCGCGAAGGAGGCCGCCCGCCGGTTCGTCGACGGACTGCCGGACGAGTTCAACGTGGGACTCGTCGCGTTCGCCGGCAGCGCGGCGGTCGTGGTGCCGCCGAGCACCGACCGGGACGCCCTGGACGAGGGGGTCGAGCGGCTCGCCGAGGGCATCACGGGGGTGCAGGGCACCGCCATCGGCGAGGCCATCAGCACCTCGCTGGGCGCGGTCAAGAGCCTGGACGCCAAGGCCGCCAAGGACCCGCCGCCGGCCCGGATCATCATCCTCTCCGACGGGGCGAACACGTCCGGCATGGACCCGCTGGAGGCGGCCGGCCAGGCCGTGGCGGCCAAGGTGCCGGTGCACACCATCTCGTTCGGCACGCCGTCCGGCTCCGTCGACCGGGGTGGGCGGGCCATCCAGGTGCCCGTCGACGGGCAGACCCTCAAGGCGGTCGCCGAGGAGACCGGGGGCGGCTTCCACGAGGCGTCCACCAGCGCCGAACTGCGCGCCGTCTACGAGGACATCGGCACGTCGGTGGGTTACCGCAACGAACGGCAGGACATCTCGGCCCGCTTCATCGGCCTCGGGCTGGTCTTCGCCATGGGGGCCGCCGCCGGATCGCTGCGGTGGTTCTCCCGGCTGCCCTGACCCCGCAAGGACCGGACGACGCACGACACGTGAGGAGCCCAGGTATGGCAGTGCAGACCGGACTCGGCGAGCCACGCGGCCCGTGGTTCGTCTCGCCGGAGCTGGACCCGGACGGACGCGGGCGCTGGGACGTACCCGGTTCCGAGCGGGAGGCCGCGCGGCGCGGCTGGCGTCGCCGGCTGCTGAGCGCGGCGGCGGTGGTGGCCCTCTCCACCGTCTCCGGGGCGGCGGCCGGCACCTGGGCCGCCGACCGGGACGCGCCCGGCCCGTCGGCGGCCTCCGCCGCGCCGGTGCCGGCGGAGCTGGTCACCGCCGCCGAGAAGACGGTCCCCGGGGTGGTCTCGGTGATGGTCGGCGGGTCGTCCGGCGCGTCGGCCAGCGGCTCCGGCTTCGCCATCGACAACGAGCAGCACATCGTGACCAACGACCACATCCTGTCCCGGGGCGGTTCCGGGCCGGTGACGGTCGAGACCTCCGACGGGCGCCGGTTCACCGCCGAGGTGGTGGGGCGGGAGCCGGGCAGCGACCTGGCGGTGCTGAAGGTCCCGGCGTCGGCCCGGTTGTCGGCGCTGCCGCTGGCGAAGCCGAACTCGACCCGGGTGGGCGAGCCGGTGCTGGCGGTCGGCTCCCCGCTCGGCCTGGCCGGCACCGTCACGGCCGGTATCGTCAGCGCGCTCAACCGGCAGGTCCGCATCGGCAACGGCCGGCACACCGCGGTGCAGACCGACGCCTCCATCAACCCCGGCAACTCGGGTGGGCCGCTGGTCAACGCGCGCGGCGAGGTGGTCGGGGTGAACACGGCCATCGCCACCATCGACGGCAACGGCTCGATCGGCATCGGGTTCGCCATCCCGATCGACCAGGTCCAGCAGACCGCCGACACCATCATCGGCCGCGGCGGCTGACCGGCCCGGCGGCCCTGAGCAGGGCCGTCCCGCCGGGACCAGCAACTGTCGGATATCCGGCGTGGGACCATCGGGCCATGGAAATATTACGCTGAGTATGGATACTGGCGTGGGTGGAGCAAGCTGTCATCGCGGCCCTCCTCCTGGTGGGCCTGGTCATCGGCGCCGGTGTCGGCGCGTCGTACGCCCGCGCTCAGCGGGGTTGGAAGGACTATCAGACGATCCGGACCAGCGTCCCGGGCGCCCGGCGCACCGCCTGGACGGCGATCCGTGGGGTGGTCACCAAGATCGGGGTGATCGCGCTGCTGCTGGTCGGGGCGGCGGCGTACGCGGCGGCCGGGTCGGACCACGAACGGGCGGGCCCGGCGCCCACCCCGACCCCGACCGTGACCGCCACCCCGGGCCACCGCGGAGGACGTTAGCCTCGGGGCGTGGACGACGGACTGCGGGTGACCGACCGGCTCGTGGTGCCCGACGCCGAGCTGCGGGAACGCTTCTCCCGCTCGTCCGGCCCGGGTGGTCAGGGCGTGAACACGACCGACTCGCGGGTGGAGCTGAGCTTCGACCTGGCCGGGTCGCCGAGCGTGCCCGAGTCGCTGCGCGCCCGCGCCCTGGACCGGCTCGCCGGCCGGCTGGTCGACGGGGTGCTGACCGTGGCGGCCAGCGAGCACCGGGCGCAGCTGGCCAACCGGGAGGCGGCCCGCGAGCGGATGACCGCCCTGCTGCGCGAGGCGGTGGCGCCGCCGCCGAAGCCGCGCCGCCCCACCCGCCCCTCCCGGGCGGCCAAGGAGCGCCGGCTGGCCGACAAGAAGCGGCAGTCGCAGCGCAAGCGCGACCGCCGGGCCGACGGCGACTGACGAACCCGCCGTTCAACGCGACGGCACCGGCCCGGTGGCGGCCCGCTCGTGGTCGCGGAGCGCCTCGAACGCGGTGAGAGCCAGGCAGACGGCGGCCAGCATCGGGGCCCGGACCGGGGATCCGTGCCAATCACTCTCGGCCCGCCCGCGGCGCGGAAAACGGTTTGAGAACACGCGGCGTCGTCGCCCAGAATCCGCCGGGTGGCGACCGACTTCTCCATCAAGCCCACCCTCACCGGCGACCGCGTCCTGCTGCGCCCGTTCGTCGACGACGACCTCGCCGCCTTCGAGGCGATCCTGGCCGATCCGGAGGTGGCCCGGCTCACCGGCAGCCCGCCCGGGGAGGGGCTGGAACCGGCCCGGCTGCGGGCCTGGTACGGCACCCGCAACAGCCAGCCGGACCGCCTGGACCTGGCCGTGGTGGACCGGGCGACCGGTGCCTGCGTGGGCGAGGTCGTCCTCAACGAGTGGGACCGGCACAACCGCAGCTGCAACTTCCGCACGCTGATCGGCGCCGCCGGGCGGGGCCGGGGGCTGGGCACCGAGGCGGTCCGGCTCGTCGTCGGCTACGGCTTCGAGCAGCTCGGCCTGCACCGGATCGGGCTGGAGGTGTTCGCCTTCAACCCCCGCGCCCGCCGGGTCTACGAGAAGGTCGGATTCGTGGCCGAGGGCACGCTGCGGCAGGTCCTCCGCGACGGCGACGGCTGGGTGGACGCCACCGTGATGTCGATCATCGCCCCGGAGTGGGCGGCGCACCGGGGCCACCCGGCGGGCTGAGTCGGCCCCGCGGGACCGCGTGGCGCCGCGCGCGTCGGACCGCCCCACCGCCCGGGGGAGCGGCGGCCGGCGGCCTCAGCGCCGGGCCAGCGCCAGCACGCTCAGACCGAACATCAGGACCCCCAGGGGGAGATGGACCGACGGGACGTGCGCGATGCCGAGCACCACCTGCACCGAGGCGAGGACGAGGAATCCCGAGGCGTACCAGATCGGCCGGGACGGGCCGCCGCCCGGCTTCCACGCCAGCACCGCCGCGAGCACGTACAGCATCGACGCCGCGTACATCACACGGGCTCCGACACTGTGCAGCGTCTCCCCGTAGGACGAGGTGAGCAGCAGCCCGGCGGAGACCGCCTGAAGGAAGATGGTCAGGGTCTGCAGCGCGATCGCGAGCTGCAGGAACGAGGAGCTGCGCGGTGCGTTCGCCGTCGCCTGGGTGGCCATGTCACGGTCCCCTTTTCCGCCCTCGGGCAGTAGGTCGATAAGGTCTCACCAGCCCGACGACGTGGGGCTGCGAAAGGTAAGGCGAGGGAGCGGCCGGAAGCGTGGGGACTGTCGCGACCAGCGCAGCCGGGATAGCCGGCGAGCGCGGCCAACTGATCAACGTCGCCTACCGGTTGCTCGGTTCGGTGACCGAGGCCGAGGACGCGGTGCAGGACGCCTACGCGCGCTGGTACGGGCTGCCACGGAGCCGGCAGGAGGAGATCCGGTCCCCCGGCGCCTGGCTGTCGACGGTGACCAGCCGCATCTGTCTGGATCGGCTCGGGTCGGCGCGGGCCCGCCGGGAACGCTATGTCGGCGCGTGGCTGCCCGAGCCGGTGCCCGACCGCACCGAGTGGGACCGGGCGGGCGGCGCCGGGCCGGCCGGCCGTGCGGACCCCGCCGACCAGATCGTTCTGGACGAGTCGGTCGACATGGCCTTCCTCGTCGTCCTGGAGACGATGACGCCGGCCGAGCGGGTGGCGTTCGTGCTGCACGAGGTCTTCCGGTACCCGTTCGCCGAGATCGCCGACGTTCTCGGCCGGACCCCTGGGGCCTGCAAGCAACTGGCGGCCTCCGCCCGGCGGCGGGTGAGCGTCGCGCACGCTCCGGTGGCGGCGGACGGCCGGGCCGACGTGGTGCGGCACGTGAAGAAGGCATGGGAGTCCAGGGACATCGCGGCCCTCGTCGGGCTCCTCAACCCGGCTGCCGTGATGACCGCCGACGGCGGCGGCCTGGTGGGCGCCGTCCTGCGCCCGGTCGAGGGCGGCGCGGGCATCGCCCGGTACATGGTCGCCATCGCCGACCGGGCGCCGGGGCTCGAACTCCTGGAGCGGTCGGTCAACGGTGTGCCCGGCCTGGTGGCCCGGCGCGACGGTGTCGTCGTGACCGTGGCCTCGTTCGACGTCTCCGACGGGCGCGTCGCCCGCATCTGGGTGGTCCGCAACCCGGAGAAGCTGCGGCCGTGGGCGGTGGAGGGCTAGCCTTCCGCGCCGGCCCGCAGGCTCTCGCAGACACCGATCAGCCGGGCTCGCAGTTCGCCGGCACGCTCCGCGAACTCGCGTTGCCGTGCCACGTACTCCGCCTTGCCCTCCGGCGTCTCGATGGCCACGGGCGCTTCCCCGTACGAGGAGAAGTCGTACGGGGAAGCCTGCATGTCGAGCAGCCGGATGTCCCTCGCCAACGCGAAACAGTCGAGCGCCAGGTCTCCCGGAACCGCGGGACCCAGCTTGGTCGCCCACTTGTGGCAGTCCATCGAGGCATGCAGGCAGCCGGGCTGGTCGAGCTCCGCCTGGCTCTCCCTCGTCGGGCGGAGCCGGTTGAGGCCGACCGCGTCCGGCGTGAAGAACCGGAACGCGTCGAAGTGCGTGCAGCGGATCTGGTGCGACTCGACCACCGCGTCCGTGCCCTCCTGGCCGAGTCGCAGGGGGAGCGGGTGCCGATGCTCACGCTGGCGGTACACCATCGCCCACTCGTGCAGGCCGAAGCAGCCGGTGAAGGCCGGCCGGGACGCGATCGAGGACAACAGCCGGTGGATGAAGCGCACCGACTCCGCCCGGTCGGCGAGGAACGCGGCGGCGTCGAAGCTCACGCCCCCGTCGGCGTCCGTGGCGTACCAGCGCCACTGCCGGTGCGGCGCGGGCCCGTTCGGGCCGGGTTCCAGGGTGACCCCTACGCCTGGGTGCCACCGCCGCAGCACCGACGGCCGGGTGCCGTAGTAGTCGTAGAGGAAGTCGTCGATCGCATGGCGTTCCCGAGCCGCCCTGCGGGCGCGGTGCCCCGCGGTGAGGGAGTCGGCGCGTTCCTCGTGAGCCTGGGCGAGGGCGAGCCAGGTCGATCCGGGCAGGCCGGTCACCGGTGCCGGCCCCTGGTGTCCGCGTCGGGCCGCGTGCGCATCCCCGTTGCCCCGGGGTGCCGGCGGCGCAGCGGGGCCGGGAGCGCGGCGGCGGGGGCGGGGGCGGCGGTCACGGACCCCAGGGTACGACCGCCGCCCGCCCCCGGTCACCGCACGTCGACCCGCACCCCGGCGGAGAACACGCCGCTGCGCAGCTCCAACTGCTTCGGCGGGTCGTCGCCGTGCACCGTGAACACCAGCGGCAGCAGCACCCGGGAGCCCGCGGCGACCGGCTGGGCGAAGACGTCCCGCCCGAGGTTCGCCACCCGGGTGGCGTTCTCGTCGGTGGCCACCCAGTTGCCCCCGGGCAGGTACGCCCGCTGCAACTGCCCGTGCCACGTCTGCTCGCCGGGTGTGAGGTTGCGCACCCCGACCGTGGCCAGGCACTGCCGGCCGCCCGCGGATGCCGCCGGCAGGGTCCCCGCGCCGCAGGCCATCCGGTAGACGGTGAACTCGAACGCGGTCTCCCGCAGCGGGACGCCGAGCGCCCCCGTGACGCTGTTGCCCACCCACGCGCCGCTGGTCGGCTGCTTGGTGGTGTCCATGGCGGCGACCCGCTGGGTGGCCGTCCACGCGGCCGCACCGACCACGCCGGCCAGCACCGCGGCCGCGACCCCGACCACCATCCAGATCGGCGGCCGCCGGGGCCGGGCCCGGCCCCCCGCGCCGCCGCCACGCCCACCACAGCACACCCCCGGTCAGGACCAGGAGCGCGGCCAGCGCGGCCAGCAGCACCGGTGGGCGTCGCCAGGCCGGCGCCGCGGTCACCTGCGCCGCCGGGACCGCGGCGGCGCCCGTCCAGGTCGCCGTGGCGCAGTCGTACGGTCGGGTGCCGTCGGTGCCGTAGGCGCAGGTCGGCGCGGTCACCGGCCGGCCCGGGGCGGTCGCGCTCAGCGCGGTGTTCAGCGTGGTGGTGCTCCGCGCCGGCAGCCGCAGCCGCCACGTCACCTCGTTGGCGTTGGCCGATCCGGCCGGGCGGTTGGCCCGGCCCCCGCCGGTCACCGCGGTCGCCCGGGATCCGGCGGGCAGCTCCTGCCGGACGGTCGTCTCGACGGGTGTGGGGCCGCCGTTGCGGACCTGGATCCGGTAGCCCGGCGCCGGGGTGCCGGCCGCCGCCACCGCCACGGTGACCGGTGGCGTGTTCAGCTGGATCGGCGCCGCCTTGGTGGTCGGCATCGCCGGTGGCGCCGCCGGCATCCCGGTCGGGATCGGCGTGGCCCGGGCCGCCGCGGCCGGCGGAGCCGCCGGTTGCGGCGGCGCGGCCACCGCCCGGGGCGCCGCCCCGGGCAGCGCCGGCGCGGCGGCGATGATGCCGAGGCAGTTCACGAGCACTGCCAGGGTCCTGTGGTGTCGTCTCGATGCAGGCATACGAACGAACCTCCGGCCCCGAAGCTATGGGCCCGGGCCCGCCGGGCGGGTACGAAGTCCGCAATCCCGCCCCGGCCGGCGCGGGCCGGCGTACCCTGGCGCGCCCCCGCCGGAGCCGGTGGCCGCGTCCGGCGTGGCCCGGCCGCTCGCCGGGGATAGATTGGCCGGGTGCGTATCGCTCGTTTCGCTCATGCCAAGGGAATGTCGTTCGGGGTCGTCGAGGGCGAGTCGGAGGCCGGGCCGCAGGGCCTGACCATCGCCGAGATCGAGGGCCACCCGTTCGGGCAGATCCAGTTCTCCGGCGCCCGCTGGGCGCTCTCCGACGTCCGGCTGCTCTCGCCGATCCTGCCGAGCAAGGTGGTCTGCGTCGGCCGCAACTACGCCGAACACGCCGCCGAGCACGGCAGCGAGGTGCCCAAGGAGCCGCTGCTCTTCCTCAAGCCGTCCACCTCGGTGATCGGCCCCCGGGACGCCATCCGGTTGCCGATCTTCTCGAAGCAGGTCGAGCACGAGGCCGAACTGGCCGTCGTGATCGGCGCCCCGGGCGCGCGCCGGGCCGACCGGGCCGCCGCCGAGCGGGCCATCTTCGGCTACACCTGCGCCAACGACGTCACGGCGCGGGACCTCCAGCGCTCCGACGGGCAGTGGACCCGGGCCAAGGGCTTCGACTCGTTCTGCCCCATCGGGCCGTGGATCACCACCGGGCTGGACGTCACCGACCTGGAGGTCCGCTGCGAGGTGGGCCGCAACCCGGAGGAGATGGAGGTACGCCAGCTCGGCCGCACGAAGGACATGGTGTTCGACGTGCCGGCCCTCGTGTCGTACATCTCCCACGTCATGACGTTGCTCCCCGGTGACGTGGTGCTGACCGGCACGCCGGCCGGGGTTAGCCCGCTCACCGACGGGGATACGGTCACCGTGCGGATCGAGGGGATCGGCGAACTCACCAACCCGGTGGTCCCGGTCGCCTGACGCGTCCGACGCCTCGTTTCCGCAGTTGAGGGCGGGTTCGAGGGGTTGGATTTGGCCTGTCGGCACCGGGAGGGTAAAGTTCGTTCCTGGCGCCGCAAGGGGCCAATGGGGTATGGGGTAATTGGCAGCCCGACTGATTCTGGTTCAGTTAGTCTAGGTTCGAGTCCTGGTACCCCAGCGCAGCCGCGGATTCGCGAGAATCCCGGACGCTGGATTCTGGCGGAGTTCCGCTCCGCTCCTCGCGAGAGGGGCGGCAGATGATCTCTGATAGAGTGCAGCTTCCCGCCCGCGAGGGCGCGGAAGCATGAAGTGTTCTGGCCCCGTCGTCTAGCGGCCCAGGACGCCGCCCTCTCAAGGCGGTAGCGCCGGTTCGAATCCGGTCGGGGCTACAAGCGCTGACAGCCCGTCCCACCTCGTGGGGCGGGCTGTTTCGTGTCTCCGCCCCTGTTCCGCCGGCCCGACCCCCTCGACGGGGGGCCGGACGTGGTGCCGCTAGACTACTGCCGCACCGCTCGCGAGGGCGGTGGAAGCAGGAAAAGTGCCTGGCCCCGTCGTCTAGCGGCCCAGGACGCCGCCCTCTCAAGGCGGTAGCGCCGGTTCGAATCCGGTCGGGGCTACCAGTCGCGAACGGCCCGTCTCCCACGAGACGGGCCGTTCGCCGTTCCCGAACC
>NZ_WBKT01000075.1 GCF_008868175.1 Micromonospora sp. AMSO31t
ACCGTCGGCCGCACGAGCCCCCCACCCCGACCGCCCGGCCGTCGGCGGCGAAGAAGGGCGACAAGCCGGGTCGACAGCAACGAGCGGCGTGGCTGACCAGCAACAGACCTGCAGGGCACGGCACGCACGCACGGCAGGGCACGCACGGCAGCACGCACGGCACGGCCGGCACGCCACGCAGGCCACGGCTCGCAGGCCGAAGCGTCCTGCAGGGCTCAGCAGCGGCAGGCCCGGTCGCGTGTCGAACCCGGCGTGGACTGACAGGGGCGGCGGCAGGACAGGATCGCGCGGGTCCGGTCCCCGCATGGCCGGTGCGTCGACGGTCGGGACCAACCGGTCAGGACGGGGAGTCCAGCACCCGTTCCATGGCGGTGCGGGCACGGCGGCCGGTGCGCAGGTATTCGTCGAGGAACTCGCCCGGGTCGTCCCCGCCGAGCAGCCGCACCACGCCGGCCAGCTCGACCCCGTGCCGGGGCAGTTGGTCACCGGCCCGGCCGCGGACCAGCATGAGCGCGTTGCGGACCTGGGCGGCGAGCGTCCAGCCGGCCGCCATCTCGGCGGCGTCCTCGGGATCGACCAGCCCGGCGTCGCGGGCCGCGGCGAGGGCGGCGAGGGTGCTCGTGCCGCGCAGCGCGGGCAGCCGGCCGGCGTGCCGGAGCTGGAGCAGCTGCACGGCCCACTCCACGTCGGCGAGGCCGCCCCGCCCCAGCTTGGTGTGGGTGGCCGGGTCCGCGCCCCGGGGCAGCCGCTCGGTCTCCACCCGGGCCTTGATCCGGCGGATCTCCACCACCTGCTCGCGGGTCAGGCCGTCGGCCGGGTAGCGCACCGGGTCGACCATCGCCTCGAACTCGGCGCCCAGGTCGGCGTCGCCGCAGACGAACCGGGCCCGCAGCAGCGCCTGCGCCTCCCACACCCTGGACCAGCGGGCGTAGTACTGGGCGTACGCGGCGAGGCTGCGTACCAGTGGGCCCTGCCGGCCCTCGGGGCGCAGGTCGGCGTCGACCCCGAGCGGCGGGTCGGGGGCGGGCGCGGAGAGCAGCCGGCGCAGCTCCTCGGCGATCGCGTGGGCGGCGGCGGCCGCGCCCTGCTCGTCCGCGCCCGGCGGCGGGTCGTAGACGAAGAGCACGTCGGCGTCGGAGAGGTAGTTCGACTCGCGCCCGCCGAGCCGGCCCATGCCGATCACGGCGAAGCGCAGGCCGGGTGGGCCCGGCTGGGCGGCCCGGGCGGTGCGCAGCGCGGCGGCCAGGGTGGCGTCGGCGACGTCGGAGAGGGCGGCCCCGACCGCGGCGACGTCCGCCAGGGTGGGCAGCCGCCCGCCGCCGTCCGGCGACCGCGGGGTGAGCGGGGCGAGCGCACCGGCCCGGCTGAGCACGTCGGCGCAGGCGAGCCGGACCAGCTCGCGGCGGCGCAGCGCGCGTACGGCGCGGGTGGCCTCGACCGGGTCGTCGTGCCGGGCCGCGGCGGCGGTGAAGCCCTCGCCGAGCACCGCGCGGGGGCGCGGGGTCAGCTCGGTGTCCTCGGCCAGCAGCCGCAACGCCTCGGGCTCCCGGGCCAGCAGGTCGGCGGCGTACCGGGAGGAGGAGAGCACCTGGGCCAACCGGCGGGCCACCGGGCCCGAGTCGCGCAGCAGGCGCAGGTACCAGGGGGTGCTGCCGAGCTTGTCGGAGACCTGCCGGTAGTTGAGCAGCCCGCGGTCCGGTTCGGGCGCGTCGGCGAACTCGCTGAGCAGCACCGGCAGCAGGGTGCGTTGGATGGCGGCGGTGCGGCTCACCCCGCCGGTGAGCGCCTGGAGGTGCCGCAGCGCACCGGCGGGGTCGGCGAAGCCGAGGATCTCCAGCCGGCGCCGGGCCGCCTCCGGGGTGAGCCGCAGCCCCTCGGCGGGCACCCGGGCGACCGACTCCAGCAGCGGCCGGTAGAGCAGTTTGGCGTGCAGCCGGCGTACCTCGGTGGCGTGGGTGACCCACTCGGCGCGGAACTCCTCGACGGCGCTACGGCCCGGGGTGGCCGCGTAGCCGAGCGCGGCGGCCAGCCACCGCAGCGCGGCCGGCTCGGTCGGCACGGTGTGGGTGCGGCGCAGGCCCTGGAGCTGGAGGCGGTGCTCGACGCCGCGCAGGAAGCGGTAGCCGCGCAGCAGCGCCTCCCCGTCGGCGCGGCCCACGTAGCCTCCGGCGACCAGGGCGCGCAGCGCGGGGATGGTGCCCGGCGCCCGCAGCGACTCGTCGACCCGGCCGTGCACGAGCTGGAGCAGCTGGACGGCGAACTCGATGTCGCGCAGCCCGCCCGGGCCGCGCTTGATCTCGCGTTCCAGCTCCTTCGGCGGGATGTGGTCGATGATCTTTCGGCGCATCGCCCGGACGTCCTCGACGGCCTCCGGCCGCTCAGCGGCGGTCCAGACGAGCGGGGCGAGCGCGTCGATCCATTCGCGGGCCAGCGCCAGGTCGCCGGCCGCCGGCCGGGCCTTGAGCAGCGCCTGGAACTCCCAGGTGCGGGCCCAGCGGCGGTAGTAGGCCAGGTGGCTGGCGAGGGTCCGGACCAGCGGCCCACGGTTGCCCTCGGGACGCAGCGCGGCGTCGACCGGCCACGCCACCAACCCGCAGATGTGGATGAGCCGGGTGGCGACCTGGGTCGCGACGGCCAGGTCGTCGTCGGTGGCGGCGACGAAGATGACGTCGACGTCGGAGACGTAGTTGAGCTCGTCGCCCCCGCACTTGCCCATCGCCACCACGGCCAGCCGGGGCCGGGCCGTGCCCTCCGGCAGCTCGTCGACGGCGATGTCGTGGGCGGCGGCCAGGGTGGCGTCGGCGAGCCCGGAGAGCGCCGCCATGGTCTGCTCCAGGCCGCGGCCGCCGGTCAGGTCGGCCGCCGCGATCCGCAGCAGCGCCAACCGGTACGCCTGCCGCAGCGCCGGGATCGGGCCGGTGCCGCCGGTCAGCCGGGCGGCCGCGGCCAGGTCGAGCCGGCCGTCGGCGGAGGGCGCGAGCCCGTCCGCCTCGGTGGCCAGCACGGGCCACTGGTCGGGGTGGGCCACCAGGTGGTCCCCGAGCGCCGACGAGGCGCCGAGGACCGCGACCAGGCGGCGGCGCAGCCCCGGGTCGGCGGCGAGCGCGTCCAGCACCGCCGGCTTCTCCCCGGTACGCCGTTCCGCCTCGACGACGCGGTGCAGCTGGCGCAGCGCCAGGTCCGGGTCGGCGGCCCGGGACAGGGCGGCGAGCAGCTCACCGGCCGCCTCGTCGGTGGGTTCCTGCTCCTCGACGCGCCACAGGCCGAGCCCGTCCGGCCCGAGCAGGTCGGCGGCGCGCGCCGAGCCGTCGCCCTCGGCGAACCCGTAGCGGGCCAGGCGCCCCCGGGCCGGTCGGGCCATCTCAGTGCCCGAGCAGCGGCAGGGTGGGGCGGATGGTGACGCCCGCCAGCTCGCCGAGCGCGAGGGCGGCGAACCGCACGGCGAACGGCTGCCAGACCTCCTCCACGTCGGCCATCGCCCGGTCGCAGGCGGCCACCACCAGCTCCGGGTCGTAGCCCAGCTCGGCCAGCAGCTCCGAGTCGCGGGCCCAGTCGGCGATCATGGCGGTGTCGCACTCGATGTGGAACTGGAGGCCCCAGGCCCGGTCGCCGAGGCGGAACGCCTGGTGCGGGTAGCGGGTCGAGGCGGCCAGCAGCGTGGCCCCGTGCGGCAGCGCGGTGATCTCGTCGGTGTGCCACTGGAGCACGTCCGGCATCAACGGCACGTACCGGAAGAGCGGGTCGGTCTCGGCGGCGTCCCGCTTGCCCACCACCGCGGGCCCGACCTCCGGCCCGGACGGGCTGCGCTCGACCTGCCCGGCGTGGGCGGTGGCCAGCAGCTGCCCGCCGAGGCAGACCCCGAGGGTGGGGATCCGCTGCCGGACCGCCTTGCGCAGCAGCCCCTCCAGCGCGGGGAACCAGGGCGCCCCGGGGCTGCCGTCGGGCAGCGGGTAGGCCTGCTGCTCGCCGCCGAGCACCACGAGCGCGACGTAGCCGTCGAGGTCGGCGGGAAGCTCGTCACCCGCGTGCGGACGCAGCACGAACAGGTCCAGGCCCCCCTCGGTGAGCCACTCCCCCAGGCGGCGGAGGTCGTCGGTCGGGTCGTTCTCGATCACCAGCGCGGTCGCCACGACGTCGAGGCTATCCGGTGCGCCCGGCGACGGCCGGTCCGGCTCGGCCGCACTAGGCTCCCGTCGTGCCCACCGACGACTGCCTGCGCCCACCGGCCCTGCGCCCCGGCGACCGGGTGATGCTGGTCTCGCCCTCCGGCCCGACCCGCCCGGAGCGGGTGGCCCGCGGCATCGAGCTGCTCACCGGCTGGGGGCTGCGCCCGGTGCCGGCGCCGCACGCGTACGCCCGGCAGGGCTACCTGGCCGGCGCCGACGAGCTGCGGGCCGCCGACCTGAACACCGCCTTCGCCGACCCGGAGATCCGCGGGGTGATCTGCACCCGGGGCGGCTACGGCGCGCAGCGGGTGGTCGACCTGATCGACATGGCGGCGGTCCGCCGCGACCCGAAGGTGGTGGCGGGCTTCTCCGACATCACGGCGCTGCAGTTCGCGCTGTGGCGGGGCGCCCGGCTGGCCGGCGTGCACGGCCCCGGCGCGGCGTGGCGGGACGACCGCACCCCGCTGCGCTCGGCGGAGTCGCTGCACGCCGCGCTGATGACCACCGAACCGGTGGCGATCGAGGCGGTGAAGGAGGAGGAGACGTACGCGGTCCGGGTGCCCGGGCGGGCCGAGGGGCGGCTGCTCGGCGGCAACCTGTGCCTGATCACCGCGTCGATCGGCACCCCGGACATGCCCGACCTGACCGGGGCCGTGCTGCTGGTCGAGGAGGTGCAGGAGCCGCCGTACAAGGTCGACCGGATGCTCACCCACCTGCGCCGCTGCGGCGCCCTGGACGGGATCGCCGGGGTGGCGGTGGGCCAGTTCACCGAGTGCGCCGACGGCTGGGACACCACGATCACGGACGTGCTCACCGAGCGCCTCGGCGACCTCGGCGTCCCCGTCCTCGGCGGCCTCCCCATCGGCCACGGCCCCGACCAGCTGACCGTCCCGGTGGGCACCCCCGCCGTCCTCGACGCCACCACCGGCACCCTCACGGTCACCCCGGCGGTCCGCTGAACCCCGTCAGGGGGTGAGGTGGGCGACCGCGCCGGTTTCCAGGGCCACCCAGACGGTGCCGTCGGGGGTGACCGTCAGGCCGTGCGGTTCGGACTGCGGGGTGGGCAGGGCGTGACCGGTGATGCGGCCCGCCTCGTCGATGTGGCCGATTCGGTTGGCGCCCCACTCGGTGAACCAGCAGCCGCCGGCCGGGTCGGCGACGATGGCGTGCGGGCGGGCCGCCCGGTCCGGCAGCGGGAACTCGTCGATCCGGCCGTCGGGGGTGATCCGGCCGAGCTGGCCGGCGGCGATCTCGACGAACCAGAGCGCCCCGTCGCCGCCGAGCGTGATGCCGACCGGTCCGGCGGCCTCCGTCGGCAGGGAATGCACGGTCACCCGGCCATCCAGGGCGACCCGGGCGATCCCGTTCGCCTGGTTGAGGGTGAGCCAGAGAGCGCCGTCCGGCCCGGCGGCCAGCATCGAGGGGAAGCCCTTGGCGACCGGCAGCGGAAACGTGGTGACCGCCCCGTCGACGGTGACCCGGCCGACGGTGTCGTCGCCCATCCCGGCGTACCAGAGGGCGTCGTCCGGGCCGACGGCGAGGCCGCACGGCGCGGTCCCCGGCGGGAGCGCGACGGAGCTGGTCTCCCCGTCGACGGTGATCCGGCCCAGCCGGTCGTCCCCCGAGCGGGTGTACCAGAGCGCGCCGTCCGGGCCGGTGGTGATGATCAGCGGGCGGCTCTCCGCCGGGTCGGCCAGGTGGGTGCGCACCTCCGCGTCCGGCGCGACCCGGGCGACGCCGCCCGTCCCGGCCAGCGTCAGCCAGAGCGCGCCGTCCGGGCCGGCGGTGATCCCGTACGGCCCCGAGCGCGGTTCCGGCAGTGTGATCTCGCGGATGGAGGGGTTCGTCATGCGGCTTCGCCTTCCGTCGGTGACCGGGCCACCCTCCCGGCCCGCGCAGCCCGTCGCAACTGGTTTGTCCCGGTTCTCCGGTGCGATTGCCAGCGCGCTGACAGGTTCGCCACGGGTTGCCCCCAGCTACGCCGGTCACTGTCGGTGACGTCATCGCACCACCACCGAACAGGAGAATCGCATGATCCGCAGGATGTCGAGGAAGCACCTGCTGGCCGGCCTGGCCGCCGCCGGCGTGCTCGGCGTCGGGATCGCCGCCCCGACGGTGGCGCTCGCCGACGACAAGAGCCCGAGCCCGGCACCGAGCGCCAGCACGAGCACCGACCAGGGCACCGACCGACAGCAGCAGCGGGCCGACCGGCAGGCCGAGTTCGCCGAGTCGCTCGCCAAGGAACTGGGTGTCCCCACCGACAAGGTCACCGCGGCGCTGGAGAAGCTGCGCGAGCAGCGCCAGGCCGACCGGCCCGAGCGGCCGTCGACCGGGGACCGGCAGGCCGCGCTGAAGGACCGCCTGGACCAGGCCGTCAAGGACGGCAAGCTCACCCAGGAGCAGGCCGACGCGGTGCTGAAGGCCGCCGAGGCCGGCGTCTTCCCGGGCCCGGGCGGTCACGGCCCCCGCGGCGGGGACGGCCGCTGGGGCAGGTGACCCGGGTGGCCCCGCCGCCTCCTCACCGGCCGCACCTCCCTCCCGGCCGGCACCGGCGGGGCCACCCACCGAAACCGAACGCTCATCCGGCCACCGGCGGGGTGAAGACGCCGATGTGGTTGCCCGACGGGTCGAGCAGCTGAGCGTGGGTCAGGCCGCTGGGCGCGCTGCGCGGCGGCGCCAGCACCTTGCCGCCGGCCGCCTCGGCCCGCCGGCAGGTCTCCGCCACGTCGGCGACCTCGGCGTAGAAGATCGCGTAGTTCGGCGTGCTGCCGTCGGTTGCCCGGATCGCGCCACCGATGCCACGCTCCCCGCCGGCCGCCGTCTGCCGGTACGACGCGCCCGGGCCGCCCTGCTCCTCGAAGGCCCAGCCGAACAGGTCGGCGTAGAAGCGCTCGACCTCGGCGGGGCGGTCGGAGCCGATCTCGAACCAGGTCACGGGCGTGCTGGACATGCTTCCTCCTGAGGTTCGCGCCGGCCGGTCGGCCCGCGTCGTCAGGAGTCAGCCTCGGCGACCTCCGCGACACCGTCCTGTCGGTGTTTCCCCGGGAAGCCGAGAATTCAGACCAGGCTCAGTGGACGGACCCGCCCGGCGGGGATGTCCAGGTCGTCGGGGCGCAGCTCCCGGGTCACCGGCTCGGCCAGCGGGCGCACCGCCACGATCCGGTCGGTGCGGAAGCAGCGCAGCCCGTCGCGCAGCCGGCACCACCCCACCAGGTACCAGTGTGTCGCGTTGCCCAGGTAGGCCAGCGGCTCCACGTCGCGGGCCGAGGTGGCGCCGGCCCGGTCCGCGTACCGGAGGCGGAGCACCCGCCGCGCGGCGACCGCGTCGGCGACGGCGGCCGGGACGGGCGTGGCCGGCCCGCCATCCATCAGGTGCACCCGGCCGGCGAGGCGGTGCGCCTCGGCGGCGTCGGCGGGCGGCATCACGGCGACCAGCTTGCGCAGCGCCGCGCCGGCGGCCGGGGCGAACGGCGTGCCGCCCAGCCGGTGCAGCGCGACGGCCATGGCCACGGCCTCGCCCGGGGTCAGGTTGACCGGGGGCAGAGTGCGGGCCCGGTCGACCACGTAGCCACCGGTGCGGCCCGGCTCGGCCCAGATCGGCACCCCGGCGCCCTGCAACGCGGTGATGTCCCGCTCGATGGTGCGGGTGCTGACCTCGAAGCGCCCGGCCAGCCACCGGGCGCTGCGCGGCCGGGGCGAGACCGCCCGCAGCTCCTCCACCAGGGCGTAGAGACGGTCGGTGCGGTTCACGCCCGGAGGCTATGCCCCCGGTACGACACCGCTCAGGCGATGCAGGCGCAGACGATCAGCGCGGCGCCGAAGTGGGTGGCGGCGCTGACCCGGGCCGCCGGGTGCGGCTCGTCGGCGCAGATGATGTCGCCGAGCCGGCCGGGGGTGAGCAGGTCGAGCACGAGGAAGGCCAGCGCCATCACGAGCAGACCGACCAGGCCGAAGACCACCGTGGAGGCCAGCCCCTTGCCGAAGGAGCTGTAGCTGGTGAGGACCGCGGTGAAGACGATGCCGGCGATGCCGAGCTGGTTGGCGGCGAGCAGCAGCGCCGCGTTCCCGTTGCGCCGCACCCAGATCAGCTCCCGCAGCCGGCCCGGGGTGAGCAGGTCGACCAGCAGGAAGCCGGCGGCCATCAGCGCCACCCCGACGACCCCGAACACGATGCTCTGCCACGCCCCGTTGAGCAGGTCTCCCAGCACCGAACGCCCTCCCCGGCTGCGCCCTCCCGGCGCGGCTGCCGGGCGGTGCCGCAGACGATAGCGGCACCGCACCACCGTGATCTAGAGCGACAGGTAGCGCTGCCGCTCGTAGGGGGTGACCTCGCGGCGGTACTGCTCCCACTCGGCCCGCTTGTTGCGCAGGAAGAAGTCGAACACGTGCTCGCCGAGCACCTCGGCGACCAGCTCGGAGCCGGCCATCACGTCGATCGCCTCGGCCAGGTTCTCCGGCAGCGCCGGGTAGCCCATGGCGCGGCGCTCGGCGGTGCTCAGCGACCAGACGTCGTCCTCGGCGCCCGGCGGCAGCTCGTAGCCCTCCTCGATGCCCTTGAGGCCGGCGCCGAGCATGACCGCGAAGGCCAGGTAGGGGTTGGTCGCCGAGTCCAGCGAGCGGACCTCGACCCGGGCCGAGTTCGGCTTGCCGTAGGCGGGCACGCGGACCAGCGCGGACCGGTTCAGGTGACCCCAGCAGACGTACGCGGGGCTCTCCGTGATCCGGTCCGGCAACGCCTGCGGGAAGAGCCGCTTGTAGGAGTTGACCCACTGGTTGGTGACGGCCGTGTACTCCCGGGCGTGGGTGAGCAGCCCGGCGATGAACGACTTGGCCACCTTGGAGAGCTTCATGGGGTCGCCGGCGTCGTGGAACGCGTTGCGCTCCCCCTCGAACAGCGACAGGTGGGTGTGCATGCCGTTGCCCGGCTGGTCGGTGAAGGGCTTCGGCATGAAGCTGGCCTGCACCCCGGTGGATAGCGCGACCTCCTTCACCACGTGCCGGAAGGTCATGATGTTGTCGGCGGTGGTGAGCGCGTCGGCGTAGCGCAGGTCGATCTCCTGCTGGCCGGGGGCCACCTCGTGGTGGCTGAACTCCACCGAGATGCCGATCCGCTCCAGCGCCAGCACGGCCTGCCGGCGGAAGTCGCGGGCCACCGCGTGGGTGGTGTGCTCGAAGTAGCCGCCGGTGTCGACCGGGATCGGCACGGAGCCGTCCTGCGGCCCGTTCTCCAGCAGGAAGAACTCGATCTCGGGGTGGGTGTAGAAGGTGAAGCCCTTCTCGGCCGCCCGGGAGAGCGCCCGGCGCAGCACGTGCCGAGGGTCGGCCCAGGACGGGCTGCCGTCGGGGAGCAGGATGTCGCAGAACATCCGGGCGCTCTCGCCGCTGACCCCGCCCTCGAAGGGGAAGACCTGGAAGGTGGTCGGGTCGGGCATGGCGACCATGTCCGACTCGAAGACCCGGGCGAAGCCCTCGATGGCCGAGCCGTCGAAGCCGATGCCCTCCTCGAAGGCCGCCTCCAGCTCGGCGGGGGCCACCGACACGCTCTTGAGCGTGCCGAGCACGTCGGTGAACCACAGCCGGACGAACCGGATGTCCCGCTCTTCCAGCGTACGGAGGACGAACTCCTGCTGACGGTCCACTTCCACCCCTCGTGACACGTACGTCCGCACCGGTCGGGCCGGCCGCGCCTGACCGCCCAGTCTCCACCGGGCTCGTTACGCCGACGTTACGCCCCCGGCGTCTCCCGCGTCCGGTCGGATTCGGGCCCTCCGGCTGGGGCAAGATGAGGTCATGCCCACGCTGCGTCTCGCCCTGTGCCAGGTCGACCCGACGGTCGGCGACATCGCCGGCAACGCCGACCTGGTCCGCGGCTGGGCCCGCAGGGCCGCCGACGCCGGCGCCCAGCTCGCCCTCTTCCCGGAGCTGATGCTGACCGGCTACCCGGTGGAGGACCTGGTGTTCCGCCGGTCGTTCGTGGCCGCCTCGCGGGCCGCGCTGCACCGGCTCGCCGCCGACCTGGCCGCCGACGGCCTCGGTGACCTGCCGGTCCTGGTCGGCTACCTGGACGCGGACGGCCCGCCGCAGGTCAGCGCCGACGCCGAGCCGGGCAAGGGGGCCCGCAACGCGGCCGCGCTGCTGCACCGCGGGTCGGTGGCGGCCACCTACTTCAAGCACCACCTGCCGAACTACGGCGTGTTCGACGAGGACCGCTACTTCGTGTCCGGCGACGCGCTGACCGTGGTCCGGATCGGCGGGGTGGACGTGGCGCTGACCATCTGCGAGGACCTGTGGCAGGCCGGCGGGCCGTTCGCGGTGGCCCGGCAGGCGGGTGTCGGGCTGGTGCTCAACATCAACGGCTCGCCCTACGAGCTGAACAAGGACGACATCCGGCTGCCGCTGGTCCGCCGCCGGGCGGCCGAGGCGGCCGCCACCATCGCGTACGTGAACATGGTCGGCGGCCAGGACGAGCTGGTCTACGACGGCGACTCGATGATCGTCGACGCGAACGGCACGCTGCTCGCCCGGGCGCCCCAGTTCGTCGAGCACCTGCTGGTGCACGACGTGGAGCTGCCGGCGGCCAAGGAGCCGGTCGGCGGCGAGGAGGTCGCCGACGACATGCGCATCGTCCGGGCCAAGGTCAGCGACATCCTCCCGCCGGGGCACGGGGACGGGGTCGCGGTCGGCGGGATCATCGCGCCGGTCGCCGACGAGGCGGAGGTCTGGCAGGCGCTGGTGCTGGGCCTGCGCGACTACGTCAACAAGAACCGCTTCCCGTCGGTGGTGCTCGGCCTGTCCGGCGGCATCGACTCGGCGGTGGTGGCGGCCCTCGCCGTCGACGCGCTCGGCGCGAAGCGGGTGGTCGGGGTGTCGCTGCCCAGCCAGCACTCCTCCGAGCACTCCCGTGCCGACGCCGAGGAGCTGGCCAAGCGCACCGGCCTCGACTTCCGGGTCGAGCCGATCCAGCCCATGGTGGACGCCTTCCTGGCCAACCTGTCGCTCTCCGGCGTGGCCGTGGAGAACCTCCAGGCCCGCGTCCGCGGCGTGATCCTCATGGCGCTGTCGAACCAGGAGGGCCACCTGGTCCTCACCACCGGCAACAAGAGCGAGCTGGCGGTGGGCTACTCCACCCTGTACGGCGACTCGGTGGGCGGCTACAACCCGGTCAAGGACGTCTGGAAGACGCTGATCTGGCGGCTGGCCAAGTGGCGCAACGCCGATGCCGAGCGGCGCGGCGAGACGCCGCCGATCCCGGCGAACTCGATCGGCAAGCCGCCGTCGGCGGAGCTGAGCCCGGGCCAGCTCGACAGCGACAGCCTGCCGGAATACGACGTGCTCGACCCGATCCTGATCGGCTACGTCGACGGCGACCTGGGGCGGGAGGGCCTCATCGCGTCCGGCCACGACCCGGCGGTCGTCGACCGGGTGCTGCGGATGGTGGATACCGCCGAGTACAAGCGCCGCCAGTCCGCCCCGGGCACCAAGATCTCCATGAAGGCGTTCGGCCGGGACCGGCGGCTGCCGGTCACCAACCGGTGGCGCGAGGACGGCTGACCCGCGCCGCGCCGCGAGTGAAATCCTCCACTCCGCCCTGCCCCCGGCCGGTGCCCCGGTGCGACGATCGCGGCGGAACCCGGGGACCGCGAACGCGGCCTCGAGGAAGGAGAGAGTCATGGTGGAGTCCACCCCGACCGAGGTGACCGCCCTCTACGGCGGGCCGGCCACCCGACGGGTCCGCACCCGCGACCTGATCGCCGCCAAGGAGCGCGGCGAGCGCTGGGCGATGCTCACCTCGTACGACCAGTACACCGCCTCGATCTTCGACCAGGCGGGGATCCCGGTGCTGCTGGTCGGCGACTCGGCGGCGAACAACGTCTTCGGCTACGAGACGACCCTGCCGGTGACTGCCGAGGAACTGCTCCCCCTGGTCCGCGCGGTGGTGCGGGCGACCCGGCAGTCGCTGATCGTCGGTGACCTGCCCTTCGGCTCCTACGAGGAGGGGCCGACGCAGGCGCTGCGGACGGCGGTGCGGTTCATGAAGGAGGGCGGCTGCCACGCGGTGAAGCTGGAGGGCGGCCGGCGCTGCGCCGCCCAGATCGAGGCGATCGTCGGCGCGGGCATCCCGGTGATGGCGCACATCGGCTTCACCCCGCAGAGCGAGCACACCCTGGGCGGCTACCGGGTGCAGGGCCGGGGCGACACCGCCGAGGAGGTCGTCGCGGACGCCCGTGCGGTGGCCGAGGCGGGCGCCTTCGCGGTGGTGCTGGAGATGGTGCCCGGCGAGGTGGCGAAGCGGATCACCGCCGAGCTGCGCATCCCGACGGTGGGCATCGGCGCCGGTCCGGACACCGACGGGCAGGTGCTGGTCTGGCAGGACATGGCCGGGCTGCGCACCGGCAAGGCCCCGCGCTTCGTGAAGCGCTACGCCGACCTGGCGGGCGCGCTGACCGACGCGACCCGCCGCTACGCCGAGGAGGTGCGCGGCGGCCAGTTCCCGGCCGCCGAGCACACCTTCTGACCCGCACGCCGGGCGGCGCGGCTCCCGGGCCGCGCCGCCCGGCCGGTCAGACCACGAAGAACTCGGTGCCGCACGGGTACGACGTCACAGGTCGGTGACGCGGATGCCGGCGTGCGCCTTGTAGCGCTTGTTGATCGCGATCAGGTTGGCGGTGAACGCCTCGATCTGGTGGGCGTTGCGCAGCCGGCCGGCGTAGATGCCCCGCATCCCGGGGATCCGGGCGGCGAGCGCGGCGACCACGCCGACCAGCTCCCGGTCCTCGGTGCAGATCAGCACGTCGAGGTCGATCCGGTCGACCTCCGGGTCGGCCAGCAGGGGCGCGCTGACGTGGTTGAACGCGGCGCAGACCCGGGAGTCGGGCAGCAGCCCGGCGGCCTGCTGCACGGCGCTGCCCTCGGCGACGGTCAGCGCGTACGGGCCCTGCTTGTCGAAGCCGAGCGGGTTGACGCAGTCGATGACGATCTTGCCGGCGAGCGGACCGGCCAGCGCACCGACGATGGCGGCGTGCCCGTCCCACGGCACCGCGATGATCACGACGTCGCTGCGGCGGGCGACCTCGTCGTTGTCCGCGCCGGACACGGTGGCGCCGGCCGGCACGCCGGGCAGGGCGGCGATCTCGGCGGCGGCCTGGGCGGCCCGGTCGGCGGCGCGGGAGCCGATCAGCACGGTCTGCCCGGCCCGGGCGAACCGGTAGGCGAGGCCCCGCCCCTGGTCGCCGGTGCCACCGATGATGCCGACGGTCAGCCCGGAGACGTCGGGCAGGGTGGTCGCGTCGTAAGCCATACGGGTCATCCTCGCAAAGGTCACCGCGAGGCGGCGCGGCCGGGCGCTGTGAGAATCCCCGCGCTCCCGGCCTCACGCCTTCTCGAAGGCGACCTTGCGCTGGACCGGGTCGGCGGCGGTCAGGCGCACCCGGACGCGCTCGCCGAGCGGCAGGTCGCCGGTGCAGCGGGCGCGCACCGGCGGCTCGTCCAGGGCGACCGTGCCGCCGGGCTGCCGCCCCGGACGGCCGTTGCCCGCCGGGCGCGGCTCGTCGACGTCCACCACCGCCGCCTCGAAGGTCTCGCCCACCCGGTGCGCCAGCAGCACGGCTTCGGCCAGCTCGACCGCGCCCCGGGTGGCCGCGGACGCGGTCCGGTCGGTGGTCGCCATCACCTCGGGCAGCTTCGGCAGCACGGCGCGGACGTGGTCGGGCACCTCCCGGCCCTCGTGCAGGGCAAGGCAGGCCTCGGTGGCGTACCGGTCGGCGAGCCGACGCAGCGGCGCCGTGACGTGGGCGTACGCGGCGGCCACGCCGCCGTGTTCCGGCTGCTCGGGCACCTCGCCGTCGAACGCCGTGTACGCGGCGCCGCGCATCAGCTCGGCGGCCTGGTCGACGAAGGCCGCCGCCCGGGGTTGCGAGGCGTCCAGCCCGGCGAGCACCGCGCCGACCGTCGCGCCGGCCGGCCAGGGCACGCCGAGCGGCCCGGCGGCCAGCCGCAACCGGTCGACCGCCTCGGGCCGGGGCGGCGGCATCGTGCGGAGCAGGCCGATCCGGCCGGCCAGCATGATGTCGGCGGCGACCATCCCGGTCAGCAGGGAGATCTGGGCGTTGTGCTCCTCCATGGGGCCCGGCCCGCGCAGCACCAGCCGCCAGCCGTCGCCGTCCGGCTCGACATCCTGCTCGGGCAGCGGCAGGTTGATCGCTCCCCGGCGCAGCCCGCGGGCGGTGAGCAGGGCGCCGATCTCGGGCAGCAGGGCGATCGGCTCGGGCAGCCGGCCGGCGTCGGCGTCGCGCTGCACGCCCGAGTAGTCGAGCTTGGCCCGGCTGCGCACCCGGGCCCGTTCGAGGGTGACGGCGACCGTGCCGCCGTCGGCGTCCAGGTCGATGGTCCACAGCACCGCGGCCCGGTCGGCGTCGGGCAGCAGGCTGGCCGCCCCCTCGCTGAGCGTGTGCGGGTGCAGCGGCACGTTCCCGTCGGGCAGGTAGACGGTCTGCCCCCGGCGCCACGTCTCCGCCTCGAGCGCCCCGCCGGGTCGGACGTGGGTGAACACGTCGGCGATCGCGTACCGGATGCGGAAACCGCCACCGGGACGGCGGGCGAGGTGCATGGCCTGGTCGAGGTCGCGCGACGCCGCCGGATCGACGGTGACGAAGGGGACGTCGGTCCGGTCGGCGACGGCCGGCAGCGGCGCGGCGGCGGCCGCGTCGGCCTCGCGCTGCGCCGCGGCCGGGAAGTCTTCGGAAAGTCCCAGCTCGCGGCGCAGCGCGCCGAAGTCGATGCGGGGCGCCAGTACGCGTCGGATCACCACGGGGTCAATCCTGACAGCGCCCCGCGTGATCCGCTGACCGGCGCGCGCCGGTCAGCGGACGGCGAACCCCGTCAGGCGGTGGCCTTGCGCGCCGGCGCCTTGCGCGCGGTGGTCGTCCGGGCGGCCGTCGTCTTCTTGGCCGGGGCCTTCTTCGCCGCGGTGGTCTTCTTCGCGGTGGTGGCCTTCTTGGCGGGCGCCTTCTTCGCCGCCGTCTTGCGCGCCGCGGGACGCGTCGAGGCGGTGGTCTTCTTGGCGGGCGCCTTCTTGGCGGCGGTGGTCTTCTTCGCGGCCGTGGTCTTCTTGGCGGGGGCCTTCTTCGCCGCCGTGGTCCGCTTCGCCGCGGTCGCCGTGGTCCGCTTCGCCGCGGTCGCCGTCGTCCGCTTGGCCGCGGTCGTCGTCTTCCTCGCCGCGGTGGTCTTCTTCGCCGCCGTCGTCTTCTTCGCGGCCGCCTTCTGCGCCGTCGTGGCCTTCTTCGCGGTGGTCTTCTTGGCGGGGGCCTTCTTGGCGGTGGTCTTCGTGGCCGGCGCCTTCTTCGCGGGCGCCTTCCGTGCCGCCGACACGGCCTTCCTGGCGGTCGCCTTCTTCGCGGCGGCCTTCTTCGCCGGCACCCGACCGGCGCCGGCGCCGGAGGCGTTCGGGGACGCCTTGGTGGCCGTCGTCCTGCCCGCGGTGGTCCTCTTCGCGGTCGTCCGTTTCGCGGCCGGGCGGGTGGCCTGCTGTGCTTCGGCCATCTCGGTTCCCTTTCCTGGGGACGTGCTCTCGCCCTCGCGGAGCACGGATCACCTCGACGCGGGCCGTCCCGCGCCGTCTACCTGTCCTCCCCGGCCCAACGGGCGTCCTCGGCCTCCCACGCTTCGTTGCGCGCCCGCACCTGCTGCAGGGCGTTCTCCGCGTCGGCGGCTGAGGCGTACGGTCCGAGAACGTGCTTCGCGGGACACACGTCGGCATCGGTCTCGACCCGGTGGTGGCGGGTGCACCAGTAGTAGTGCCCGCCACCACGTCCGTCGTCGCTCATGCGATCACTGTGCACCGCGAACCGCCCGGCCGCCACCGGAACGGCGTAAATAGTCGCCGATGTCCTCCACAGTAGACCTGGTCAGAGCGGTTCCGGGCCGGAACCGGCGGAAGACGGGGCAGCCGGCTGCCGGGTCGAGGGCGCACAATCCCGGGGTGCGGTTCGGGGGACGACGGTCGGCACGCCGGCGGGGGCTGGTGGCCGCCACGGCGCTGGCGGTGCTCGTGGCGGTCGGTCTGACGCTGGGGGTTCCGCTGCTGCGGGACCGGTCCCAGCACCGACTGGAACGCCGGGCCGACCGGGAGGTGACGGCCACCGCCCAGCGCACCCGGACCCTCCTGCTGGCCGAGCCGGCCGCGCGGGAGGCCGACCTGCGGCTCGCCGCCGACACCGTGGACGGCGTCGACGTCCTCTCGGCGGCGGCGGGTGTCGCCGAGGTCCGGCTGGTCTTCCGGGTACGCGTGGCGAAGACCGCCGCGTCGGTGTTCGGCTGGCAGCGGGCCGAGGCGGCCGGCTGTTTCGCCCAGTCGGTGCGCCCGGGGGCCACCCCCGCGCCGCTGGAGCGGCTGCCCTGCCCCCGCTGACCGGCGTCTCCCCCGAACGGCCGGTACCCGCGGCGGCCCGTTCCCGACAGGATCACCGCTCATGATCACCACGTCGGCGGGCACGGAAACGTGTCCGAAGTGCGGGGCGGCGACGGTCTCGATCCGCGAGGCGCTGCCCTGGTGCGCCGGTTGCGAGTGGAACCTCGACGGATACGACCGGGCCCGCCAGGCACCCGAGCTGGGCTGGTCCTGGATCGACCGGCGGACCCACCGGCTGGCCGGCCGGCTGACCCGCCAGCAGTACGCGGCCCTGGTCGGCCGGCCCCTGGAGTCCGCCGGGTGGAGCCTGGCCGGCGCGCTGACCGTCGGCATCTCCGTACTGCTCCTGGCCGGGGTGCTGGCCCTCGCGGTGACCGGGGTGTGGCTGCTGTTCGCGTACCCGTTCCCGAACTTCGCGGTCGTCCTGGGGCTGGCGCTCATCGGGCTGGCGCTGGCGCTGCGCCCCCGCTTCGGCCGCGTCCCGCCGGACGTGGACGTGCTCACCCGCGCCGAGGCGCCCGAGCTGCACGCCCTGGTCGAGGAGGTGGCGACCCGGATCGGCGCGCCGGTGCCGCACGTGCTGGGGGTCGACAACGACCTCAACGCGTACGCGACCGCGGTGGGCCTGCGCCGGCGGCGGCTGCTCTGCCTCGGACTGCCGCTGTGGGGCGCACTCGACGGGCCGGCGCGCGTGGCGTTGCTCGGTCACGAGCTGGGCCACTTCGTCAACGGCGACGTACGGCGTGGTCCGCTCACCCAGCCGGCCCTGACGATGCTCGGCAGCGCCGCCGACCTGTTCCGGCCGGCGCCCGGCACGCACGACGCGGGCTTCATCGTGCTGATCGGCGAGTGGCTGGGCCGGATGGTGTCCTGGGTGCTGTCCCGGCTGCTCTTCGCCGGCCACCTGGCGCTGGCCGCCACCGCCCTGCGCGGGAGCCAGCGGGCCGAGTACCTGGCCGACGAGATGGCCGCCCGGGCGGCGGGCACGGCGGGCGCCACCCGCCTGCTCGACGTGCTGCTCAGCACCGAGTCGGTGGCGCTGGTGGTGCGGCAGGCGGCCCGGGGCGGGCACGGGGCGGCGGCCTGGCGGGCCGGGACGGCCCGTTCGCTGGCCGCGGCGGTCGACCGGCTGCCGCTGGTGCGCCAGCTCTCCGTCCGGGAGGAGATGTCGCTGTTCGCCACCCATCCCCCGGCCGGTCTGCGCCACCGGATGCTCACGGCGCGGTCCTGGCAGGACCCCGCCGTGGTGCTCACCGAGGCCCGGGCCGAGCGGATCGACGCGGAGCTGGTCCGGCACTACGAGCGAGCCGGCCGGATCGCGGCCTGGGAGAGCTGACCCGACCGGGCCGGCCCGTCGTGCGGCGGGCCGGCGGCCGGCGTCAGGTGGATGTCGGGACGGGCTCCGGCACGGGTTCGACGGCCGGCGCCGGCCGGGCGGCGGCGACGGTGTAGGCCACCGCGTACGGGGTGCAGGCCAGGTAGAAGACGGGCTCGACGAGCACCCGGTCGGTGATGAGGAACCGTTCCCAGGCGGTGGGGCGGGGCAGCCCGAACGACGAGTCGGTCCAGCAGGTGAGCAGCCACAGCGGGGCGGAGACGCGGTCCACCGTGTCCGCGGGCAGGCCGTCGGCGACCGGCCCCACGGGGGCCGCCGGGATGGCGGAGACCACCGCCAGGACGACCGCCGCGTCGGCCGCGACCAGTGCGCCGAGCACCCCGACGAACCAGGCCAGCCGGGTCCGTCCCCGGCGCGCCAGGACCCCCGCGCCCCAGAGGACCGGCACCAGCACGGCGAGCCAGAGCAGGAGCCCGGGTACGGTCCCCGGCAGGCCCGACTCGCCCTGGCCGGCCAACGCGGCGAGGACCACCGTCACGGTCAGCCCGATCGGCAGCACGACGCCGAGCGCGGTGGCCAGCTGTCCGGTGCGTACGGTCCGCCGCGCGGCCCGGGTGACGGCGAGGGCGAGCAGCGCGCCCGCCCCGGCGGTGAGGCCGGACCAGAGCGGCAGCTGCACGGCGGTCGCCCAGGCGACCCGGACGTCGAGCACGGCGTACGCCAGGTTCATCACCACGGCGGCGAGCAGCACGACCGTGACGCACGCCGGCGGGGCGAGCAGCAGCACCCCGGCGGTGTGCCGCAGCCGCCGGTGCAGCACGGCCCGGTCGACCACCGGCGCACCGGCCCGGCTGGCGGCGAGGCTGGCCGCGAAGCGGAGCATCCGCCACCGTTGCCCGTGGCCGGCCAGGACGTGCAGCTCCGCGTCCCACTCGCGGATCAGCGCGGTGCGCAGCTCCGCCGGCCAGCGCCGCGCGGCCCGCCGGAGCAGGAGAACGGCCAGCCGCCGCGTCACCACGCCGGGGCTCCCGTCGGCTCGGCGCCGCCCCGGGACGCCCGGCCCGGCGGGGCGAGGGCGCGCAGCTCGGCCAGCGCCAGCCGGGCGGCACGCACCCCCTCGCCGGTGAGCCGGTAGTAGCGGCGGGCGGGCCGGCCGGCAGCGACCGGATCGACGTCCTCCCAGTCGGCGGCGAGCCAGCCGGCCGCCTGGAGCCGGTGCAGGACCGGGTAGAGGGTGCCGCTGGGCAGACCGGTGAGCTTCATGAGGTCGAGCCCGTAGCGCGGGGCCTCGGGGTCGGCGAGGAGCGCGGAGAGCACCTTCGCCACCGGGATCGTCAACCGCATGACGGGACTATATCGTAGTCCTACATAGGGTGGGGGGCGACGTCACTCGACGACCCGCTGGAGGAAGGCGGCCAGGTTGGCGGTGGTCCGGTCGATCTTCTCGGCGAGCGTGATGGACTCGTCGAGGCGGCGGCCGGCGTTCTTCTTCCCCCGCAGGTAGAGCGAGCAGGCCAGGTCGGCGCAGAGGTAGCTGCCGACCGAGTTGCCGGCCCGCCCGTCCGGCCCGGCCTTGCGGGCGGTCATCAGCGAGACACCGTCCCCGGTGTGCGTGGTCAGGCAGAGCGAGCACATGCTGCGCCGGGCCCGCCCGGCCTGCGACGCCACCCGCAGGGCCACCCCGAGCAGCCCGGCGCCGGACTCGGCGACCAGGTAGGCCCGCTCCGCCGCGCCGGGGTCGCGCCAGCCGAGGAAGTCGAGGTCGGACCACGGCCTCTCGGCCAGATCCCGGGGCAGGGCCAGGCGCTTCGCCTCGCCCTTGGTGCAATTGACGAAGGAGGCCCGGATGGCGGGCTCGGACAGGGGTGTCATAGGCGCTAGTCTAGACCTCCTAGGCAAAAGGCTAGAACATCGAGACGTGGGGTGGGACACATGGCCCGTACGGGGTTGACGATCGAGCGCCTGACCCTGGCCGCGGCGGACATGGCCGACGAGGTCGGCTTCGAGAACGTCACCGTCTCGGCGCTGGCCCGCCGGTTCGGGGTGAAGGACGCGAGCTTGTACTTCCACCTCAGGAACGCCCAGGAGCTGCGCGTCCGGGTGGCGGTGCTGGCCCTGGCGGAGATGGCCGACCGCGCCGCCGACGCGCTCGCCGGCCGGGCGGGCAAGGACGCGCTGGTCGCCTTCGCCGACGCCTACCGCGGCTACGCCCTCCAGCACCCCGGCCGGTACGCCGCGGCACAGCTGCAACTCGACCGGGAGACGGCCGAGGCGAGCGCGGCACGGCGGCACGCCGACATGACCCGGGCGATCCTGCGCGGTTACCAGCTGGCCGAGCCCGACCAGACCGACGCCGTGCGTCTGCTGCACAGCACCTTCCACGGCTACGTGTCGCTGGAGCGGGCCGGCGGCTTCCGCCACACGCCGCGTACGACCGACGCCAGCTGGTCCCGCACACTCGACGCGCTCGACGCCCTGCTGCGGAACTGGCCGGCGGGCTGACGCGGGGCTATCGGGGCAGCCGGCGGACGGCCAGCAGCGCGATGTCGTCGGTGGGGTGCTCGGTGTCCAGCGTGGCCATGACCGTGGCGGCCACCGTGTCGACGGGAGCCAGCGGGACGGCCGCGGTCAGCCGGGCCACGCCGGCGTCGAACAGCTCCCCGCGACGCTCGACCAGCCCGTCGGTGTAGGCGACCAGGACCGAGCCGGGCAGGAATTCGGCCGTCATGGCGCGGCGCGCCCGGATCCGGCCCGCGCCGAGCGGCGGATCGATCGGCGCGTCGAGCACGGTGTTCGGGTGGCCGGGCGCGGCCAGCACCGGGCGCGGGTGGCCGGCCACCGAGATGCGCAGGGTCTCCCGGTCGGGGGAGATCATCACGTACAGCGCGGTGGTCAGGCTGCCGGCCTCGAAGTGGACCACCTTCCGGTCGAGCAGGGTGAGCACCTCCGCCGGGTCGTCGGAGACCAGCGCGTAGGCGCGCAGCGCGCTGCGGACCCGGCCCATCACCACGGCGGACTGGAGCCCGTGCCCGGAGACGTCGCCGACGACCACGACCAGCCAGCCGGACGGCAGGGGGAAGACGTCGTACCAGTCGCCGCCGACGCCGGAGGCGTGGCCCGGAACGTACCGGCCGGCCAGTTCCAGGTCGGGCAGGCGGGGCAGCTCGGCGGGGATCAGGCTCCGTTGCAGGGCCAGGGCAGCGGTCTGGTCCAGGGTGTTCGCCCGGGCGCTGCTGGCCAGGCTGACCCGGTCGGCGACCAGTTCGAGCAGGCGGACGTCGTCGAGGGTGAACTGTCGGGGGGACAGGGTGCCCACGTGCAGCACGCCGACGAGGTCGCCCCGGGCCATGATCGGCACGCCCAGGAGGGACCGCACCCCGGTCTGGAGGAGCACCGGGTTGACGACGTTGTCGCCGGTCACGGTCTGGATGATGACCGGCTGACGGGTGAGCGCGACCTGGCCCGCGAACCCGCGGCCGACGGAGACCCGGAAACCCTGCCGGACCTCCTCCTCCAGCCCCCGGGCGGCGGTGGCCACCAGCTGTTGGGCGCGGACGTCGAGCAGGAGGATCGCGGCCGTGTCGACCCGCAGCAGGTCACGCACCCGATCGAGCAGCTCGTCGAAGAGGTCGGCCACATCGAGTCGGGACAGCGTCGCGTCGGTCACCGCCTCGATACGGCGCAACCACTGCTCGTCCCCCAGGACCTCCGCCTGAACCACCCCACGATCCTAGTTGCGCCCCGGCAAGTTCCGCTTCCGGCGACCCGTGAGACGGACGTCCCAGGAGGTGGTCGAACCGGACATCCGGCGCAGCGGGCGACGGACGGGTCGAGGGTACGCCGGATTCCCGTGGTGATTGGCTCCTGCGGAATCACCGCCGGCAGGCCTGCGGCACGCCAGCGACCTTCAGATCGTGCGCCGGAGCGCGGTCTCCACGGCATCGATCAGCGGATCACCCTCGTTCCGTGGGTGCCGTGCCAGGCCGAACTCGATGTCCGGCAGAGTGGGCAGGGCGGCCGCGTCGTGACAGGCCATGGCCGGATCGAGGTTCGCGGGCATGAGCGCCGCGACGCCGAGCCCGGCCCGCACCGCGGCGAGCACACCGAGGAGGCTGTTGCTCTCGAACGCCACCCGCCACCGCCGATCGGTACGCTCCAGCGTCTCCAGCACCGACGTACGCCAGGAGCAGGGGTTCGAGAACAGCACCACCGGCAGGGGGTCGGCAGCCACGTCCACTCCCGGGCCGATCGCCCAGACCAGCGGGCGGCGCACCGTCCAGCGGGGCGGCCCGGGAAGGTCCGGCAGCGCGTCGAGCACGAGCTGGACGCGGCCCGCGTCATAGGCCTCCCGCATCGCGGCGCTGGAAATGCTGAGCACCTCCAGCGTCGCGCCGGGGTGCAGCCGGGCGAGGTCGGCGAGGGCCTGCGGAAGCTGGGACGCGGCGAGGTCTTCGAGCAACCCGACGACGCAGTGGCCGGTGAGCGCGCGTCCGGTTTCGGTGAGTGCCTGTGCGGAGAGCGAGAGGATGCGTTCGGCGTACGGCAGCAGCTCCTCACCCGCCCGGGTGGGCGAGACACCGGACGGCGACCGGTTGAGCAGCGGGCGGCCGACGACCCTCTCGAGCTTGCGCAACTGCTGGCTGAGCGCGGGCTGGGTGTGTCCGAGCGCGGTCGCGGCGCGGCTGATGCTGCCCGCCCGCACGGCGGTCACGAACGACCGCAGCAATGTGGTCTCAAGGTCCCTGGCCATAACCATTCATTATGGCGGTGCCAGCAAACTAGCCACTTCCTGTGAGCTGCCCGCGGATCTAGCGTCGGCAGGTGACCGGATACCGACGGGTGCTCGCCGTGCCGGGGATGGCGTCGCTGCTGGGCGTTTCGCTGCTCGCCCGCGTCGCGATCACCGCCGACGTGATGGCGCTGACCATGTACGTCGTGCTGGGCCTCGACCTGAGCTACGCGGCCGCGGGTGGCGTCGCGGCGGCCCTGACCGCCGGGGTGGCGCTGGGCGGGCCGCTGCTCGGCCGCATGATCGATCGGCGCGGCCCGCGTGTCGTGCTGGTGACCACTGTCGTACTGCAGGTCGTGTTCTGGCTGAGCGTGCCGCTCCTGCCGTACGGGATCCTGGTGGGCGCCGCCTTCGCCGCGGGCCTGCTGATGGTGCCGGCCCAGCTCGTGACCAGGCAGGCGATCACCGCGATGACGACGCCGGGACTGCGGCGCGCGGCGTTCGCGCTGGAATCGGTGCAGGGCGAACTGTCGTACGTGGTGGGCCCGGCCATCGTGATCTTCTTCGCGGCGGAGGTCTCCCCGGGCGTGGTCGCCTGGGGCGTCGGTGCCGCCATCGCGGCGGGTGGAGCGGGGATGGCCGTGCTCAACCCGCCACTGCGCGCCGACGACGAGGCGGACGCCGACACGGGCGCCCGCCCCCGTCGCCGGGAGTGGCTCGGCCCGCACATGATCGCCGCGCTGGTGATGGCGTTCGGCGCCACGACGGTGCTCAGCGGCACCGACCTGGCCATCGTCGCCACCCTCGAAGAAGCCGGCCAGGTGCCGTGGGCAGCCGCGGTCGTGGCAACTTACGGCGTGGCCTCCATCGTCGGCGGGCTGGTGTACGGGGTGCTCCCCCGACCACTGCCCACGTGGCTGGTGCTCGGTCTGCTCGGGCTGGCGACCATTCCCGCCGGGTTGGCCCACGACTGGCCGTGGCTGTGCGTGGCCGGCGCCGGGGCAGGGCTGCTCGCCGCGCCGACTCTTTCCGCGGTGGCCCACACGGTGAGCCGGCTGGCGCCGCCCAGTGTGCGGGGCGAGGCGACCGGTCTGCAATCCTCGGCGCTGAGCGCGGGTTTCGCGCTCGGATCCCCGATCGTCGGGGTGGCGATCACCGCCTCCGTACCAGGGGGCGGTTTCGCGGCGGCCGGGCTGGCCGGCCTCGTCGCCGCGCTGACCGGATGGCTGCTGTCCCGCCGCTCGCCCGCCCGACCCCCGGCCCGCGCGCCGCAGCGACTACCGGCCGCCAGCTAGGACGACGGCCGCCACTCCCGCCTGAGCAGCCCGTAGACCCACGAGTCGGAGACCTCGCCGTCCACGACGCAGTCCTCCCGCAACGTCCCTTCACGCACGAACCCGAGCTTCTCCAGCACGCGGGCGGACGCCACGTTGCGGGTGTCGGTCTCCGCCTGGACGCGATTCAGGTCCAGCGTGTCGAATGCCCATCGCAGCACGGCGCGCGCGGCCTCCGTCGCATAGCCGTGGCCCCACGCCGCATCGTCGAAGCAGTAGCCCAGCGATGCGCTGCGGTAGTCCGGATTCCACCGGTTCAGGCTGCACCAGCCGATGAACGCCCCGTCGGAGCCGCGATCCACGGCCAGCCGCGCCCCGGTGCCCTCCTCCGCCATCTGCCGGCACGCCGCGATGAAGCGTTCCGAGCGCGCGCGATCGCTCCACGGCGGCGAGTCCCAGTAACGCAGCACGTACGCGTTGCTGTGCAGCGCGAACAGGTCGCTCGCATCCGCGTCGTCGAAGGGACGCAGCCTCAGGCGAGGGGTGTGCAGCGTGGGCGTGGGCAGCGACATGGCACGTCCCCTCCGGTGATTGGCGGCCGATCAACCACACATCCGGTGCGCGTCACTGGCAACGGGTTTCTCGGCGGGCAGGCGGAACGACGTGCTCGCCCATCGGCGCGAGGGGTCGGCCCGGCAGAACAGGACGATCCCCGGCCGCCAACGGTCACCGGCGCGGCGCCCGCGTGCGGCGGTAGTAGGACCAGCCGGCCATGGGCAATGCGATTGCCCATGCCAGCAGCAGGGGCAGGCCGATGAGGACACCGGGGGTGGTGAAGATGTCGTCCCCCGGGCTGGCGTCGGCGCGTTCGGCCGCGAACTGCCAGGGCAGCGTCACCGCGTAGCCGATCATCAATGCGGATCCCAGGACCGTCGGCGTCAACGGCAGCCATCGTGGCACCCGATGCCCGCGCAGCACCGGTATCCAGCGTGGAAAGACCAGACCCCAGTCGCTGATGAGTCCGAGGGCCAGAACTCCGCCAAGTCCGGCCAGGATGCACAGGATGCTGAGGTAGAACGCGCCGGCGGGTAGGCCGAGGAACCCGTCAACCGGGTGGTCGCCGACACCCGGTCCGCGACCGTGGTACCACTCCCGGAACGGATCGGGATTGGCGAACAGCGGGATGCCGAGAATCCAGGGGATGTGCAGTGGGATGAAGCCGAGGACCGGGGCGATCCACGCGACGTGCCCCGCGCGGCGCGCCCAGGGTGGCGGCGGTGGTGTGCGCAGCGCCGTTGCGTCGGGGGATTCCTGGCTGATCTCCTGAGCGGTGTGACGCCGTCGCAATTCGAGGTGGTTCCGTTGTCCCGATCGCCTCATGGGCCGACGATGCCATCGCACCTCGGCACGGCGCCTCACCCAGCCACGTGATCGACGTCCCCCTATCGGGGGACGGCATGCGGGTGCCGTACGCCCACCGAGGGCTCGCGGGAACTCTCATTCCACCAAGATCGTCGACGCGGACAGCAATGAACATGACCGTCCTTGCCAGGGCTTCAGGCCCGCAACTGCCTGGTCTCACATGACGCCCAGCGCTTGCCTGCGGGGCGGCGCTGGCGAGAGGTCCGCTCATGCCGAGCTGAGCGCGGTCAGTGTGTTCGCGTCTCCCAGACCGGCTGCTGAGGCTCGTCGTTGTGCACGACGATGTCGACGTGATCGGTCGGGCGGACCGTAGCGAAGTAGAGCTGCTGGGAGGGGATGTAACGCTCGCGCCAGCGCCGTTCGATGTCGGCCCGGGACAACACCCGCCGCTCTCGGATCAGGGCACGATCCACAGTCTTCGCTAGCGCGGTCGACACGAAGATGCGCAGGTCCCACCGATCAATCAGTTCCGGGCGCATGAGGAAGACGCCGTCGAAGACCAGCACGGCGTCGGCGGTGGCAGTCATGACCGGCGGAGACAGCACCGTATCCGCGGTGTGGTCGTACACCGCGTGTTGGAAGCGTCGATCTCCGCCTGGGCCGAGCGGATCGAGCAGAGCCCGGTTCAACGCGCCGTGGTCGTGCGTGTCGAAGTAGCAGCCTTCGGCCGAGTACTCGCCGCGCGGGTAGCGCCGCGACCGCGGGAAGAGGAAATCGTCGATCGTCGCGCGGATGACGTCGCGGCCCTGTGCGCGCAGGGCGACGGCCAGTTCGTCGGCGAGCGTGGTCTTGCCCGCAGCGGGCGGCCCGTCGACCGCAACCCGCGTCGGGTGTGGGACTGTGACGGATCCGACTGCCTCAGCCAGGCGGCTGAGCAACTCGTCGCGGGTGCCGTGGTCCATGTCCAACCCGTCCTGATCTCACGAAGGCCGCCATGCCGAGCGAGATTGCCGCAGGTGGACGTGGCGGTAGGTGGGCGACGGACGAGTCGACCTGTACGCCGGATTCTGTCACCGGCACGCCCCGAGGGGCGGCCGGCGGCGGCCATCCATCTCGGCCTACCGTCGCCGGCAGGCTCCAGCGGCCTACCCGCAGACATCGGGCGGGCCGCCCTCAAGCGTCTGCGCGGATCGTCATCTTGCGGTGACGACCCTTTCTTGGCCTTGCTCCGGGTGGGGTTTACCGAGCCATCCCGGTCACCCGGGATGCTGGTGGGCTCTTACCCCACCGTTTCACCCTTACCGTCCCGTATCGGGCCGGCGGTCTGTTTTCTGTGGCACTGTCCCGCGGGTCACCCCGGGTTGCCGTTAGCAACCACCCTGCCCTGTGGAGTCCGGACGTTCCTCGGCGGCGGGCCGCAGCCCGCCGACGCGACCGCCCGGTCGACTCGTCCGTCGCGCACTCATCCTAACGACGAACCCGCCGCCCCCATTTCCACCCCACACGCCGCGCCCATCCGGCGTTGATCAAGGAGTTTGCGTCGCGGGGAGGCCGGATCCTGACGCAAACTCCTTGATCAACGCCGGATGGGCGCGGCGTGTGGGG
>NZ_WBKT01000076.1 GCF_008868175.1 Micromonospora sp. AMSO31t
CCACCACGCCACCGGCTGTGGAGCCGGAGCCCGTCACCGTGCCGGCCCCGGAGCCGGTCGACGTCCCTACCCACCTGCTGCCCATGGCCCGGTTTGCGGCCGTGCAGCACGAACAGTCCACCGGGGCACCGATTACCGCCGCCGAGCTGGCCGACCGGCTCGACGTCGCCCCGGCCGTTGCCGGGCAGCTCCTGACCACCCTGACCGGTGGTGCCCGATGACCATCTACCTCGTCGATATCGAGCAGGTCATCCACACCTGCCCCGCCCACACCGACCCGCACCCCTACGACACCCGCCGGACGCTCGTCGACGTCATCCCCGGCGGACCCTGCCGGGCACCGGTCACCATCCGCTGCGGCGGACAGACCGCACTCATTCCCTGCCATCGGCACGAGCCGGCCAAGCGCCAATGCGGCGCCTGCCGGGTCATCGTCACCGAACGCACCATCACCAACCACCACGCCACCAGGGTGGCCGGTTGATGGCCTCGACGCTGGACCTCACCCCCCGCGCCTCTAAGGCCCGGGGGGTGGGCTCGAACGCCGATGTCCCGCCCGTCTACGGCTACACCGCCGCCGGCTCCGCGTTCGAACGCGCCACCCGCCCCGACTACTTCGGCTGGCTCGAACACATCCGCTCCGCCGCCGGCTGCACCCGCCCCATCCGCCTCGCCGGCCAACTCCTCACCGTCGACCCCGCCACCGGCCGGGTCCTCGACTCCCGGCACACCGACGGCATGCCCGACTCCGCGATATACACCGCCTGCGGCAACCGCCGCGCCACCGTCTGCCCCTCCTGCGCCCAGACCTACCAGCGCGACGCCTTCCAACTCCTGCGGGCCGGCCTCGTCGGCGGCAAGGGCATCGCTGAGACAGTCGCCGAGCATCCGGCCGTGTTCGCCACCTTCACCGCCCCATCCTTCGGGCCCGTCCACTCCCGGGTGGTCAAGCGGCACACCTGCACCAATCGCCGCCGCTGCGACTGCCGCGCCGAACCATGCCACGCCCGCCGCGACATCGGCGTCTGCGGCCACGGTCGGCCCGCCGTCTGCTGGGCACGCCACGAAACCGAAGACGCCGTCCTCGGGCGGCCGCTGTGCCTGGACTGCTACGACCACGACCACCAGGTCGTCTGGAACGTGTTCTCCGGCGAGCTGTGGCACCGCACCAAGCAAGCCGCCCAACGTCACCTCGCCAAGCTCGCCCGCCAACGCGGCATCCCCCGCGTCGAGATCCCCACCGCCTCCGGCAAGACCCGCAAGGTCGCCCCGGTCCGGCTGTCACCCGGCAAAGTCGCCGAACTGCAAGCCCGAGCCGCGGTGCACTTCCACGCCATCGCCCGCCTCGACGGCGTCAACCCAGACAACCCCGACGCGATCGTCCCGCCACCGGCCGGGTTCACCGTCGACGACCTCGTCGACGCGTTCCAGACCGCTGCCGCGCAGATCGCCTTCCACACCCCGCCGCACCCAGACAAGCCGCAGGGCTGGCTGATCGCATGGGGCGACCCGTCCAAGGGCCTCGACATCCGACCGATCAGCACCGGAGCAGCGGGCGAGGTCACCGACGGCATGGTCGCCGGATACCTTGCCAAGTACGCCACCAAGAGCACCGAGGCCACCGGGCACACCTCCACCCGCCTGACTGCAGACAGCATCGGCGACTACGCCGACCCCGACGGCGACCACACCGCCCGCCTCATCGACGCCTGCTGGCGCATCGGCCGACCCACCAACGCACCCCGACCCCTGTCCGAGCGGCCCCGCGAGCAGCGACCCCGGCCCGGCTTCGTCGACCGCCGGGAGTGCCCCGACTGCGGCACCCACACCCGCTACGCCGCATGCCCCGTCTGCGTCGCCCAGCGTCAAGCCAGCCTTGACACCAAACCGGCGAAACCAGCGACGGCCAACCCGTACGCCCGGCTGCGGCGGTGGGCTCACATGCTCGGCTACGGCGGCCACTTCCTCACCAAAGGCCGCCGCTACTCGGTGACCTTCCAACTGCTGCGCGACACCCGCATCGCGTACCGGCGACACGAGCACCAGGCCCACGAGCACCCGACCGCCGGCGGCCAACCCGTCGACCAGATCGGCGAGGACACCACGCTCGTCGTCGGCACCCTCACCTTCGCTGGCGTCGGCTGGCACACCAGCGGAGATGCGCTCTTGGCCAACACCGCTGCCGCCATGGCCAGAGAGCGACGAGTCACCGGCCGCGAAGAGCTGGTCCACGAACTTGCCACCCCGGCCGACATCGCGCCCGCTGCCGCCTGACCACCGCCCCGTCACACGAGGAAGGCCACCCGTTGAACAACCCGACTCCGATCACTCCTCGCGTGCTGCGCGTCGAGGAAGCCGCTCGAGCGCTCGGCATCGGCCGCTCGCTCGTCTATGACCTCATCCGCTCCGGCCGGCTGCGCTCCTTCAAGGTCGGTAGCCGCCGGCTGATCCCCGCCGCCGCCATCGACGAAGTCATCACCACGCTCACCGAGGAAGCCGCCTGATGCCCAGACAGCCCAAGCCCCGCCAGCCCAACGCCCGCCGCAACCCGAACGGCGAAGGCTCCATCTACCAGCGCGCCAGCGATGGCCGGTGGGTCGGACAGGCCTACGTCCTCGCCACCGACGGCAGCCGCAAGCGCAAGTTTGTCTACGGGGCGACCTGGGAGGAAGCCCACGCCAAGCTCGTCGAGCTGAAGTCGAGATCCCAGCGCGGCATACCCGTGCCCGACCGGGCCTGGAAGCTCGCCGATTACCTGCCCTACTGGCTGTCCGCGTACGTCACCGACCTCAAGCCGACTACCGCGCGGGGATATGAGAGCGCCGTCCGGCTGCATCTGATCCCCGCACTCGGCACCAAACGCCTCGACAGCTTGCAGGTCCAGCACGTCAAGGCGTTCATGGACGACTTCCGGCGCAAATGCCTCTGCTGCACCAACGGCCTCGACAAGATCCGTCCTGCTGGCCGGCGGTGCTGCTCCGTTGGCCGCTGCTGCCAGAGCTACCCCAGCGCGCGACAGATTCAGTTCGTGCATGCGGTGCTGCGCAACGCGCTCCAACACGCCATGCGCGAGGAGCTGGTGTCCCGCAACGTCGCCAAGCTCGTCCGGGTTCCCTCGCCTCGCTACAAGGTCGGTAAGGGCCTGTCCGTCGACCAGGTGCGCAAGATCCTCGCCGCCTCTGCTGGTCACCGGCTCCATGCGCTCTACGTCGTGGCCGCCACGATGGGCCTTCGGCGCGGTGAACTGGTCGGGCTCCGCTGGTCGGACGTCGACCTGGACGAAGGCACACTGCGGGTTCAGCAGACCGTCCAGCGGGTGGCGGGACAGCTCCACGTCCTGGACGCCAAGACCGAGGACTCCGAGGCGGTGTTGCCGCTGCCCGAGGTCACGTGGCTCGCTCTGCTTGAGCACCAGGAGCGCCAGCAGGCCGAACGGGCTGCGCTCGCCGAGGTCTGGCAAGACCGCGGCCTGGTCTTCCCCTCCGAGCGGGGCACCCCGTTGGAGCCGACCAACCTCAGCCGCTCGTTTGCTCGGCTCCGGGAGACCGCCGGCCTGCCCGGTGTCCGCCTGCACGACCTGCGGCACACGGTCGTGTCGCTGCTGATGGAGCTGGGCGTCCCGCCGCACGTCGTCCAGGCCATCGCCCGGCACGCGGACGTGAAGATCACCCTCAAGGTCTACGCTCACGCCAACCTTGACGCGATGCGTCAGGCGCTCGGCAAGCTCGACGGGCGGCTTTCATGAACCGCGTTGCTGTCAGCGTTGCTGTCATCCGGCTTTCTCGCGACGGCTGCCGCCGCGAAATGCCTGATGGTGTTGGAGCCCCCGGCCGGGATCGAACCGGCGACATCTCGCTTACAAGGCGAGTGCTCTGGCCAGCTGAGCTACAGGGGCGCGTGGTCCGGGGTCAGCATAGCGACTGAGCGCCGGAAATCCCGTTCCGCAGGTCTCCCGAGCACGGAAAACGTCAATTTCCCGACCTCGGCACCGCCGGATCGACGCCCATCCTGGCCGGGCGTCGCGGAGATTGATGCCTCCCCGTGCCCGCCTGACCGTTATGCGCTATGCACTCGGTCCCATCGGCCGCATCTCGTCTTGGCAGGTTCGGGAAACCCGTTTACGGTGCAGTGACACGGACGACACTCCGGTTGGCCTCGGCTGCCCGGTCGACCGCCCGTTGGCCGGCACCTCGGGTGCCGGTCGCTCCTTCCACTCGGATCGTCCGGCACGTTCCTGCCGGTGAAAGGAAGCGCTCCACCATGGCTACGGTCACCTACGCGAAGGCCTCCCGGATCTACCCGGGCACCGAACGCCCCGCGGTCAACCAGCTCGACCTCCAGATCGGTGACGGGGAGTTCCTCGTCCTGGTCGGCCCGTCGGGTTGCGGAAAGTCCACCAGCCTCCGGATGCTCGCCGGCCTGGAGGACGTCGACGACGGCGCGATCTACATCGACGACCGGGACGTCACCCACCTCCCGCCGAAGGCCCGCGACATCGCGATGGTCTTCCAGAACTACGCCCTCTACCCGCACATGACGGTGTACGAGAACATGGCGTTCGCCCTCAAGCTGCGCAAGACCTCGAAGTCGGAGATCGACCGGCGGGTCAAGGAGGCGGCCGGGCTGCTCCAGCTGGAGGAGTTCCTCAGCCGCAAGCCGAAGGCGCTCTCCGGTGGTCAGCGCCAGCGGGTCGCCATGGGTCGCGCGATCGTCCGCGAGCCGCAGGTCTTCCTCATGGACGAGCCGCTGTCGAACCTCGACGCCAAGCTCCGCGTGCAGACCCGCACGCAGATCGCCTCGCTCCAGGCGAAGCTGGGCGTCACCACGGTCTACGTCACGCACGACCAGGTCGAGGCCATGACCATGGGTCACCGGGTCGCGGTCATGCTCGACGGCGTCCTGCAGCAGGTGGACACCCCGCGGGCGCTCTACGACACCCCGTCCAACGTCTTCGTCGCGGGCTTCATGGGCTCCCCGGCCATGAACATCAAGACCGTGCCGCTGAACGACAACGGCGCGGCGTTCGCCGAGCTGAACGTGCCGCTGACCCGCGAGCAGGTCGAGGCGGCCCGCGCCGAGGGCGGCGACGGCAAGGTGACCGTGGGCTTCCGTCCGGAGGACTGCGACCTGGTCAGCCCGACCGAGGGCGGCATGCCGGTCGTGGTCGAGCTGGTCGAGGACCTGGGCTCCGACGCCAACGTCTACGGCCACGCCGCGCTGGAGGGCCACAACGAGCGGTTCGTGGTCCGCACCGACCGGCGCTCGATGCCGAACATGGGCGACACTGTGTTCGTCAAGCCGCGCACCGGCCGCAGCCACGTCTTCCACGCCGCCACCGGCAACCGGATCTGACGTACGCGAAGAAAGGGGCGGCCCGCCACGGCGGACCGCCCCTTTTTCGTGCTGTCGTTACGCCTCGACGGAGCGGCGGCGGGCGACCTCGGCGAGGGTGACCGCCGCGGCGACGCTGGCGTTGAGCGACTCGACGTCGGAGACCATCGGGATGCTGACGGTCAGGTCGCAGGTCTCCCCGACGAGGCGGGACAGCCCACGACCCTCCGAGCCGACCACCACGACGAGCGGGCCGACCGCGGCCTCCAGGTCGTAGAGGTCGGTCTGCCCGTCGGCGTCCAGGCCGACCACGATGAAGCCGGCGTCCTTGCACGCCTTGAGCGAGCGGGTCAGGTTGGTGACCTGGGCGACGGGCACCCGCGCGGCCGCGCCGGCGCTGGTCCGCCAGGCGGTCGCCGTGATCCCGGCGGCCCGCCGCTCGGGTACGAAGACGCCCTGCGCGCCGAAGGCGGCGGCCGACCGGATGACGGCGCCGAGGTTGCGCGGGTCGGTGACCCCGTCGAGCGCGACCAGCAGCGGGGCGGCCTGCTCCAGCGACGCCGCCATGAGGTCCTCGAACGGCTCGTAGGCGAACGGCGGCACCTGGAGGCCGACGCCCTGGTGCAGCACGCCGCCGGTCATCCGGTCCAGCTCGGCCCGGCTGATTTCGAGGATCGCGATGCCCCGGTCGGCGGCGGTGCGGATGATCTCGTTGACCCGGTCGTCGATGTCGATGCCCTGGGCCGTGTAGAGGGCGGTCGCCGGCACCTGGGCGCGCAGCGACTCCAGCACCGGGTTCCGCCCGACCAGCAGCTCCGGGCTGTCCTTGGCCGGGTTCGACTTGCGGCCGGGGGCGACCCGCGGCCCGGACCGGCCGGCGGGCTTGCCGCCACGGCCCTTCGCGGCGGCGGGGACGCCCCGGCCGCCACCCTTGCCCCAGGTGGTGTCCTTGCTGCCCGGCTGACCGATCTTGGGGGCGCGCCCCTCCTCGGCCGCCGCGCGGCGCTCCTTGTCCTGCTTCCAGGCGGTGCGCTGGGGCAGCTTCTCGGTGCCCGAGTAGGCCTTGTGCCAGGGCCGCTCGTCGGCGGGGAGGGTGCGGCCCCGGCCGGCGAGGGAGTCCTTGTTCTTGCCACCGGAGCCCTTCTGGGCACCCGCCTTCGGCGTCAGTCGCCGGCCACGGCGCTGCGAGTTGCCGGCCATCAGTCCTGCTCTCCAATAGTCCAACGCGGGCCCTGGGCGGTGTCCTCGACGACCACGCCGGCCTGCTTGAGCTGGTCGCGTACGGCGTCGGCGGCGGCCCAGTCCTTGCGGCTGCGGGCCTGGGCGCGCTGCTCCAGGGCGAGCGCGACCAGGGAGTCCACCACGCCGCGCAGGTCGTCCGCGCGGCCGCCGCCGGTCCAGGCCGGGTCCAGGGGGTCGACGCCGAGGATATCCAGCATCGACCGGGTGGCGGCGAGCGTGGTGCGTACCGTCACATCGTCGCCGCCGGTCAGGGCGGTGTTGCCGTCCCGGACCACCTCGTGCAGCACGGCCAGCGCGGCCGACGTGTTGAGATCGTCGTCCATGGCCGCGACGAAGCCGGCCGGCAGCTCACCGGGCTGGCCGGTGCCGACCCGCTCGGCGGCCCGCTGCACGAAGCCCTCGATCCGCCGGTACGCGACCGCGGCCTCGCGCAGCGCGTCCTCCGAGTAGTCGATGCGGGACCGGTAGTGGGCGGCGGCGTAGTAGTAGCGCAGCTCCACCGGGCGCACCCCGAGGGACGCCACGTAGTCGAGGTCGAGGGTGTTCCCCAGCGACTTGCCCATCTTGGTGCCGCCGATGCCGAGCAGGCCGTGGTGGACCCAGTAGCGGGCGAACGGCAGGTCGGCGGCCTGCGACTGGGCGATCTCGTTCTCGTGGTGCGGGAACGTCAGGTCGAGCCCGCCGCCGTGGATGTCGAACTCGGGCCCCAGGTAGCGCCAGCACATCGCCGAGCACTCGATGTGCCAGCCCGGCCGGCCCCGGCCCCACGGCGACGGCCAGTAGGCGTCGGCCGGCTCGTCCGGCTTGGCGCCCTTCCAGAGCGCGAAGTCGCGGGGGTCGCGCTTGCCCCGCTCCGGGGCGTCACCGGCGGACTGCATGTCCTCCGGCGACTGGCCCGACAGCGACCCGTAGGCCGGCCAGGAGGCCACGTCGAAGTAGACGTCGCCGGAGCCGTCGGTGGCCGGGTAGGCGTGCCCGGTCTCGATCAGCCGGGCGATCAGATCGTGCATCTCCGGGATGTGACCGGTGGCCCGTGGCTCGTAGGTCGGCGGCAGCACGTTCAGCGCGCGGTAGGAGGCGGCCAGGATCTGCTCGTTGGCGTAGGCGATCGACCAGAACGACCGCCCCTGCTCCATCGCCTTGACCAGGATCTTGTCGTCGATGTCGGTCACGTTGCGAATGAAGGTGACCTCGAAACCGGAGGCGGTGAGCCAGCGGCGCAGCACGTCGTAGTTGACACCGGAACGAAGGTGGCCGATGTGCGGCGGGGCCTGGAGGGTGAGACCACACAGGTAGACCCCCACCTTGCCGGCTTCCCGCGGGACGAAGTCCCGCACCGATCGGGTGGCGGTGTCATACAGGCGTAGCGTCACCGTACAAGGGTAGCCGTCCGCGCATTTCGAGGTAGGCCGGAGCCGGGTCGTACGCTGCGTGCTGTGGACACGGCGGCACGGGCGGGAGAGACGGCGCAGACCCTGGACCGGGGGCTGCGGCTGCTGCACCTGGTCGCCGACGCGCCGGGCGGGCTGACCGTCACCGAGGCGGCGAACCGGCTGGGCATCGGCCGGGCGGCCGTCTACCGGCTGGTCGGCGCGCTGACCAGCCACGGCATGCTGCGCCGCGACGGCGAGGGCCGGCTCCGGCTCGGTGCCGGCGTGCTGCACCTGGCCCGGCGGGCCCAGCCGCTGCTCGCCGAGGGGGCGCTGCCCGCGCTGCGCCGGCTCGCCGAGCAGGCCGGGGCGACCGCCCACCTGACCGTGGTCGAGGGCGGTGAGGGGGTGGCCCTCGCGGTGGTCGAGCCGAGCTGGACCTCGTTCCACGTGGCCTACCGGACCGGATCCCGGCACCCGCTGGAGCGGGGCGCGGCCGGACGGGCCATCCTGGCCGGCCGCGCGGGTGCCGCCGCCCCGGTGAGCACCAGCGGCGAACTGCAGTCCGGGGCCTACGGGGTGGCCGCGCCGGTGCTCGGCGTGCCGGGTTTGGAGGCGAGCGTCGGCGTGGTCTCGCTGACCCCGCTCGACGTCACCGAGGTCGGCACCCAGGTCGCCGCCGCGGCCGAGTCGATCGCCGCCGCGCTGTCCTGAGGCGGCCGCCGGGGTCCGGCGGGTCGCTGCGCCAGCACGGCGATGTGGCGGTATCGGCGGGCAGCGGTTACCGCCACGTCGGCGACCCGGCCCGGGGCGGCCGCCGGGCTCGGCCATCGTCGGCGCCCTACCGCTAGCACAGCGACCGAGGGTGGTGGTGGTTGTCCACAGGCCGCCGGTCGCGGGCGCTCGTGGGTTGTCCACAGGGGTGCCGGGCGGCGGCCCGTCGCCGCCAGGCTGGTCGGCATGCCACCTCATCCCCATCGACCGCCCGAGCTGGCCTGGCAGGTCTTCCGCGGCTCTGATGTGATCCGGCGCGGCCTGCTCACCCGGCACCAGCTCCGGGGCGCCTCCTGGATCCGGCTCCGGCAGGACGTCTACGCCGACGCCCGCCTCGATCGCGACCACGCGCTGGCCTGCCGCGGCGCACTGCTCCGCCTGCCGCCGGGCACGCTGCTCGCCGGGCCGTCGGCGGCGTACCTGCACGGGGTCGAGCACGCCGCCGGCTTCCAGGACGACGTGCACGTCCTGCTGCCGGCGACGGTCCGGGCCGATGCCCAGCCCGGCGTCCGGGTGCACCAGGCCCCGTCGTCGCCCCAACGACTCGGTCTCCTCGTCCCGGCCGCCGTCGCGGCCTGCTCGGCCGGCACCGGCCTCGGCCCGAGCGGCCCGACCAGCACCATCCCCGATCCGCACCGCCTGGCCAACTCGGTCAGCGCCATTTCCGGCCCGCACCCGCCTGCCCACGTCATCGCCGGCCCGAACCTCCCCGCCGACGGATCGGCGACCACCAAAGGGCCAGACAGCCCCGCCACCGGCTCGACCAGCATCAACCCCGACCCCGACCGTCCCACCACTCGGCCGACCAACATCATCCTCGACCCGAACCGCCCCGCCACCGGCTCCACGAACACCACGCCGGGCCGAGACTGCCACGGCATCCGCCGATGGAGCACCACCGCCGGCCGGGACGGCAGGGCCGCCGGGCTGAGCACGGCGTTTGCCGGATCGGCGCTCGGTGGTCCGGTGGGACTGGGCGGCGAGCCCGGCCTACCGAGCGGGGCCGGCAGGTTGCTCCGTACCGCGCCGGCTGCCTGCGCCTGGGAGACGGCGGTCTGGTCCGACCCGGTCCGGGCCGTCGGCATCATCGACGCCCTGCTTCGGATGGGCCTGGTCGGCCGGACGGATCTGGCCGACGTGGCCGATGGGAGCGCCGGACGACCGGGTGGCCGGCGGGCGCGGTGGGTGTTCGGCCTGGCGGACCCGGGAGCGCAGTCCCCGCCCGAGTCGCACCTGCGGGTTCGGCTCGTGCTGGCCGGCCTGCCCCGCCCGGCGGCGCAGCACCCGGTGCGCGGTCCCTCGGGTCTCGTCCTGCACCCCGACCTGGCCTGGCCGCAGTTCCGGGTCGCGGTCGAGTACGACGGCCAGTGGCACGCCGACCCGGATCAGTTGACCCCGGACCGTTACCGGCTCAACCAGCTCGTCGCGGCGGGCTGGCTGGTGCTGCACGTGACCGGTCGCCGCCTGCACCGGGAGTTCCCGGCCCTGGTCCGCGAGATCCGCGCCGCGCTGGTGGCCCGGGGCTGGCGGCCGTGAGGCAGGCCGACGTGGCGGCATGCGACCTCCGGACACCGCCACTCCGCACCAGAACGCCGACGTGGCGGCATCCGGGAGTTCCGGACACCGCCACGTCGTGGAGCTGGGTGTTACGGCCGCACGTTCGGCTTGAGCGGGGACTTCACGGCGGAATAGGCGTCGATGACGCCGTAGCCGTAGAAGCCGTTGAAGTTCAGCGAACCGGCGCAGTAGGCGTCGTACTCCGGGCCGCGTCCCTCGTTGGCGTAGGTCTGCAGCCGCGGCTCCGGGCAGGCGTGCTCCGCCGCCGTCCGGTAGAGGTGCTGCTCGACCAGGTCCGGCGACATGCCGAAGCCGTCCCGGCCCTGCTTCTTGCCGTAGCGGCTGACGATCAGGGCCGCGACCCCCGAGGCGTGCGGGGACGCCATCGAGGTGCCCTGAAGGTAGGTGTAGTAGCCGCACTCACCCTTCGCGGTGCACTGCTTGAACACCGAGTTCTCGAACCCGGCGACGATGTTCCCGTCCTCGTCGACCGAGCCCTCCTCCTGCAGCACCTTCTTGGGGTACGTCGAGAGGATCATGTTGGCGTCGGTGCGGTAGGTGTCGGTGCCGAAGCCGTCCCGGAACCAGCCACCCGGCGCGGAGACCGAGATCTGCTCGGTGCCGTAGTTCGAGTAGTCGGCCTTCTTGCCGGACGGGCCGAGCGCCGACACGCCGATCACGTGCGGTCCCTCGGTCGGCAGGTCCCAGCAGCTCGCGTTGTCGATCGGCCGCGGGTACGGGTCCGCGCCGTAGTCCGGGCTGCTCACGTCGGTGCGCGGGTCGCCGAGGTCCTCGTTGTTGTTGCCGAGCGCGCCCACCAGGGTGACGCCCTTGTGGTGGGCGAAGTTCAGCGCCCGCTTCATGGCCTCGATGATGGTCCGCTGCTCGGCCTGCGCCTCGGGCGAGTCGGCCGGGTTGGCGGTGCAGTTGTAGAGCCACGGGTCGACGTAGAAGGACATGTTGACCACGTCGAGACCGGACTTGCCCGCGTGCACGAGGGCGTTGACCACCGGGTTGAGGAAGAAGTAGCCGCTGTCCTGGCCACCCTTCAGCTCGACGATGGAGACCCTCGGTGCCACGCCGGAGAGGCCGAACCCGTTCGCGGCGGCGCCGATGGTGCCGGCGACGTGCGTGCCGTGGCCACCGTCGTCGGTGCCGACCGGGTCGAGGCAGCTCGCCACCTCGCACGGGCCGTCGACGTCGGTCAGGTCGGGGGCGAAGTTGCGCGACAGCGCCCAGTTGAAGTTGGGCGCCAGGTCGGGGTTGCTGGCGTCGACGCCGGTGTCCAGGACGCCGACGGTCACCCGGCGGTCGCCCGGCTCGATCTTCCGCGCCTGGTCGGCCCGGATCATCTCCAGGCCCCAGAGCTTGTCGTCCAGCGGGTCCAGCTTCTTGCCGTGCCCCTTGGCCGTGCCCTTGGTGGCGGCCGCGGCCAGCAGGTGCTCCTGCTCGACCCGGTCCAGCTTGGGCTTGCGGCCGATGGCCTTCTGCTCGGCGGCTCCGACCAGTGCACCGGCGGCGGTGGCCCGGCTGGCGAAGTCCGCCCGGGCGCTGGTGACCTGGAAGAGACCGACGTCGTCGGTGCGGGAGACGACCGAGCCGCCCGCCGCGGTGATCGCGGCGATGGCGGTGTCGATGGAGACGCCGTCCTCCGCCAGCACGGTGAAGGTTCGGGTGCTGGCCGGGGCGGCGGTCGCCGGCACGGCCAGTCCGGTCACCGTGAGTGCCAGCGCGGCTGCGGTCGCGCTGGCGGTGAATCGTTTGCTCACCACATCAGATCCTCTCGTTGAGGGACGTGGCAGCCATCCCACCGCACGCGAGGAGGTTTCGCCAGACGGCCGTCCGGTATAGACCGCAATCAGGCTTTCGTGGTTTCGAGTCGGGCGAGCACGTCGGGCAGTTCGGCCAGGGTGGACACCTCGGCGTCCGGGGTGAGCCCCGGCGGGCGGGGCAGGCGGCCCCGGTTCAGCCAGATGGCCCGCAGCCCGGCACGCTGGGGCGCGAGCACGTCATGCTCCGGCGAGTCCCCCACGTGGACGACGTGCTCGGCGGGGAGACCGGCGGCCGCCACCACGGCCGCGTAGAACTCCGGCGCCGGCTTCTTGGGCAGGCCGTTCTCGTGCGCGTAGAGCTCGAACTCGAACTCGCCGGCCAGCCCGCAGCGTTCGGCCCGGCTGTTGCCGTTGGTGGCGAAGCCCAGGAGGTGGTGGGAGCGCAGCGCGGCCAGCGTGGGCAGCGCGTCCGGGAACGGCCGGGTCAGCGCAAACCGGCGGGCGAAGAAGAGCGCGGCGAACTCGTCGAGGTGGGCGTCCAGCCCGGCACGGGCCAGGGACCGGGCCAGCGCCGCCCGCCGGATCTCCTGCACCGGCGCGGCGCTGAGCGCGCCGAAGACCGCGCCCCAGTCCGCCTCCAGGTCCGCGAGCGACACCTCGGCCGCCGCCGGGGTCCACCGCCGCATCTCGTCGAGTACGGCCGCCAGCGCGCCGGTGACCGCCGGCCGCAGGTCGACCAGGGTCTCGTCGGCGTCGAAGACGACGCAGGCCGCTCGGCCCGACCTGGTGGTCGATCCGGCCGGGGAACTGGCGCCGGCCGGTCCGCTCACCGTTCGCCCGCCAGGGCCGGCTCCGCCGCGGCCGGTTCGGTGGCGTCCGGCGGGGAGCGCAGCTCGTCCACCCGGACGAGGGCCACACCGGCCACGATGAGCGCCCCGCCGAGCAGTTGCACGGCGTTCGGCAGCTCACCCAGCACCAGCCAGGCGATCAGCACGGCGAACATCACCTCGGTCAGCCCCACGAAGGAGGAGAGCCGCGCGCCGAGCATCCGCGCCCCGGCGACGCCGGTGAGGTAGGCGACCACCGCGGCGATCAGCGACAGCCCGGCGATCGGCACCAGCCAGCTCATCTCGTGCCCGGCGAAGCTCACGTCGGCGGTGCCGGCGCGCAGCGGGAGCGCCCCGACCAGCCCGAGCAGGAGCAGCACGAGGGCGCCGACGGCCATGCCACCGCTGGCCATCACCACCGACGGCAGCGCGGGGTCGACCCGGCCGGCGATGACGAAGTAGCCGGCCAGCCCGACCCCGGCGCCGAGCCCCCAGAGGACGCCCACCGGGTCGAGGCTGCCGGCGCCGGTCAGGTCCAGCACGAACACCAGCCCGCACAGGGCGGTCAGGGAACCGGCCACCGTGAGCAGCCGGGGCCGCTGGCCGTGGACCAGCCACATCCAGCCGACCACCAGCACGATGCCCAGGTATTCGAGCAGGAGCGCGACGCCGACCGGCAGGTAGCGGACCGCGTTGAAGAAGCACGCCTGGGCCAGGGCCACCCCGAGCAGCCCGAACACCACGAGCGTGCCGGCGTTGCGGCGCAGCACCGGCCAGCGGCCGCGCAGTGCCAGCAGGGCGGGCACGGCGAGCACCAGCGCGGCGATGCCGACCCGGGCGAGCACCACCGCCTCGGCGGACCACTCGCCGGTGATCAGCGGTCGGGCGAAGGTGCCCGAGGTGGCGAAGGTGAGCGCGGAGAGCAGCGCCAGGCCGAGGCCGACGCCGGGCCGTTCACGCATCGACAGCTCCTTGGGGTCGACCGGACATGAGTCAAGTGGCGGTATGCTGATGACGCTAGGCCGGCACCCCGACAGGAGTCAAGTTGCTCTTTGCTCATGACACCGAATGTGGCCTGGTCGCGGCCGCGGCGCTGGTCAACACTGCCGGGCCCGACCGGGAAGGGCTGCCCGACGTGACCGCCCTCGACGAGTTCTTCACCGCGTACGGGTGGACCGGCCGGCACGAGCACAGCGAGGCGGAACTGCGCGAGGTCCGCGCGCTGCGGCCCCGGCTCCGCCGGATCTGGTACGCCGACACCGACGAGGTCGTCACCGTGGTCAACGGTCTGCTGCGGGAGTCGCACGCCCTGCCCCAGCTCGTCCGGCACGACGACGAGCCCTACCACCTGCACGCCGTGCCGCGGGACGCGCCGCTGGCCACCCGGATGGCGGTCGAGGCCGCCATGGCGCTGGCCGACCTGATCCGCATGGGCGAGCTGAGCCGGCTGCGCCTCTGCGACCACCCCGACTGCGAGAACGTGCTGGTCGACCTCTCCAAGAACCGGTCCCGCCGGTTCTGCGACGCCGGCTGCGGCAACCGGGCCGCGGTGAGCGCCTACCGGGCCCGCAAGGCGGCCTCCCACTCCTGACGCACCCCGCAGCGGGGTGGGCGGAGCCGTGGCTCAGGGGTGGGTCATCCGGAGCAGGTCCAGGGCCTCGTCCAGCTGGGTCTCGCTGAGCTTGCCCGAGTCGACGTGCCCGCGGGAGATCACCACCTCGCGGATGGAGACCTGCTTGGCCAGCGCCTCCTTGGCGATCGAGGCGGCCTCGTCGTACCCGAGGTGGCGGTTGAGCGGGGTGACGATCGACGGCGAGCCCTCGGCGTACGCCAGGCAGACCTCGGCGTCCGCGACCAGGCCGACCACCAGGCGGTCGGCGAAGAGCCGGCTCGCCGCGGAGATCAGCCGGATGGACTCCAGCAGGTTGCGGCCCATCACGGGAAGCATCACGTTCAGCTCGAAGTCGCCCTGGGAGCCGGCGAACGCCACCGCGGCGTCGTTGCCGATCACCTGCGCGCACACCTGGCGCATCGCCTCGGCCACCACCGGGTTCACCTTGCCCGGCATGATCGACGAGCCGGGCTGGAGGTCGGGGATGCGCAGCTCGCGCAGGCCGGCGCGGGGGCCGGAGCCCATCCAGCGGATGTCGTTGGCCATCTTGTAGAGCCCGACGGCCACGGTGCGGAGCTGACCGGAGGTCTCCACCAGAGCATCCCGGGCGCCCTGCGCCTCGAAGTGGTTGCGGGCCTCGGTCAGCGGCAGCCCGGTCGAGCCGCGCAGCTTCTCGATCACCCGCGCGGCGAAGCCGAGCGGGGTGTTGATGCCGGTGCCCACGGCGGTGCCGCCGAGGGGCAGCTCGGCCAGCCGGGGCAGCGCGCCCTCAAGCCGTTCGACGCCGTAGCGGACCTGGGCGGCGTAGCCGCCGAACTCCTGCCCCAGGGTGACCGGGGTGGCGTCCATGAGGTGGGTACGCCCCGCCTTCACCACGGTCTCGAACTCGGCGGCCTTGTCCTCCAGCGCGCCGGCCAGGTGCTTCAGCGCGGGCAGCAGATCCTCCACCACCGCCTGCGTGGCCGCCAGGTGGATCGAGGACGGGAAGACGTCGTTGCTGGACTGGGAGGCGTTGACGTCGTCGTTCGGGTGCACGTTGCGGCCCAGCTCCCGGCCGGCCAGCGTGGCGATCACCTCGTTGGTGTTCATGTTGGACGAGGTGCCGGAGCCGGTCTGGAAGACGTCGACCGGGAACTGGTCGTCGTATCCGCCGTCGGCGACGTGCGCGGCGGCCGTGGCGATCGCCTCACCCACGTCCGCGCCGATCACCCCCAGCTCGGCGTTGACCTGGGCGGCCGCCCCCTTGATCTGTGCCAGGGCCTTGATCTGGGCCGGTTCGATGCCCCGCCCGGAGATCGGGAAGTTCTGCACCGCGCGCTGGGTCTGCGCCCGCCACAGCGCCTCGGTGGGCACCTCCACCTCACCCATCGAGTCGCGTTCGATCCGGTAACCGGTCGCCTCTGGAGTCGTCACGCGTACCATCCTGCCGCGCTGGTCGCCGGGATGCAGGGAAAGCGGCGGGGGTTGTCGCCCGGCCGCTCAGCCCAGCTCGGCCAACAGCTCCTCGGTCGCCCGTTGGTCCGGGGACTCGACCTGCCGGAACAGGGCCAGCGCCCGGCCGGCGTACGCACGGGCCTGGGCCGGGTCGGTGTCGCGCAGGCAGCGGGCGAGGCCGTCCAGCGCCCGGGCCTGCCCGTAGCGGAGCCCCAGCCGGGTCGCGTCCCGCAGCACCCGGCGATGCAGGTCGAGCGCCGCGTCGACGTCCCCCTGGTCGTGGAGGGCACGGGCCAGGAGGTCGCGGGAGGCACACTCCCCGATCCTGTCCCCGGCGTCGGTCATGGCGACCAGGGCGGCACGGTGCCGGGTGGCGGCCTCGTCCGGGCGGCCGGCTTCCCGTTCCATCATGCCGATCTCGTTGAGCAACTCTCCCTCCCCGAACCGGTTGCCGCTGGAACGCTTCAGATGCAGCGCCACCCGGAGCAGCCGGCGGGCGGGCTCCAGGTCACCCAACCGATGCCGGATCATGCCGAGGTGGCCGATCGCGTTCGCCGTGTGCCGCAGGTCGCCACTCTCCCTGGCGAGGAGGACGTGCCGGCGCGCCGCCCGCAGGGCCGAGTCGTACCGGCCGTGGAAGAGCATGACGACCGACAACATGTTGGACGCGCTGGCCATCGTCCCGACGTCGTCCGGGTAGCGGCTGATCGCCAGCGCTTCGTCGACGCACTCCGTGCACCGCCGGTATTCGTCGCCGCCGAAACACGCGGCGGCGAGGTTGCCGAGCGCCTGCACCCTCTCGCGGCGCAGCCCGAGCCGGCGGTGACGGTCGACGACCGCTTCCATCAGCCGGATGGCCTCCCGGTAACGGCCCAGCCGGAAGTTCGCCGAGGCGAGGTAGTTCATGGTGACCGCGATCGCCTCGTCGTCACCCAGCGTCTTCGCGGCCCGCAGGGCGACGGTGTGTGTCTCGATGAGTTCGTCGAGGTGCCCGCCCTCGTAGTTGAACCACCAGGACGCCCGGGTCAGCTGCCAGCAGTACCGGAGAAGACCCTCGGTCTCGGCGATGCGGACCAGGGCGGTCAGCGCGGGACGGTTCTCGTCGAACCACGCCTGGCCCTGCCGCTCCTGGCCGAGAACCAGATCGGGGCGGCGCGGCGGCGGAAGGGTCAGCTGTGCCAGCGGGCTCGGCTTTGTCTCCCAGATGAGCGCGGTGGCTGCCGCGACCTGGAGATGGTGGTCGAGCAGGCGCTCCAGGGCGGCACGCCGCTCACCGGCGCGCCCGGGCTCGGCCAGCAGCCGGCGGGCGTACGTCCGCAACAGGTCATGCAGGCGGTAGCGGCCCGGCTCCACCTCCTCCACCAGGTGCGCATCCACCAGCTCGTCGAGCAGGTCCTGCGCCTCCGGCAGCGGCAGGTCACTGAGCGCCGCCGCCACCCGGTCGTCGATGCGCACGCCGGGGTGGAGCCCGAGCAGCCAGAACAGACGTTGGGCCGGCGGTGAGACCTGGGCGTACGAGAGGGCGAAGGCGTGGCCGACCGAGCGCTCACCGGCCGCCAGCTCGGCCAGCGGGTCCCGCGCGTCGGCCAGCCGCTGCGCCAGGTCGGCAACCCGCCAGTGCGGGCGGTGTGCCAGCCGGGCGCCGGCCAGCCGGATCGCGAGCGGCAGGTGCCCACACCGCTCGGCCACCTCGGCGGCCGCCGCCGGCTCGGCGGCGACCCGGTCGGCCCCGACAACCCGGCCGAGCAGCTCGACCGCCTCGTCGGCGTCCAGGACGGGCAGCGACTGAGGCCGCCCGTCGTCGAGGCCGACCAAGCGGCGACGGCTGGTGACCAGCACGAGGTTGTGCGGTCCACTGGGGAGCAGGGGTGCCACCTGGCCGGCGCTCGACGCGTTGTCGAGCACCACCACGGCCCTCCGGTCGGCGAGCTCGGAACGCCACATCGCCAGCCGGTCCTCCAGGTCGACCGGCACCCGCTCGGCCGGCACCCCGAGCTGCCGCAGCAGCGTGCCGACGGCCGCCGCCGGAGCCAGGGGCCTGCGTTCGCTGTACCCGTGCAGGTCGATGAAGAGGTGCGCGTCGGGGAACCGTTCACGCAGAGCCGTCGCGACCTGGACGGCGAGGGTGGTCTTGCCGCTGCCGGCCATTCCGTCGATCAGACAGAGCTGTGCGCCGTCCTCGTCGATCTCCTTGAGCAGGCGGGCCATCGTCTGCTGCCGCCCGGTGAAGTCGCTGATGGCCCGCGGCAGCGCACGGACCGGGGCGGCGCGGGGGGCGCTCGCGATCCCGCCTCCGGCATGGTCGCCGGCGAGCACCCGCTGGTGCAGCTCCTGCAGGGCGTCGCCCGGTTCGATGCCGAGTTCCTCGGCGTAGATGCGGCGGCCCTCGCGGTAGACGGCGAGCGCGTCCGCCGGCCGTCCCACCGCGGACAGGGCGAGCATGAGCTGACCCCGCAACCGCTCGCGGAGCGGATCCCGCTCGACGGTCTCGGTCAGCTCGTCGATCACGTCGGTCGCCCGGCCCAGGCGCAGCTCGACGTCGACGCACTCCTCCAGGGCGGCGAGTCGCTGCTCGTCGAGGGCCTGGGCCCGCCGGCGTACGCTCCGGCTGGCGATCCCGGCCAGGGCCGGGCCGCGCCACAGCGCCAGCGCGGCGCGGTAGTGCCGGCGCGCGTCGGCGGGACTGCCGGCGGCGACCGCGGCCCGGCCGGCCTCCACGGCGCGGGCGAAGACGTCGGCGTCGAGGTCGTCGGGCTCGATCCGGACGCCGTAGCCGACCGGGTCGGTGATGATGATTTCCGCTGGTGACCCGAGCGTCGCCAGACGCTGTCGCAGGCGCGACACACAGATCTGGAGCTGGGTGCGCGCGGTGGCCGGCGGATGGTCCTCCCAGACCGCGTCGATCAGCTCCTCGACGGGCACCACCCGACCCGACCGCAGCAGCAGAAGGGCGAGCACGGCCCGGTCCCGACCTGCGGTGATGGTGGCCTCGCCACCGCCGACCCGCAGCGGCCCCAGAATCGCGAACCGCATCTGCGCCCCCGCATGCCTTCCTGTGCACCTTCCAGCAGCGTAGCCCGACGGTCACGGATCGCCTCGGGCAGACGATAGCGATGTGATAGCGGATCGACAGCACCGGCCCGGACACTGGGCGTGGTTGTCGGTGACGGCATCCGACGGGGGCGGTGCGCCCGCCCGGGCTCCGCGCCCGGACGGGCGCACCGATGTCGATGAGCCGCCGGGCATCGGGACGGCGTAACGTCCGCACGTCTGCACTCGCTGAGGTGCATGAAGCTCGATCCCACTCCTCGGAGGCATCCATCTTGCACGTAAACGGGGGTTCCCTCGGCGTGTCCACGGCACGCCGGCGGCGCGTACCGCGCCGCCTTCTCGGCACGGGCCTGGCGGCCCTGCTCACCACCACCGGCGCCCTGGCGGTCACCGGCCAGCCGGCCGCCGCGGGCGTCACCCGCTGGGTCACGCCGACAAGCGTCAGCTACACCGACGCCCGGCAGCCGACGGAGGCCTTCCCGGTCGCCGTGGGCGAGGCCCTGCCGGTCGGCACCTGGGAGGCGGCGGGCGACAAGCACACCGCGCGGGCCTACTTCACGTTCGACCTGACGCCGTACCGGGGTAAAGAGATCATCAGCGCCGGGCTCCAGACCAGCGAGACCTCGGTGGACGACTGCACGAAGCCGCGTGAGCTGGAGTTGTGGCGTACCGACACCCCGGCGGCCACGCCGACCTGGGCGAACGCCCCGGCCGTGCGCGAGAAGGTCGGCGACCTGGGCGGGACCGTCACCCGCTGCCCTGCTTACCTGGAGATGCTGGTCACCGCGGCGGTGCAGCGGGCGGTCGCGGAGGGGCGCGACTCGCTCACCCTGATGGCCCGGATCGCCGGAGACCACGAGGAGGCCAAGCACTTCGGCCGGCGCATCGAGCAGCCGGCCATCTCGCTCAAGGCGAACGCCGCGCCGGAGGTGCCGGGCAAGCTCACCGTGTCCGGCCTGGCCTGCGCGGAGGGGCTGCGGATCGGCACCACCACGCCGACCTTCTCCGCCGAGGTGACCGACCCGGACAAGGTGGACGACTTCGTGGGTGACCAGGTGACCGCCACCTTCGCCTGGTGGCCGGTCGACCAACCTGCTGAGCGGACCGAATGGACGTCGTACACGAGGTACGCCCCCGCCCGGTTCGACTACTCGGTGCCGCCGGGGCTGTTGGTTCACGACGGCACGTACGCCTTCACCGTGAAGGCCGCCGACCAGCAGGCCGGCTCGGACTGGTCGCCCGAGTGCCGGTTCACCGTCGACACGAAGGTCCCCCCGGCGCCCACCGTCACCTCGACCGAGTACCCGGCCGGCTGGGCCTTCCCCGGCCACGGTGGTCCAGGCATCCCGGGCCGGTTCACTTTCACCGCCCCGGGCGCCGACGACGTCGCCGGCTACCGGTGGGGTCCCAGCGGCGCCACCACGTACGTCGCCGCCGACACGTCCGGCACGGCCACCATCACCTGGACCCCCACCGACTACGGGCTGAAGCGGCTCTATGTCCAGGCGGTGGACCGCACGGGTAACCGGTCCCCGCTGACGACGTACCAGTTCACCGTGCGCAACACCGCGCCGACGGTGACCGACGGCAATCCCGACGGGCGACTGGGCCAGGCACGGCAGTTCACCCTCGCCCCGAACATGACGGACGTCGTGGAGTACGTCTGGCGGCTCAACGAGGGCGCCGAGCAGACTGTGCCGGCGGACGCCGAGGGCCGGGCCACGGTGCAGGTCACGCCCGGGGTCGCGGCCAATACGCTGCACGTCCGCAGCCGTACCCGCGACGGGCAACTCTCCGGCGACGCCGGCTACCGGTTCACCGTCCGGACCGAGCCCACCGTCAGCTCCGTCCAGTGGCCACTGGACGGGACGGTCGGCGCGCCGGTCGGCAGCGAGGGCAGCTTCGTCTTCACCCCGGCCATGGACGGCGTCACCGAGTACGTCTACTCGTTCGACTACGGCGAGCAGGAGACGGTCGCCGCGGGCGCCGACGGCACCGCCACGGTCCGGTACACCCCGACCGCGGCATACCAGCACTCGATCCAGGTGTTCAGCCGGACCGGCGACGGCGTCGAGTCGGCGGCCGCCTACCGGTCGTTCGAGGTGGCCTCGCTCGCTCCAGACGTCGAGTCCGCGGTCTACCCGCGGAACACGACGGGCGGCGGCCCGGGCGTGACCGGCACGTTCACCTTCCGGCCCAGCCCGGGGAGCAACGGCGTCACCTCCTACGTCTACACGTTCCGAGGCGAGCCCGAGCGCACCGTGGCGGCGGGGCCGGACGGGTCCGCCACCGTCGAGTGGACGCCCACCACCTTCGACGAGGCGTGGGGCGGCTGGAACTCGGTGCAGGTCTCGGCCCGGACGGCCGCCGGAGCGAGCACGGACGCGCAGTACTACTCGTTCCGGATCGATCCGAAGAGCCCGATGGTGACCTCCGACGTCTTCGGCTGGCAGGGCGCTCCCGTCGGCACTACCGGCGACTTCGTCTTCACCGCCCAGCTCGCCGGCACCGTCGAGTTCGTGTACTCGTTCGACGGTGGGCCGGAGCGGACCGTGGCCGCCGACGAGGCCGGGACGGCCCGGGTGAGCTGGACCGCCGACTCGGCGTACAGCCACAACGTGACCGTACGCAGCCGCACCGCGACCGGGGTGAGCTCCGGAGCTGCGCCCTACAACATCTGGATCGACGGCTGATCCAGGGAAGCCGAAGGGGCGCCGGGTATTCCACCCGGCGCCCCTTTCGCGTACGTCGAGGGTCAGCGCCGCCCGACGGTGAGCACCGGCTTGGTGACCTCGGCGAAGAAGTCCTCACCCTTGTCGTCGACCACGATGAAGGCCGGGAAGTCCTCCACCTCGATCTTCCAGACCGCCTCCATGCCCAGCTCGGGATATTCGAGCACCTCGACGTGCTTGATGCAGTCCTGCGCGAGGCGGGCGGCCGGGCCGCCGATCGAGCCGAGGTAGAAGCCGCCGTGGATCTGGCAGGAGCGGGTGACCTGGGCGGAGCGGTTGCCCTTGGCCAGCATCACCATCGAGCCGCCGGCCGCCTGGAACTTCTCCACGTAGGCGTCCATCCGGCCGGCGGTGGTGGGGCCGAACGAGCCGGAGGCGTAGCCCTCCGGGGTCTTGGCCGGGCCGGCGTAGTAGACGGCGTGGTCGCGCAGGTACTGCGGCATCGGCTCGCCCGCGTCCAACCGCTCGGCGATCTTGGCATGCGCGATGTCCCGGGCCACCACCAGCGGGCCGGTCAGCGACAGCCGGGTCTTCACCGGGTATTTCGACAGCTCGGCGCGGATCTCGTCCATCGGCCGGTTGAGGTCGACCCGGACCACCTCGGAGCTGTCCAGGTGGGCCTCGGTGACGTCGGGCAGGTAGCGCGCCGGGTCGGTCTCCAGGCGCTCCAGCCAGACGCCCGACGGGGTGATCTTGGCGACCGCCTGGCGGTCGGCGGAGCAGGAGACCGCGATGGCCACCGGGCAGGACGCGCCGTGCCGGGGCAGCCGGACCACCCGGACGTCGTGGCAGAAGTAGCGCCCGCCGAACTGCGCGCCGATGCCGAAGTTGCGGGTCAGCTCCAGCACCTCGGCCTCCAGTTCGAGGTCGCGGAAGCCGTGCGCGCTCATCGAGCCCTCCGTCGGGAGGGCGTCCAGGTATTTCGCAGAGGCGTACTTGGCGGTCTTCAGCGCGTACTCGGCCGAGGTGCCGCCGATGACGATGGCCAGGTGGTAGGGCGGGCAGGCCGCGGTGCCGATGAGGCGCAGCTTCTCCTCCAGGAACTGCATCATCCGCGTGGGATTCAACAGCGCCTTGGTCTCCTGGTAGAGGTAGGACTTGTTGGCCGAGCCACCGCCCTTGGCCATGAAGAGGAACTTGTACGCGTCGGCGTGCCCGTCCGGGTCCTCGGCGTAGAGCTCGACCTGGGCGGGCAGGTTGCTGCCGGTGTTCCGCTCGTCCCACATGGTCAGCGGGGCGAGCTGCGAGTAGCGCAGGTTGAGCCGGGTGTAGGCCTGGTAGACGCCGCGCGAGATGGCCTCGGCGTCGGTGCCGTCGGTGAGGACGTGCCGGCCGCGCTTGCCCATGACGATCGCGGTGCCGGTGTCCTGGCACATCGGCAGCACGCCACCGGCGGCGATGTTGGCGTTGCGCAGCAGGTCCAGCGCGACGAACCGGTCGTTCGGCGAGGCCGCCGGGTCGTCGATGATCGATCGGAGCTGGGCCAGGTGGGCCGGGCGCAGGAAGTGGGCGATGTCGTGCATCGCCTCGGCGGTCAGCGCGGTCAGCGCGGCGGGCTCCACGGTGAGGAACCGTCGGCCACCCTGGCCGTTGACGACGTCGACGCCCTCATCGGTGACCAGGCGGTATTCCGTCTGGTCGGGTCCGGTCGGCAGCAGGGGGGCGTACGAGAAGGCGGCGGCACTGCTCATGACCGAAAAGCCTAGGGCAGAGCCGTCGATCGGTGACACCCGCCGGGTCGGTCCTGGGACGCCGCTCTCACCGGGGGTCACTTGCCGTCGGCGCAGAGTTCGTTCTTCGGACCGCAGCTGCCCTGGTCGGTCGGGGGTCGCCAGGTGTCGCCCGGGTCCGGCGCGGGCACCGCGCCCTCGTCCGGTGCGGGCACCCCGGCGGCTCCGGCGCCCCAGCGGACGTACCCGATCTCCCGGCCCTCGCCGATGATCATGCCGTTGGGGCCGACCGCCAGGGCGTTGGCGGAGGTGCGCAGCAGGACCATCTCCCGGCCGCTGCGCGGCTCGACCGCGATGAGCCGGGACGGCTTGTCCTCGGCGATCAGCGCCGCGTACGGGGTGAGCGCCGCGCCGGTCTTCCCACCGGCCGGCCGGGTCCACCGGGTGCGGTCGAGCGACAGCTCCCGGCCGAGGAGCGAATCCTTGTCGGCGCTGCGCACCAGCGCGTAGCGGTCGTCGACGGCGAGCAGCTTCTCGCCCTCGGCGCCGACCTGGAGCAGCCGGCCGTCGTAGCCGTCGATCACCGCTTCGCGCCCGTCCGGGGCGACCCCGATGAGCACGTTCCGGGCGCCCTGCGGGTCCTCCCGCTGCACGCAGCCGGCGTAGTCGGCGGTCCGCAGGTTCACCCCGTTGCGGCGCCACACCTGCTGCCCGGTGGCCGGGTCGACGGCGGTGAGGGCGAAGTAGCAGGTCCCGTCGCGGGAGGTGGCGGTGATCCGGAGCAGCCGACCGCCGACCACCGCGAGCCGTTCCTCGCGGCCCGGCTCGACGTTCTGGAGGACCCGGCCGGTGGCGGTGTCGACCACGTGCACCCGGCCGTCGACCGGGAAGCCGAGCAGCGGCGGGACCGGCTCCGGCCCGGCCACCCCGCCGTCGATCCGCGGCGCGCCGAGCCGCCGGGTGCCCAGGAGTTCCGGGTTGTCGGCGAGCACCCCGCTGTTGACACCGGGCAGGAAGGCGCTCCAGCGCGGTGCGGTGCCGCGCGGCTCCCAGGCCCGCAGCGTGCAGTCGGTCGACTGCACGCAGTAGGCGTCGAGCAGCAGGTTGCGGTAGGTCCAGACGGCCACCGCCCGCTCGTCGCGGCGGCGCACCACGCCGGTGGCGGGGTCGAGCACCTCGTAGCCCTTGTCCAGGAGCTTGCCCACCGCGACGACCGCGTCCCGGTCGCCGCCGGCCACCGCCGCCCAGTCGGCCTTGCGCTCCCAGAGCTGCGTGCCGTTGGCCAGGCTGCGTGCCTCGACCCGGGTGCGCTGCTCGACGATCACCGTGTCACCGGCGATGGTGACGCTCTTCGGGGTGCCGCCGACCCGCTGCTGCCAGACCACGTCCGGCTCGGAGATCGGCTTGCTCCGGTCGACCCAGTCCCACATTGCGGGGAACGGGTTCCACACCCCGGTGGCGGCGAGCACGACCACGGTGACGAGCCCCAGCAGCAACCAGCCGCGTACGCCAAGGCCCTTCACACCGCACACGGTAGCGACGATCACCGGCGCGCCGGCCCCCCGAACGGCCGTGTCGCGCCGCTTTCTCGGTCGGCCGCCGTGTTATGCGCCGCGGGCGGCGGAACGGACCAGGGGCAGGGTGCGGTAGGGGATCTGCTCGGCGAGGGCGATGATCGTGGAGGCGCGGCGGATGCCCTCCGAGGCGACGATCTGGTCGATGACCCGCTGGAGGTCGGTGTTCGACCGGGCCACGATGCGGCAGAGCAGGTCGCTGGAGCCGGTGATGGTGTGCGCCTCCAGCACCTCGGGGATGGCGGCCAGGTGCGCGGTCACCGGGTCGTGGCCGTGCCGCTGGCTGATCTCCAGGGTCACGAAGCTGGTGACGCCGAAGCCGATCGCAGCCGGGACGATCTCCGGCCCGAACCCGGCTACCACCCCCCGCTCGACCAGTTTGTCGAGCCGGGCCTGGACGGTGCCCCGGGCCACGCCGAGCCGCCGCGAGCACTCCAGCACCCCGATCCGGGGCTCCTCGGCGAGCAGATCGATCAAGCGAGCGTCCAACGCGTCGAGCTGTACATCCTGACCAGTGTTCATGGGGTTTCATATTACCGAATGCACAACCTGACCAGAGTTTCCGCCGACTATTGCCCAACTGGTCGCGGCGCGGCGATCCTCGCCACAACAGCAGAGCAACGGCGGCCCACGAGGCCGGCCGGTACGCAAGGGAGGCCCATATGACCCAGGCGATCGACCGACCCCAGTCGACCGAGGAGGTCGACGTCGACGCCCTCGTCGGCGCCGTCGACCACGACATCACCCGCGACCCGTTCCCGGTCAAGGGCCTCGACCACGTGCACTTCCTGGTCGGCAACGCCAAGCAGGCCGCCCACTACTACTCCACCGCCTTCGGCATGACCTGCGTGGCGTACCGGGGGCCGGAGCAGGGCTACCGGGACCACGCCCAGTACGTGCTGACCAGCGGCTCCGCCCGGTTCGTGCTGACCGGCGCGGTCCGCCCGGACGCCGCGGGCAGCGAGCACGTGGCGAAGCACAGCGACGGCGTCTCCGACATCGCGCTGGAGGTGCCGGACGTGGACGCCGCGTACGCCCACGCCACCGCCCAGGGCGCGACCGGCCTGGTCGAGCCGCACGACGTCAGCGACGAGCACGGCACCGTCCGGATGGCGGCCATCGCCGCGTACGGCGACACCCGGCACACGCTGGTCGACCGGTCCCGCTACACCGGCCCGTTCCTGCCCGGCTTCGTGGCCCGCGGCCCGATCGTGGACCGGCAGCCGATGATCGACGCCGGCATCCAGCCGAAGCGCTTCTTCCAGGCCGTCGACCACGTGGTCGGCAACGTGGAGCTGGGCCGGATGGACGAGTGGGTCGAGTTCTACAAGCGCGTCATGGGCTTCAGCAACATGGCCGAGTTCATCGGCGACGACATCGCCACCGACTACTCCGCGCTGATGAGCAAGGTGGTCGCGAACGGCACCCGCAAGGTGAAGTTCCCGCTCAACGAGCCGGCCGTCGCCCGCAAGAAGTCGCAGATCGACGAGTACCTGGAGTTCTACCAGGGCCCGGGCGCCCAGCACATCGCCGTGGCCACCAACGACATCCTGGCCAGCGTCGACGCCATGCGGGCCGCCGGTGTCGAGTTCCTGGACACCCCGGACTCCTACTACGAGGACCCGGAGCTGCGCGCCCGGATCGGCCAGGTGCGGGTGCCCATCGAGGAGCTGAAGTCCCGCAAGATCCTGGTGGACCGGGACGAGGACGGCTACCTGCTCCAGATCTTCACCAAGCCGGTGCAGGACCGCCCGACCGTCTTCTTCGAGCTGATCGAGCGGCACGGCTCGCTGGGCTTCGGCAAGGGCAACTTCAAGGCCCTGTTCGAGGCCATCGAGCGGGAGCAGGAGAAGCGCGGCAACCTGTAACACTGTCCGCGTGACCGAGCCTTCCCCCG
>NZ_WBKT01000077.1 GCF_008868175.1 Micromonospora sp. AMSO31t
CCGTCCACCCCCCGAAGGACTGAGCGCCGATGACCGTCGCATACCTCGTGGCCGGTGTCCGCACCCCGATCGGCCGGTACGCCGGCGCCCTCGCCGGGGTCCGCGCCGACGACCTGGCCGCGCACGTGATCCGCGAGCTGGTCGCCCGCCATCCCTCGGTGGACTGGGCCCGCACCGACGACGTGATCCTGGGCTGCGCCAACCAGGCCGGCGAGGACAACCGCAACGTGGCCCGGATGGCCGCGCTGCTCGGCGGGCTGCCCGAGGCGGTGCCCGGCAGCACGGTCAACCGGCTCTGCGGCTCCGGCCTGGACGCCCTGGCCACCGCCGCCCGTGCCGTCGTGGCCGGGGAGGCCGACCTCCTGGTCGCCGGCGGGGTGGAGAGCATGAGCCGGGCGCCCTTCGTGATGCCGAAGGCGGCCACCCCGTTCGCCCGCACCGCCGAGGTCTACGACACCACCATCGGCTGGCGACTGGTGAACCCGCTCATGAAGAAGCAGTGGGGCATCGACTCGATGCCGGAGACGGCCGAGAACGTCGCCGCGGACTTCGGCGTCGACCGGGCCGCGCAGGACGGGTTCGCGTTCCGCTCCCAGCAGCGGGCCGCCAAGGCGCAGGCCGACGGCCGGCTGGCCGAGGAGATCGTGCCGGTGACGGTGCCGGCCGGCAAGCGCGAGACGAAGCTGGTCGAGGTCGACGAGCACCCCCGGGAGACGGCGCTGGAGAAGCTCGCCGCGCTGCCCACCCCGTTCCGCGAGGGCGGCACGGTGACGGCCGGCAACTCCTCCGGCGTCAACGACGGCGCGGTGGCCCTGCTGGTCGCCTCCGCGGCGGCCGTCGAGCGCTACGGCCTCACCCCGCTGGCCCGGGTGAGCGGGGCGGCGGCGGCCGGCGTGCCGCCGCGGATCATGGGCATCGGGCCGGTCCCGGCCACCCGCAAGCTGCTCGACCGGCAGGGCCTCGGCCTGGCCGACGTCGACGTGATCGAGCTGAACGAGGCGTTCGCCGCCCAGTCGGTGGCGGTGCTGCGCGAGCTGGGGCTACCCGAGGACGCCGAGCACGTCAACCCGAACGGCGGGGCCATCGCGCTGGGCCACCCGCTCGGCGCCAGCGGCGCCCGGCTGGCGCTCACCGCCGCGCTGGAGCTGCGCCGCCGGGGCGGCCGGCGGGCCCTGGCGACCATGTGCATCGGCGTGGGGCAGGGCATCTCGCTGCTGCTGGAGTCGGCGAGCTGATGGCGGGCGGGCCCACGGTCGAGAGTGGATCTCCCGTTCGTGGGTGTGCCCGCCTAGAGTGGTGTGGACCACACCATGCCGCGGGTCGGCCCGGTCGCCGGGCTGCTGCCCCCGCGGCGACGACCTGGGGGACCGAGCGATGCAGACGCCGGACGGAATTCCCGCCGAGATCGACCTGAGCCGGCCCAGCGCGGCCCGGGTCTACGACTACTTCCTCGGCGGCGCGCACAACTTCGAGATCGACCGGCAGCTCGCCGAGCAGATCGCCGCCATGACGCCGAACCTGGCGGCCACCATGCGCGCCGGGCGGGAGTTCCTGCGCCGGGCCGTCCGGGTGCTGCTCGACGCCGGCATCGACCAGTTCCTCGACATCGGCTCGGGGATCCCCACGGTCGGCAACGTGCACGAGGTGGCCCAGGCGGCCGACCCGCAGGCCCGGATCGTCTACGTCGACATCGACCCGGTCGCCGTGGCGCACAGCCGGGAGCTGCTCGCCGGCAACGAGCGGGCCACCGCCATCCTGGCCGACCTGCGGGAGCCGAAGCTGATCCTCGACCAGGCCCGGGCCAGTGGCCTGATCGACTTCGACCGCCCGGTCGGCATCCTGCTCGCCGGGGTGGTGCACTTCATCCCCGACGAGGACCGGCCGGGCGACATCCTGGCCACCCTGCGGGCCGCCGCGGCGCCCGGCAGCTTCCTGGTCATCTCGCACTCGACCTTCGAGGACCAGCCGCAGGAGATGCTCGACGCGCAGCGGCTGTCGGCGCGCACCGCCACCGAGATCACGCTGCGCTCGCGCGCCGAGATCACCGGCTACTTCGGCGACTGGACGGTGCTCGAACCGGGCGTCGTGCACATGCCGCTGTGGCGGCCCGACTCGCCGTCCGACGTGGACGAGCACCCCGAGCGGTTCGGGGCGTTCGGCGGCGTCGCCCGGCACGACCGGACGGCCGGCTGAGCCGACATGCGCGCCCCGGACCCCGACGGGGGCGAATTCAGCCGGCCGGGCGCCGCGGCGTACGCCGCCGAGTGGGCCCGGGCGGTGCGGCGCATCGGGTTCGTGCCGCTGAGCGCCGCCGAGACCGAGCGGCTGCTGCTCGTGCACACCGTCCGGCTCGGCCGGGCGCTGCTCGCGCCGACGTTCTCCGCCGAGCCGGCGGAGGACGTCGGGCGGGCGCTGGTCGAGGCGCACCTCACCGAGCCCGGGGTGCTCGACTGGTCGGTGCGGGCGCTCGGCGACCGCTTCCTGTCCTGGGTGCTGCCCGCCCAGGTGGAGCTGCCCGAGGTCCGGGAGCGGATCGCGGCCATGCAGGGCGCGTTCGCCGCCGGCTTCGGCCGGGCGCTGCGCGACCGGGTGTTCAGCCAGCAGGAGCGGATCGCGCGCTCGGCCTGGCAGGCCCGGGACGCGGTGGAGCAGGCGCTGCGGGACAGCGAGGCGCGGTTCCGGGCGGTCTTCACCGGCGCGGCGATCGGCATAGGCATCGCCGGTGTCGACGGACGGATCATCGAGGTCAACCAGTCCTTCGCGGACATGCTCGGCTACACGGTCGCCGAGCTGCGCGAGCTGACCGTGGACGGGCTTTTCCATCCCGCCGACGCCCTCGGCATGTGGGAGCTCTACCAGGAGCTGGTCGAGGGCAAGCGGGACAGCGCCCGGGTGGAGAAGCGCTACTACCGCAAGGACGGCAGGGTGGTCTGGACCGACCTGGCCGTCTCGCTGATCCGCCACGACGACGGCCGCCCCCGGTTCACCGTGGCGATGATCGAGGACATCACCGAGCGCTACCAGCTCCAGCAGCGGCTGCGTTTCCAGGCGCTGCACGACCCGCTGACCGGCCTGCCGAACCGGACGCTGTTCTTCGAGTCGCTCGGCCAGGTCTTCGACACCGCCGGGGCGGAGCAGCGGGTCGGGCTCTGCTTCATCGACCTGGACGGCTTCAAGGCGATCAACGACAGCCTCGGCCACGACCTGGGCGACCGGCTGCTCAAGGTGATCGGCCGTCGGCTGGCCGACTGCGTGTCCGGCCGCGGCCACCTGGTCGCCCGGATGGGCGGTGACGAGTTCGTCATCCTGGTCGACTCCGACGGCGGCCTCGACGACGCCGTGGAGGTGGCCGAGCTGGCCCTGGCCGCGGTCTCCGCTCCGGTGCACGTCGGCGACCAGCAGTTGGCCGTGTCGGCGAGCATCGGCATCGTGGAGTGCCCGGCCGCCGAGACCAACGTCTCCGACCTCATGAAGGCCGCCGACACCACGCTCTACTGGGCCAAGGCCGAGGGGCGGGGCCGCTGGGCGGTCTACGACCCGGAGCGCAGCGCCGCCGACATCGCCCGGTCGGCGCTGGCCGCCAACCTGCCCGCCGCGCTGGACCGGGGCGAGTTCGTGCTGCACTACCAGCCGATCGTCTCGCTGGTCGACGGCGCGATGGTGGCCGTGGAGGCGCTGGTCCGCTGGCAGCACCCGGAGCTGGGGCTGCTCGGGCCGGACCGGTTCATCGGGCTGGCCGAGGAGACCGGCCTGATCGTCCGGCTCGGCGCCTGGGTGCTCCGGCAGGCGTGCCGCGACGCGGAGGGCTGGCGGCGGGGGTACCCGGAGGCGCGGCTCATGGTCAACGTCAACCTGGCCGCCCGGCAGGCCGACGACCCGGCCATCGTGGAGACCGTCGCCGAGGCGTTGCAGCACGCCGGGCTCCCCGCCGAACTGCTGCAGCTGGAGCTGACCGAGAGCGCCGTGATGGGCACCGCCGGGGAGCCGCTGCGCGCCCTGCACCAACTCGCCGACCTGGGGATCCGGCTGGCCATCGACGACTTCGGCACCGGCTACTCGAACCTGGCGTACCTGCGGCGGCTGCCGATCCACTGCCTGAAGCTGGCCGGCCCGTTCGTCGAGGGGATCCGGGGCGACGGTGCGGACGTGGTCGCCGACCACCGCGACGAGCGGATCGTGGACGCGCTGGTCCGGCTGGCCCACGCGCTGGAGCTGTGGGTGACCGCCGAGGCCGTGGAGACCGAGAAGCAGGCCGAACGGCTGCGGTCGCTGCGCTGCGACACCGGGCAGGGGCGCTGGTTCGGCGCCCCGATGCCGGCGGCCGACATCCGCCGCCGGCTGGAGGGTAAGGAAGGACCCCGTGGGTCCACGTCGCGCCTTCCGGAGCAGCGCGGGGGGCGGGCGCGGGCCGGGGAGGAGACGCGGTGAGCCTGGGTGATTCGCAGGCGGTGGTGTCGGTGGTGGCCGCGCTGGCCATCCTGGCCGGGCTGGCCGGGGTGCTGGTGCCCGGGCTGCCGGCGCTGCCGCTGTGCTGGGGCGGGGTGCTGGTGTGGGCGCTCTTCGCCGACGCCGGGCCGGGCCGCTGGGCGGTGCTGGCCGCCGCCACCGTGGTCGCCGTGGGCGGCGGCGTGGTCAAGTACCTGTGGCCGGGGCGGAATTTGAAACGCACCGGCGTGCCGACCTCGTCGCTGCTGGCGGGTGGGCTGCTCGGCCTGGTCGGCTTCTTCGTCATCCCGGTGGTCGGCCTGCCGATCGGTTTCGTCGGCGGGATCTGGGGCGCGGAACGGCTGCGGCTGGGCAGCAACCAGCTCGCCTGGCCGGCCACCGTGCAGGCGCTCAAGGCGGCCGGGCTGTCCATGCTTGTCGAGTTCCTCGCCGGGCTGGTCATCGCCGTGCTCTGGGTGGCGGGGCTGCTGTTCGCCTGACGGGATCGGGGCGGCGTTCGCCGCTTCCACCGGTAGGGTCGCAGCCGTGCGGATCACCGTCCTCGGCGGGCTCGGCGCCTGGCCCACCGCCGAGCAGTCGTGCTCCGGCTTCCTGGTCGAACACGCGGGCTTCCGGCTGCTGATCGACCCCGGGTACGCGACTCTGCAACCGCTGCTGGCGCGCCTCCCGGCCGCGCAGGTGGACGCGGTGTACGTGAGCCACGGCCACCCGGACCACTGCGCGGACCTCCAACCGCTGCTGCGGGCCCGGGTGCTCGCCGACCGCGACTGCCCGCCGCTGCCCGTGTACGCGCCCGCCGGGGGTCTGGACCGCCTGCTCGCCATCGACGAGGCGGGCCTGGTCGACGGGGCGTACCGGATGTCCGACCTCGCGCCGGGAGAGGCGTTCGACCTCGGGCCGTTCCGGGTGGACACCTGGTCGCTGCCACACTGGGTGCCCAACATCGGCGCCCGCTTCAGCGGCCCGGACGCCGTCCTGGCCTACACCGGGGACACCGGACCCAGCCCGGATCTCGTCGAGTTGGCCCGCGACGCCGACCTGTTGATCGCGGAGGCGACGTATCCGGTGGAGATCCCCGACCGGCACGTCGGCAACCTGTCCAGCGCCGCCGAGGTGGGCCGGTACGCCGACGCCGCCCGGGCGCGCCGGGTGCTGCTCACCCACCTGTGGCCCGGAACGGACCCGGCGGAGGCGGTCGCGGCGGCGCGGCGTGGGTACGCCGGGCCGATCGACGTCGCCGCGCCGGGCCTGGTGCGCACTCTCGGGAAATAGGGAGCGACGGCGCGGGCGTCCGGGGGGTACGGCGAACCGCCGTACTTCAGTGAGAGAGAGGTGGACGCCGCGCGCCGTCGCCGGCCGGGCGTTGCCGAGCGCCCGGCGGTCGGCCCGTCGCGATCGGGCCTGGTCACGGGCTCAAGGATGCCCCGGAGAGGGTTGGCGCGGCAACGCAATTAGCCGTGCCGGCCGTGAGATTCCCACGGCTGTCGTATTGACCGCCTTGATCGACGGGATCACACTTTGCCCACTCGCACCGGGGAACCCACCTCGAGGAGGTGTGCAGTGGCCACGACGCCCGCGCCGACCGCCGAGCAACCCATGGACGACGACGCCCGACGGCTCGCCGAACTCGGCTACAGACAGGAGCTGCACCGCAAGTGGAGCGGCTTCTCCAACTTCGCCATCTCGTTCTCGATCATCTCGATCCTGGCCGGCTGCTTCACCACCTTCGGCCAGGCGTGGAACAACGGCGGTCCGGTCGCCATCTCCTGGGGCTGGCCGCTGATCTCACTGTTCATCCTGATCATCGGCTTCTGCATGGCCGAGCTGGTGTCCGCCTACCCGACCGCCGGCGGCATCTACTGGTGGGCCGCCACCATGGGGCGGCCGGTGCACGGCTGGTTCACCGGCTGGCTCAACCTGATCGGCCTGGTGGCCGTGACCGCCTCGGTCGACTACGGCTGTGCCACCTTCCTCAACCTGACCTTCTCGGCGCTCTTCGACGGCTGGGCCGGCACCGCCCACCAGACCTTCGGGCTGTTCGTGGTGATCCTCGCCCTGCACGGGCTGATCAACATCTACGGGCACCGCATCATCGACGTGCTCCAGAACGTCTCGGTCTGGTCGCACGTGGCCGGCGCGGCCGCGGTGGTGCTCATCCTGCTCCTGGTCCCCGACGACCACCAGAGCTTCAAGTTCGTCTTCACCGAGCGGTTCAACAACTCGGGCTTCGGCGACGGCGACACCGGCGGGCTCACCTTCTGGTTCTACGTGCTGCCGCTGGGCTTCCTGCTCACCCAGTACACGATCACCGGCTTCGACGCCTGCGCGCACGTCTCCGAGGAGACCCGCGGCGCCTCGAAGGCTGCCGCCCAGGGCCTCTGGCGGTCGATCTTCTATTCGGCGGTCGGCGGCTGGATCCTGCTGCTCGCCTTCCTCTTCGCCGCCACCGACGTGGACGCGATCAACTCCGCGGGCGGCTTCTCCGGGGCCATCTTCGAGTCGGCGCTGACCCCGTTCTTCTTCAAGGCCGTCATCATCATCTCCACCATCGGCCAGTTCTTCTGCGGGATGAGCTGCGTGACCTCGATGTCCCGGATGGCGTACGCGTTCAGCCGGGACCGCGCGGTGCCGGGCTGGCGGCTCTGGTCGCGGGTGAACCGCAACGGCACCCCGGTCAACGCGATCATCGCGGCCACCCTGGCCGGCCTGGTGCTCACCCTGCCCGCGCTCTACCAGAAGGCCGGCGTGCCGGTCGCCTTCTACGCGGTGGTCTCGGTCGCCGTGATCGGGCTGTACCTGTCCTTCCTCATCCCGATCTTCCTGCGGCTGCGCATGGGGGACCGGTTCGTCCCCGGCCCGTGGACGCTGGGCCGCAGGTACAAGCTGCTCGGCTGGATCGCGGTGATCGAGATCGCGATCATCAGTGTCTACTTCGTGCTGCCGATCGTGCCGGCCGGCGTGCCCGGCAACGCGGAGTTCACCTGGACGGCCGTGAACTACGCCCCGCTCGCCATCGGCGGGGTGCTGCTCGGCGTGGCCGTCTGGTGGTACGCCTCGGCCCGGAAGTGGTTCACCGGCCCGCGCCGTACCGTCGACGTGCCGGAACAGCGCCCCGCGCCGGCCGACGACCCGGCCTGACCCCTCCCCGCCGGCGCCGGATCACCCGGCGCCGGCGAGGAGCGCCGGGGGCCGCGGCTGCCGCGGCCCGGCCGGGAAGCGGAGGATCCGGTCGTCGTCCGCCGCCGGGCTGCCCCGGCCGTCGCGGTTGCTGGTGGCCACCCAGAGAGCGCCGTCCGGCGCCACCTCGACGGTACGCAGGCGCCCGTACGTGCCCTGCAACACGGCCGTGGGCGTGCCGACCCGACCGGCGGCGTCGACGGGTACGGTCCAGAGCCGCGCTCCCCGCAGGGCCGCGACGAACAGCGTGCCGGCGGCGAAGGCGGCGCCGCTCGGTGACGCCTCCGCGGGTGACCAGACGACGACCGGGTCGCGGAACCGGGGGTCGCCGCTGCGGCCCTCGACGACCGGCCAGCCGTAGTTGCCGCCCGGCACGATCCGGTTCGCCTCGTCCCAGGTGCTCTGGCCGAACTCGGTGGCGAACAGCCGCCCCCGCCGGTCCCAGGCGAGACCCTGCACGTTGCGGTGACCGTAGCTCCACACCAGAGAGCCGGGGAACGGGTTGCCCGCCGGCACCCGACCGTCCGGACGCATCCGCAGGATCTTGCCGTTGCGGCTGGCCAGATTCTGCGCGTTGGCGGGCACCACGGCGTCACCGATGCCGGCGTAGAGCATGCCGTCCGGGCCGAACGCGATCCGGCCGCCGTCGTGGGCGGTGGCCCGGGTGACGCCGCTGAGGATCACCTGGAGCGACCGGGGCGCGTCCAGCCGGAACCGCGCGATGCGGATGTCCGAGGCGGTGGTGTAGCAGACGTAGACGAGCCGGTCGCGCCGGAACGTGGGGGAGACGGCCAGCCCGAGCAGCCCCGCCTCGCCACCGGCGACCACACCGGCGATCCGGGCGACCTCACGGGGCGGAGCACCGGGCCGGACCCGTACGACGGTGCCCCGGTTGCGCTGGGCCACCAGCGCGCTGCCGTCGGGCAGGAAGTCCAGCCCCCAGGGCGCCTCCAGGCCGGTCGCGACCACCTGCGGGTTCGTGAAGTCGAAACGGGCTGTGGCGGGCGGCTGTCCTCGCCCGGCCGGCGGCTGCCGATCCGCCCTGGCGTCGGTGGCGCTCATCCCGATGGCGAGTACGGCGGTGACCGCGGCGACGATCCGACGCATGTGGACTCCTCGCTTTCCTGGCGACAGGCCGGGATGATGGAGGCCCGGTGTTGAGCAGAACGCCCCTGACCTGGGAAAAGTTGCGGGTCGCGGTCGCCGGGTAGGGGGCGACCGTTGACGCACTACCGCCCGGAGCGCCGGCGCGCGAGATGGACGATGATGTCGGCGGCGACCTCGACCGTCGCGGGCAGGACCCGCAGGATCCGGCTGAACACCTGCTCCCGGTCGGAGCCGGGCAACAGGAGATAGGCCGAGACGGTCGAGAGATGGCCGACATAGTCGTGCGCGGTCATCGTCACACGCCGCTCGACCACGGACTGCCGGACATCGGCGAACAACTCGGACCGTTGGAGCTCGGTGCCCGGCCACTGCATGGCCGGTCCCGGCGGCGTCCCGTCCGGAGACGGCACATGGTCGCTCTCCAGGAACGGCGCCCGGGCCGCGCGAACGGCTTCCTGCACCGCCGGGTCGGCCAGCTCGATCGGCCCCCCGAACGACGCGAAGACGCCACCCGGCTCCAGCAACGCGGCCACGCGTGACCACCGACCCTCCGGGTCCGTCCAGTGCAGCGCCGCCGCCGCGTAGACCAGCCCGTAGCGCTCGCCCGGTCGCAGGTCCTCGAACGCGGCCTGCACGGTCCGGACCTCCGCCGGCACGTGCTTACGCAGCTCGGCGAGCATGGCCCCGTCCGGCTCGGACGCGGTGACCAGCACCCCGTGCCGGGCGAACAGCCGGGTTGCCTTGCCCGTCCCGGCGCCGATCTCCAGGGCGGTCCGGATCGGCTGACCCGCGTACGCCAGCACCAGGTCGAACAGCTCGACCGGATAGCCCGGCCGGAACCGTTCGTATGCTTCCGCCACGGCTCCGAAGCTCAGCGCCCGACCAGACATGCCGAGATCCTGACACCATCCCGTGCGTATCTCGACCCACCTCGTCCGGAAACTCCGTCGCCGTTTCCTGCCTGCTTCGACGACGATGCTCGTCGACGACGAGTGGCCGAAGGGTGCTGGGGAATGGGTCAACGGTTGGGCGGACGCAAGTGGCCGGTGATGGTCAGCACCGTCGGGCTCGGGCACCATCAGTACCGAATCGATCGTGCCCGCGCACCGGGGACGCACTGCTGCGCCGAGATCGGCATGGGCAGGGCCTGGCACTACTCCGATCAACGGCGGCCGTATGCCGAACTGCACGCCGAATACGCTCGGCCAGCGACAGCTGCGGCTGCCCCGTCTTGAATCAGCCGACGGGGCCGATCTGCTTCGCGAGGTCGAGGAAGGATCGCCACGACGAGGGCTCGATGTGGAGGGTGCCGCCCTCCCGGTCCTTGGTGTCCCGCACCAGCACGACGCCCGGCAGGTTGTCGGCCACCTCCACGCAGGACCCGCCGTTGTTGCCGCTCTTCGTGCTCTTACGGCAACGCGCGCCGGTCATGTCCATGATCCTGCCGCTTTCCTGATCAGGTCTAGGGACTGGGCGCGGGACAGGGCTTCGCCCCTGATGCGCTCCCACCTCCGACTGAGCGTAGCAACGTCCACAGCTTCATTGACGATCTGCGCTCGCGCTTGGCTGTCAGCGTGAGCGACATGCTCCCCGGTGGGCAACTCGGCCAAGATGAAACCACCACCGAGGCCCGGATACATCCCGACATCCTTCGGTACGACGTGCACCTGCACCGAAGGTAGCGCCGTACACATGACGAGGTGCTCGACCTGTTCGTGCATCAACTCGCGGTCGCCGTAGGCGGACTGGTAGGGCACGCCTCGAACACCACGGCGATGAGCAGTGGTGGGCGGTCTCGGCGCAGGATGCCTTGTCGACCCAACCGTGACGCGACGAGGTCGTCAACTTCGGTTGCCGTCAGGGCCTCCCCCGCGAGGGTCGCGCGGGCGTACTTCTCGGTCTGCAGGAGACCGGGTATCCACATGTGCTCGAACCAGCGCAGTGCGACCGCATCCCGCTCCCAGTCGACCCATTCTCGTAGCCACTGCGGCTCGCGTCGCTTGAGGACATCGGGCCATAGGTCCCCAACGTCCCGACCTAGGAGCGCGGCCACCTGCGCACGCCGGCGGGGCTGCGGGACACGTCCCGGCGAGATCCAACGAGCTGCCGTCTTCGAATCCACGCCGGTCTGAGCTGCCAAGCTCTCGGCTGTCTCGCCGGCTTCGGCCATGGCAGCTTGAAGTGTCTGGTTCATCCCGACCCCAAGGAGGATGTCCTGAACGTCCTCTGAGAATAGTTGAACGTCGTGTACTCGTCCCGTCGCGCTGGGCAACGTGTCACTCACGCGGGTCCGCTCGGCGTAGTCGAGCAGTGGGGCGGACTCCTGCCTGGGCCGCCCTGTCCCTGATCCAGGGCGGCCCCTCCAATAACGAGGAGGCTGACGTGCGTACCCGATGGTTGCTGTGCCCGACGAGGAAGCTGCCGGAGCGTGAGCCGGCCCGGTCGGTTGGCGCCGGTCCGGGAGTCGCGGGCGGACGGGCGCCGCTGGCGGCCGGTGTGCTCACGGCGACCGCGCACGTCGGCCACCGTCCGGCCTGGGACTGCGGACGCTGCGGCGAGCCCTGGCCCTGCCCCGCCTTCCGCGCGATCCGGGTCGACTCGGCGGCGCTCCTTCCGGTCATGTCGTCCCTGCTCGGCGGTGCCATCCGGGACCTGCGCGGGCGGCCCGAGGGGCCGGAGCCGCCGGAGATCGTACGGCGGTTCCTCTGGTTCCTGCCGCTGACCGGCGAGGAGGCCCGCGCCGTGGCCCGCCGGCTGCGGTGATGGGGTGCCGGACCATCCCGCACATCCCGATGCGCCCGCTCTGGCGCTGCCGGAGCTGCGGTGCGGAGTGGCCCTGCCAGCCGGCGCGGCTGGCGCTGCTCGTCGAGTACCGGGGAAACCGGACGGGGTTGCTGTTCCATCTCGGTGGGCTGATCGCCGAGGCCACGGAGCAGTTGGCCGGGCTCAACCCCGGTCACGTCCCGGACCTGCACCATCGCTTCCTCGCCTGGGCGCGCGCCCGCGACTGACGCCGGTTCCGCCGGCCCGCCCCGAGGTCGTTGCGGGGGCGCGACGCCAGACCTGGTCGGGGCGGTCGGGGCTGGGGCGTCAGTGCGTACCGTTGGCGGCGGGGACGGCCTGCTCGGCGGCTCGGCTGACCTGTTCCCAGCCCGCCCAGGTGTCCATTCGCCGGCGTGAGATGTCGAAGGCCAGGTCGTAGACCATGCTGCCGAGCAGGAGCCGCAGCGGCGGGTCGTCGCTGTCGACCAGCTTCAGCAGCGCCTCGGCGGCGAGTCGGGGTTCACTGTCGATCGAGCCTTCCGCCCACTGTCGTTCCAGTTCCGCGCGCAGTGGACCGTAGGCCTCCATCGGGGTCGTGGAGGTCATGCTGGTGTACAGGTCCGTCCAGTAGCCGCCGGGCTGCACGATGCTGACCTTGACGCCGAAGGCTGCCGCCTCCATCGCCAGGGCCTCGCTCATGCCTTCCAGCGCGAACTTGCTCGCGCTGTACGCGCCGGTGCTGGGGAAGCCGCCGAGTGCGGCGATGCTGGAGATCTGCACGATGTGGCCGGCACGTCGGGCGCGCAGGTGCGGCAGCACGGCCTGGCTGACCCAGAGCGCCCCGAAGAGGTTGACCTCGAACTGGTTGCGCGCCTCAGCTTCGGTGAACTCTTCGATCATGCCCATGGACATGGTGCCGGCGTTGTTGACGACGATGTCGAGCCGCCCGAAGTGCTCAACCGCGGTGGCCACGGCGGCGAAGACCGCCGCCCGGTCGGTCACGTCGAGCCGCAGGGCGAGCAGCCGGTCGCCGTATCGCTCGTCGAAGTCGTTGCGGGTGATGGTCCGAGCGGCGGCGACCACCCGGTCGCCGCGGTCGAGTGCCGCGACGGTGAACGCACGGCCCAGACCACGGCTGGCGCCGGTGATGAACCAGGTACGCGAAGCGGTGCTGGATGAGGCGCGCATAGCGGATCTCCACTCTCCGGTGCTGAGACGAGACGGTTCGTCTCGCCATTGCCGATGACAGTACGTCAGCGTGCCCGGCAATGCAAGACGAGACGGTCCGTCTCAACCGGTAGGGTGGGGCCCGTGACGACACCGCACCGAGCAACGCCCAGCGCGGCCCGCCGGAACGAAGCCTCGCGGCGGGCCATCCTCGCCGCCGCCTTCGACCTGCTCCAGGAAGTCGGATACGCCAAACTCAGCATCGAGGGCATCGCCGCACGCGCCGGCGTCGGCAAACAGACCATCTACCGCTGGTGGCCGTCGAAGGGCGCCGTCATCTTCGACGCTTTCCTCATGCTCAGTGAGGGCAGCGAGGGCGAACCTTCGGTGCTGCCCGACACCGGTGACCTGCAAGCCGACCTGACCGCGGTGCTGCACGCCACGGTCGTCGAGCTGAACGATCCCCGGTACGACCGGCCGATGCGCGCGCTGGCCACCGAGATCGCGAACGACCCCGAACTGGCCGCCGCCTACAGCCAACGGCTGGACGGACCGATGAAGGAGGCCAAGCGACAACGGCTGCGCAGCGCCCAGCGGGCGGGGCAACTCGCCGAGGACCTCGACCTCGACGTGGCCGTGGAGATGATCTGGGGTCCTCTGCTCAACCGTTGGCTGCAACGCAGCGGACCGCTGACCGCCGAATACACCGACCGTGTCATCGCCACCGCCCTCAACGGCTTGCGCCCACGCCCGGCCGGCCGCTGAGCCGGCACCTGACGCCGCCGGCCGACGCGCAACGCGGCATGAGGCGCCGCGGCGGGTTGTCGTACGGGTTGGGTAGACACAAGCGTCCCTCCCGCGGACGGCGCGTGAGGTGTTCCCGTGCCACCTCTGCCCCAGGCGGAAAGGCAGTGGCTCGCCGCCCCGAGTCCAGGTGCCCGATGACGAACAAGACCGACTTCAAGAAGACCGTCGACGCCTACCAGGCACAACGGGGCCGGTTCCGGGTGGTCGACGTGCCCGACACGCGATATCTGATGATCGACGGCCACGGCGACCCCAACACCTCGCCGGCGTTCACCGAGGCGGTCGAAGCGCTCTATCCCGTGGCCTACAAGGTGAAGTTCGCCAGCAAGCGTGACCTCGGGCGGGACTACGTCGTCCCGCCGCTGGAGGGCCTGTGGTGGGCCGAGGACATGTCGTCCTTCACGTCGGCGCGGGACAAGTCGCGGTGGGACTGGACGCTGATGCTCATGGTCCCGGACTGGATCGACCCGGCCCTGGTCGACGGCGCTGTCGAACAGGTCCGGGCGAAGAACCGGCCGGCGCGTCTGGACGACGTCCGTCTGGAGACCCTGTCCGAGGGGCGGTGCGTGCAGACGCTGCACGTCGGTTCCTTCGACGACGAGGCGGACGTGCTCTCGCACCTGCACCACGAGGTCATCCCCGAGCAGGGGTTCCGCCTGGCCGGCACGCACCACGAGATCTACCTCAGTGACTTCCGCAGGGTCGCGCCCGAGAAGCAGCGCACGATCCTCCGGCAGCCCGTCACCGCCGAGGCCGCACCCGGCGCGTAGAAGCCCCGCCGGCGCACCCGCCACCGACCGGCTTCCGCCCTCGACCGATCGCGTTTGCGACGGTGGCCGCAGGGGGCATTGACGGTGATCCGGTTCTGCCAGTAGACCTTGGTGATGGAGGCGCGCCAATGAGGAAAGCTCCGCTCACGCTGGAACAGCTGCGCGTCGCGGTCGCCGAGGGCGAGATCGACACGGTGGTGCTCGCCCTGACCGACATGCAGGGCCGCCTCCAGGGCAAGCGGTTCCACGCGCCCTACTTCCTGGACCAGGTGGTCGCGCACGGCAGCGAGGGCTGCAACTACCTGCTGGCCGTCGACGTCGACATGAACACCGTCGACGGGTACGCCATGTCGAGCTGGGAACGCGGCTACGGCGACTTCGCCATGCGGCCCGACCTGGACACGCTGCGCCGGGTGCCCTGGCAGCCCGGCACCGTGATGCTGCTGGCCGACCTGGAGTGGCTGGACGGCTCGGGCCCGGTGGTCGCCTCGCCCCGGCAGATCCTGCGCCGGCAGCTCGACCGGCTGGCCGCGCACGGGCTGACCGCGTACGCGGGCACCGAGCTGGAGTTCGTGCTGTTCCGCGACTCCTACGAGGAGGCGTGGCGGCGCGGCTACCGCGAGCTGACCCCCGCCAACCAGTACAACGTGGACTACTCGCTGCTCGGCACCGCCCGGGTGGAGCCGCTGCTGCGGCGGATCCGCACCGAGATGGCCGGCGCCGGGCTGACCCCGGAGAGCGCCAAGGGGGAGTGCAACCTCGGCCAGCACGAGATCGCCTTCCGCTACGACGAGGCGGTGGCCTGCGCCGACCACCACGTCATCTACAAGAACGGGGCGAAGGAGATCGCCGCCCAGGAGGGCATGGCGATCACCTTCATGGCCAAGCCGAACGCGCGGGAGGGCAACTCCTGCCACATCCACTTCTCGCTGCGCGACGCCGACGGCCGCTCCGCGATGCTCGGCGACGGGCCGGCGCACCTGTCGGTCACCGGGCAGCGGGTGCTGGCCGGGCTGCTCGCCACCATGCGCGAGTTCAGCCTCCTGTTCGCGCCCAACATCAACTCGTACAAGCGCTACCAGCCCGGCTCGTTCGCCCCCACCGCGCTGCGCTGGGGCACCGACAACCGCACCTGCGCGCTGCGGCTGGTCGGCCACGGCCAGGGGATGCGGGTGGAGAACCGGGTGCCGGGCGCGGACGTCAACCCGTACCTGGCGATCGCGGCGCTGGTCGCCGGCGCGGTGCACGGCATCGAGCGGGAGCTGGAGCTGGGCGAGGAGTGCGGCGGCAACGCGTACGACGACGCCGGCGCCGAGCGGGTGCCCGGCACGCTCCGCGACGCCCTCGGCCTGTGGGAGTCCTCGGAGACGGCCCGGGAGGCCTTCGGCGCCGAGGTGGTCGACCACTACGCCAACAACGCGCGCGTGGAGCTGGCCGCCTTCGACGCCGCCGTCACCGACTGGGAGCTGGTGCGTGGCTTCGAACGCCTCTGACCTTGCGCTCGGGGCGCCGCCAGGAGAAGGGTGGGGCGCGTGACCCAGGTGATCAACCCGGCGACCGGTGAGCCGCTGCGCGAGGTGCCGGCCACCTCGCTCGCGGAGACCGACGCGGCCATCGAGCGGGCGGCGGCGGCCTTCGAGACGTGGCGCGCGGTGGCGCCGGGCGACCGGGCGCGGCTGCTGCGGCGGTTCGCCGCCGTGGTCGACGCGCACCGGGAGGAGCTGGCGCTGCTGGAGGTGCGCAACGCCGGCCACACCATCGGCAACGCGCGCTGGGAGGCGGGCAACGTCCGGGACGTGCTCGACTACTACGCGGGCGCGCCGGAGCGGCTGACCGGGCACCAGATCCCGGTGCCCGGCGGGCTCGACGTCACCTTCCACGAGCCGCTCGGTGTGGTCGGCGTGATCGTGCCCTGGAACTTCCCGATGCCCATCGCCGGCTGGGGCTTCGCCCCGGCGCTCGCCGCCGGCAACACGGTGGTGCTCAAGCCGGCCGAGCTGACCCCGTTGACCGCGCTCCGCCTGGCCGAGCTGGCCCTCGACGCCGGCCTGCCGGAGGGCGTGTTCACGGTGCTGCCCGGTCAGGGCGGCGTGGTGGGCGAGCGGTTCGTCACCCACCCGGCGGTCCGCAAGGTCTGCTTCACCGGCTCCACCGAGGTCGGCACCCGCATCATGGCGGGCTGCGCCGCCCAGGTGAAGCGGGTGACGCTGGAGCTGGGCGGCAAGTCCGCCAACCTGGTCTTCGCCGACGCCGACCTGGCGAAGGCGGCGGCCAGCGCGCCGGCCGCGGTCTTCGACAACGCGGGCCAGGACTGCTGCGCCCGCTCCCGGATCCTGGTGCAGCGATCCGTGTACGACCGTTTCCTGGAGCTGCTCGAACCGGCCGTGCGCGGGTTCCGGGTCGAGGACCCGGCCGCCGAGAGCGCCGAGATGGGTCCGCTGATCTCCGCCGGGCACCGGGACCGGGTCTCCGGGTACGTCGACGGGGCGAAGGTCGCCTTCACCGGCGCCCGCCCCGACGGCGCCGGCTTCTGGTACGCCCCGACTGTGCTGCTCGCCGACTCCCCGGCCGACCGGCACTGGCGGGAGGAGATCTTCGGGCCGGTCGTCTCGGTGCTCCCGTTCGACGACGAGGCGGACGCGATCCGCCTCGCCAACGACACCGAGTACGGGCTGTCCGGCTCGATCTGGACCCGGGACGTGGGCCGCGCGGTCCGGGTGGCCCGGGCCGTCGAGTCCGGCAACCTCAGCGTCAACTCGCACTCCTCGGTGCGCTACTGGACCCCGTTCGGCGGGATGAAGCGCTCCGGCCTCGGCCGGGAGCTGGGTCCGGACGCGCTGCACGCCTTCACCGACGTCAAGAACGTGTTCATCAGCACGGAGGAGTGAGATGCAGGGACGGCTTCAGGACCGGGTCGCCGTGGTGACCGGGGCGGGCAGCGGCATCGGCCTGGCCACCGTGCGGCGGTTCGCCGCCGAGGGGGCCCGCGTGGTCTGCGTGGACATCGACGCCGAGGCGGGCAAGCGGGCCGCCGACGAGGTGGCCGGCGAGTTCGTCGCCACCGACGTGGCCGACGAGGCGGCCGTCCGGGAGCTGTTCGACGGGGTGGCCGAGCGGCACGGCCGGGTGGACGTGGCGTTCAACAACGCCGGCATCTCACCGCCGGACGACGACTCGATCCTGGAGACCGGGCTGGACGCCTGGGAGCGGGTGCTGCGGGTCAACACCACGAGCGTCTACCTCTGCTGCAAGTACGCCATCCCGCACATGCGCCGGCAGGGCAAGGGCTCGATCATCAACACGGCCTCGTTCGTGGCGCTCATGGGGGCGGCGACGTCGCAGATCGCGTACACGGCGAGCAAGGGCGGCGTGCTGGCGATGACCCGCGAGCTGGGCGTGCAGTTCGCCCGGGAGGGCATCCGGGTCAACGCGCTCTGCCCCGGCCCGGTGGCCACGCCGCTGCTGCTGGAGCTGTTCGCGAAGGACCCGGAGCGGGCCGCCCGCCGCCTCGTCCACGTGCCGATGGGCCGGTTCGGCAACCCCGAGGAGATCGCCGCCGCGGTGGCGTTCCTGGCCAGCGACGACGCCTCGTTCATGACCGCCGCGCAGTTCGTGGTGGACGGCGGGATCACCGGCGCCTACGTGACGCCCCTATGACTCGGCGGCCGGTGATCGGCATCACGTCGTACGTCGAGCCGGCCGGCTGGGCGGTGTGGCGGGACGTGCCGGCGACGCTGGTGCCGCAGGCGTACGTCCGGGCGGTGACCGCGGCCGGCGGCCGGGCCGTGGTGCTGCCCCCGGACGACGCCGACGCCGACGTGCTGCGGGTGCTGGACGGGCTGCTGCTGGCCGGCGGCGCCGACGTCGGCCCGGAGCGGTACGCCGCGACGCCCGACCCGCGCACCGAGAGCCGGCCGGACCGGGACGCGGGCGAGCTGGCGTTGCTGACCGCGGCGCTCGCCGCCGACCTGCCGGTGCTCGGCGTGTGCCGGGGCATGCAGCTGCTCGCGGTGGCCTACGGCGGCACGCTGCACCAGCACCTGCCGGACGTGGTGGGGCACGACGGCCACCGTCCCGCCCCCGGGGTGTACGGGTCGCACCCGGTCCGGTTCGCCGCCGGCAGACTGGCCGGGGCGGTGATGGCCGGGGTGGACCGGGTCAACTCGTACCACCACCAGGGGGTGGCCGACCCGGGCGGCCTGGCCGTGACCGGCTGGGCCGACGACGGGGTGGTGGAGGCCGTGGAGGATCCGGCGCGGCGCTTCCTGCTCGGCGTGCAGTGGCACCCGGAGAACGACGCGGATCCCCGGCCGGTCGCCGCTCTGGTCCACGCGGCGACACCCCACGACACCGGCCGGGCCGACCCCCCGGAGCGCCCGACTCGCCGCCGGCCGCCGGTTACGTCAGGATGAGGCGTACGTAACCAGCGCCCCCGGGCCGCGATGCGTTACGTTGCTCCTCCGCCTGGGTAGTAGGCGGGGCACGACCGGCGTAGCTGCGCCGGTCGTCGTGGACTCGGCCGGAGCGGGAGGCTGCATGGGCTCGGCCCAGGGGGGCGGGGGCGTCGATCGTTCGTCCTCGGAAACCGGGGAGACGCTTCCACCACTGCTGAGCGCGGCGTTCGCCGCGGGGGGCGAGATGGGCGAGCGGCTACGCGGCTTCAACTGGTCGCGCTCCCCGCTCGGCGCCCCGCACCGCTGGCCCCCCGCGCTCAGCCACGCGGTGAGCACGATGCTCTCCTCGCGGGCCCAGATCGTGCTGTTCTGGGGCCCGGACCACCTGGCCTTCTACAACGACGCCTACCGGCCCACCATCGGCGACAAGCACCCGACGGTCCTCGGCCAGTCCGCCCGCCAGCACTGGGCCGAGACCTGGGACGTGCTCGGGCCCCTGCTCGACGGCGTGCACGGCACCGGCGCGCCCTACCGCGGCGAGAACCACCCCTTCGTGCTCAACCGGCACGGCTTCCTGGAGGACGTCTACTTCGACATCTCGTACGACCCCATCCGGGACGCCGACGGCAGCGTCAGCGGGGTTATCTGCTTCGTCAACGAGACCACCGGGCGGGTGGTCGGCGAGCGCCGGCTGCGGGCCCTGGCCGAGCTGGGCACCGAGCTGGCCGACGTGGGCAGCACCCTGGAGCTGGGCCGGACGGTCGCCCGGGTGCTGGACACGCACCGGGCCGACGTGCCGTTCAGCGCGGTCTGGCTGCACGACGAGACCGGCGCCCCGGTGCTGGCCGGCTGCGCGGGGCTGGACCCGGGCCGGGTCACCGGCGGGCCGCCGGAACCCCGCTCCGGCGAGGCCCCGGACGAGGCCCGCTGGGTCCCCACCGCGGACCTGCTCGGCGCGGTGCCGCCGGACGCCGCGGACCGGGCGCTGCTGCTGCCACTCACCGCCGTCAACGAGCCGGCCGGCGTGCTGCTGCTCGGGGTGGCCCGCCGGCTGCCCTTCACCGACGACTACCGCCACTTCGCCGACCTGGTCGCCGCCCAGATCTCGCGCGCCGTCGGCAAGCAGCGGGCGTACGAGCAGGAGCGGGCCCGCGCCGCCGCCCTCGCCGCGCTGGACCGCGCCAAGACCAACTTCTTCGCCAACGTGAGCCACGAGTTCCGCACCCCGCTCACCCTGGTGCTCGGGCCGCTGGAGGACCTGCTCGCCGACCGCGACGTGCCCGACGCGTACCTCGACCGGCTGACCGTGATGCACCGCAACGCGCTGCGGCTGCTCAAGCTGGTCAACACCGTGCTCGACTTCTCCCGGCTGGAGTCCGGCCGGCTGACCGCCCGCTACCAGCCCACCGACCTGGCCGACTACACCTCCCGGCTGGCCAGCACCTTCCGCTCGGCCACCGAGCGGGGCGGCCTGCGCCTGGTCGTGGACTGCCCGCCGCTGCCGTCGCCGGTCTACGTCGACCGCGACATGTGGGAGAAGATCGTCCTCAACCTGGTGTCGAACGCGGTCAAGTTCACCTTCGACGGCGAGATCCGGGTCCGGGTGAGCGCCCGCGCCGGCGCCGCCGTGCTGGAGGTCACCGACACCGGGGTCGGCATCGCGCCGGAGGAGCTGCCGCAGGTGTTCGAGCGGTTCCATCGGGTTCCCGGCGCGCGGGCCCGCACCCACGAGGGCACCGGCATCGGCCTCGCCCTGGTCCGCGAGCTGGTCGAGATGCACGGCGGCACGGTCGAGGCCAGCAGCGTCGTCGACCAGGGCACCACCTTCACGGTCACCGTGCCGTTCGGCTACGCGCACCTGCCCGCCGACCGGGTCTCGGCCCTCGCCCCGGTGCCGCCGGCCGAGCCGGAGCAGGCCCGGCTCTACGTCGCCGAGACCGCGCTCTGGACCGACGCGGTGGCCCGGCCCGGGGGGCTGCCGGAATCGGCCGGGGTGCCGGGGGGAGCGGGCCGGATCCTGGTCGCCGACGACAACGCCGACCTGCGCGAGCACGTCGGCCGGCTGCTCTCGCCGGCGTACGAGGTGGTCGCCGTGCCGGACGGCGTGGAGGCGCTGCGGCTGGCCGTCGACTCCCCGTTCGACCTGGTGCTGACCGACGTGATGATGCCCCGGCTGGACGGCTTCGGGCTGGTCACCGCGCTGCGCGCCAACCCGGTCACCCGACACGTGCCGATCGTGCTGCTCTCCGCCCGGGCCGGCGCGGCGGAGGAGGTCGCCGGTCTCTCGGTCGGCGCGGACGACTACCTCACCAAGCCCTTCTCCAGCCAGGAGCTGATCGCCCGGGTCCGGGCGAACGTCGAGCTGGGCCAGCTCCGCGGCCAGATCATCCGCCGCCTGCGGGCGCTCGCCGACGCCGCCGTGGCCATCAACACCGCCCGGTCCACGGCCGAGGTGGTGCAGGTCGCCGCGCGGCACGCGCTCAGCCTGGCCGAGGCCGGCCGCGTGGTGGTCACGGCCACCGGCGCGCGCTACGAGGCGGACGGCGGCGGGAACGTGTCCGCCGAGCCGTCGGTGGTGCTCCCGCTGACCGGCACCACGGAGGAGCAGCTCGGGGAGCTGCGGGTGTGGCGCCGGGAGGGCGGCGGCGCCGAGCAGGCGGCGCTCACCGAGCTGGCCCGGCTGGTCGGCGTGCGGCTGGAGAACGCCCGGCTCTACGAGGCCGAGCACCGGATCGCCACCACCCTCCAGCACAGCCTGCTGCCGCGTACGCTGCCGCAGCTCCCCGGCGCCGTGGTGGCCAGCCGCTACCTGCCGGGCAGCGCCGACGTCGAGGTCGGCGGCGACTGGTACGACGTGATCGGCGCCGCCGACGACGAGCTGGTGCTGGTGATCGGCGACGTGGTCGGAAAGGGGGTGCGGGCCGCCGCCGCCATGGGCCAGCTCCGCAACGCGCTGCGGGCGTACGTGCTGGAGGGCTACGACCCGGGTGAGGCGCTGACCCGGCTCAACCGGCTGGTCGGCTCCACCGAGGGCGGATCGTTCGCCACCGTCGTCTGCCTCCGCTTCTCTCCGCGCACCGGCCGGTTGCGGTACGCCAGCGCCGGCCACCCGTCGCCGCTGCTCATCCGGGAAGGCGACGCCGTGTTCCTGCACGACCGGGCGCTCGGGCCGCCGGTCGGGGCGATGCCCGGCATGGCGTACCGGACCGTCGACGCCGAGCTGGCCCCCGGCGGCCGGCTGCTGCTCTACACCGACGGGCTGATCGAGGACCGGCAGGCCGGCATCGACGCCGGGCTCCGTCAGCTCCGGGCGGACGCGACCACCCCGGGCGAGCACGTGGCCGACCTGGTCGACGCGGTGGTCGAGCGGGTCGCCGAGCGGACCCGGCACGACGACGTGGCGGTGCTGGCGCTGGAGGCGACCGAGCTGAACCGCTTCGCGCTGCGGCTGCCGGCCGACCCGACCCGGCTCAGCGTGCTGCGCAAGCGGCTGGAGGACTTCCTCGTCGCCCACCACGTCGGCGAGACCGACCTGTTCGACCTCACGGTGGCCATCTCCGAGGCCGCCGCCAACGCCATCGAGCACCCCGTCGCCCCGGCCGAGCCGACGATCGGGGTCGAGGTGACCATCGAGGACCGGACCGTGACCGCGACGGTCCGGGACAGCGGCCGGTGGAAGGAGTCCACCGGGTCGAGTTTCCGGGGTCGGGGGCTGGCGCTGATCCAGGCGCTCGGCGAGATGACCGTGACCCGCACGGACGACGGCGCCGAGCTGGTCCTGCGCCGCCGGCTGGCGGACTGACGCCGCGCCGGGTGGCGGCTCAGGCCGGCGCCAGCCAGTCCTGCTCGCCCAGGCCGGAGATCTCCAGCACCCGCCGCACCTGCCGGGACGGCAGCACGGTGAGCCCGCCGGGGAACTGCTGGGCCAGCCGGACCACCGCGTGGATCGCGGCCGAGTCGAAGAAGCTCACCGCCCGCAGGTCGAGCGTGACGTGGCGGGCGGACTCCCGCAGGACCGTCTGGTACATGGTGTCGGCGGTCGCCATGTCGACCTCGCCGGCGACCCGCACGCGCAGTTGATCACCGTCGATCTCCGCCGTCGCGGAGAAGACGGGCGGCGCGCCCCCTTGATCCACGCAGCAACAATGGCACAGCCCCTGCGGTGCGGCAACAACCCGGGCGAGCGGGCCGTGGCGGGGGTCACCAGGGGCGCGGCGATAGGCTTGTCAGCATGACCGTCCGTGCGCCGCTGACCCCAGGCACGCTCTCCCCGTGGCGAGCGGTTCCCGCTGACATCCCGCGTCCGGAATACGTGGGCAAGAAGCGTCCCCAGGAGTGGCGCGGCTCGCACGTGCAGACGCCGGAGACCATCGAGAAGATGCGCCTGGCCTGCCGGCTCGCCGCCCAGGCCACCCAGCTCGCCGGGGAGCACTGCAAGCCGGGGGTGACCACCGACGAGATCGACAAGGTGGTCCACGAGTTCCTCTGCGACCACGGCGCCTACCCGTCGACGCTGGGCTACAAGGGCTTCCCGAAGTCCTGCTGCACCAGCCTCAACGAGGTCGTCTGCCACGGCATCCCGGACTCCACGGTGCTCGAGGACGGCGACATCATCAACGTCGACGTCACCGCGTACATCGGCGGGGTGCACGGCGACACCGACGCCACCTTCTGCGTGGGCGAGGTGAGCGAGGAGGCCCGCCTGCTGGTCGAGCGGACCCACGAGGCCATGATGCGCGGCATCAAGGCGGTCGCACCGGGCCGGCAGATCAACGTGATCGGCCGGGTCATCGAGTCGTACGCCAAGCGGTTCGGTTACGGCGTGGTACGCGACTTCACCGGCCACGGCATCGGCGAGTCCTTCCACAGCGGCCTCTACGTCCCGCACTACGACAGCCCGCGGCCCACCGACGTGATGGAGCCCGGGATGACCTTCACCATCGAGCCGATGATCACCCTGGGCACCTACCAGTACGACATGTGGGACGACGGCTGGACCGTGGTCACCAAGGACCGCCGGTGGACGGCGCAGTTCGAGCACACCATCGTCGTGACCGACGACGGCCACGAGATCCTCACGCTGCCGTGACCGACACCCCGGCGGCGCTGCGCGAGGCGCACCACGCGGACGTGTCCGGCGGCTGGCTCCGGCCGGCCGTGTTCGGGGCGATGGACGGGCTCGTCACCAACATCGCGCTGATCGCCGGGGTCGGCGGCGGCGGGGTCTCGCCCCGCAGCATCGTCCTCACCGGCGCGGCCGGCCTGGTGGCCGGCGCCATCTCGATGGGCCTGGGCGAATACACGAGCGTCCGCTCGGCCAACGAGCAGGTGGCCGCCGAGGTGGCCAAGGAGCGGCGCGAGCTGGAGCGGCACCCCGAGGCGGAGGCCCGCGAGCTGGCCGACGCGTGGGTGGCCCGGGGGCTGCCGCGGGACCTGGCCACCCAGGTCGCCGAGGCGGTCCGGCGCAACCCGGAGGAGGCGCTGCGGGTGCACGTCCGGGAGGAGCTGGGCGTCGACCCCGACGAGCAGCCCAGCCCGTGGGCGGCCGCGGTCTCCTCGTTCCTCTGTTTCTCGCTGGGCGCGCTGGTGCCGCTGGTCACCTACCTGCTCGGCTTCACCAGCCTGGCGCTGGCGCTCGCCGTCGGCGGGGTGGGGCTCTTCGTGGCCGGCGCGATCGTGGCCCGGTTCACCAACCGCACCTGGTGGACCAGCGGCCTGCGGCAGTTGCTGCTCGGCGCCCTCGCGGCCGGCGCCACCTACCTGGTCGGCGCCCTCATCGGCATCCAGGGCGGGATCGGCTGAGCGGTCCGGCCCCGGCCTAGCCGCCGAGCAGCTCGTCCACTGTGCCGTCGACCGGGCGGCCCCGCGCCGCCAGCTCCTCGGCCTGGCGGGCCAGCACCGTGCCCACCTCGGTCATGTCCGCCCCGGCCAGGCCGGTGCGCCGCACCGCGTCGCCCGGGTCACGGAAGTAGGTGCGGCTCAACAGCCCCTGCACGGTGGCCGCGGCCAGCCGGGCCTTGCCGAGCATGAGCAGCGCCGGGTCCGTCTCGTACCATTCGGCCAGCCGCAGCGCCCGGGCGTGGGCCGCGCTGCCCCGGTACCAGGCCTGGCGGGCCGCGCCGGTGAACTCGCCCGGCCGGGCCCGGGCCAGCCGGGCCAGGTGCTCGTCGCGGAGCGTGCGCAGCCAGCCGGTCGGGTCGTGCAGGGCGCGGGTGGTGACGTACCGGTCGGCGGTGAGCGGCCAGAGCGCGGTGATCGCCGTGGCCTGCCGCAGGTAGTCGTCGGCCCCGGCCACCGTGAGGTCGACCAGCACCCCGTCCACCCGGCGGGTGGCCGGCGACGGCCCGGCGCCCGGCCGGTAGGTGGCCACCAGCAGCCCCACCTCGCCGTTGCCGCCGCCGTCATCGTCGCCGTGCGCGAGCGGGCCGTGCACGGCCACGGCGAGGACGTCCGCCGGGAACCGGCGCAGCGCCGCCACGCTGACCCGCTCGGCGACCCGCCAGCGGGGATCGTCCAGGTAGCGGTCGGTGTCCAGCTCGGCGCCGCCGGCTGCCACGGTCCACCTCCGTTCCGCGCGCGGCCCGCCCGGCGGCGGCCCGGCGCGCGTCGACCGACCACCACCCTAGCCAGCCGGACCCGGCCCGCCGGCTCGCCGCGCCCGAACGGTCAGGCGGCCGGCTCGCGCCCCGGGACCAGCCGGAACACGCGGATCTCCCGGCCGCCGGCCCGCTCCACATAGGTGCGGTAGGCCGGCCACTCGTCGACCAGCCGGGTGAACAGCCGCTCCCGCTCCGCGCCGCTGATCGGCTCGGCGCGCACCGGGACGCGGCGCCCCTTGACGTCGACCTCGGCGGCCGGCTGGGCGAGCAGGTTCAGCGACCAGGCGGGCTGGTGCTGCTGCCCCCAGTTCGAGCCGATCACCACGAAGGCGTCGCCGTCCGGGACGTAGAGCAGGGGATTGCTGCGCGGCTTGCCGGAGCGGCGGCCGGTGGTGGTGAGGATCAGCGAGGGCACCAGCCCGAAGGCGACCACCCGCCCCTTCGTGAGCCGGCCGACCAGCCGGTCGGCGGGGACGAGCAGGCGCATGGTGGCGGCGAACCACTTCTGGTGACCGAGACGACGGGTGAGGGACTGCACGGCGGACACCCGCCCAGTGTGCCGCTCGCATTCCGCCCGCGACACCCCCCGACCGGATCGAGGGCGGTCAGTCCAGCCGGCGCTCGACGGGCAGCCGGGACCGGGTGAGCAGGGCCGCCCCCACCATGGCCACCAGCGGCACGACCACCAGCACGGTCAGCGTCGACCCGGGCACCACGAGCGGGTAGGGCGGCTCCACCGGCCAGGACTGGGCGTACCGGCGGTTGATCGAGATCAGGACGATGGCCGCCGAGCCGAGGCCGGCGAGGATGCCGAGCACCGACCCGAGCACCGCGATCACCCCGGCCTGGCAGAGCGACAGCAGCCGGGGTACCCGGGGATCGGCGCCGACCGCGGCGAGGGTGGACAGGTCCCGGCGGCCCTCGGCGGCGGCGAGGCCGGTGGCCACCGCGGCCGCGCCCAGGGTGATCAGGCCGGCGGCTCCGGCCAGCAGGAGCAGCAGCGGGCGCTGGTCGGACGGCGGCCCGGCCGTCGCCACCTGGACCACCAGCGGGGCGACGCCGCTCAGCTCGGCGGCCAGCCGGTCCCGCTGGCCGGCGGTCGGCTCGTCGGCGGTGTCGACCAGGTAGCCCAGCGGCGCGGGCACCAGGCCGAGCGCGGCGGCCGCCGCCGGGGAGACCACCAGCCGGTCCACCGGGAGGCCACCGCGCAGCGCGTGCCCGGGCAGGCTGCCCGCGGCCACCGGCGCTCCGGAGCCGTGGCTGACCTCCACCCGCACCCGACCGTCCACCACCTGCGCGGGATCGGCCACCACCA
>NZ_WBKT01000078.1 GCF_008868175.1 Micromonospora sp. AMSO31t
GGGTGGGCCGACGGTGGCCGTGAGCATGGTCTGGCTGATCCGCTGCCGCAGCCGCCAGGGCAGCCGGCGGGCGAGCGCCCCGTTGAGGGTGTCGGAGGGGCGGCCGAGCAGGTACTTGGGCACCACCCACACCCCGCGGCGCAGCGACAGCAGGGTGCGCGCGGCGGCGTACGAGGCGTCGACGGCGATGTCCATGGCGGAGTTGCCGCCGCCGACCACCAGCACCCGCCGGCCGGCGAGCTGCTCCGGGCCCCGGTAGTCGTGACTGTGCAGCTGCTCGGCGGTGGCTGCGCCCGGGTACGGGTCGGGCCACCTCGGCGCCCGGTTGTGCCCGCTGACGACCACCACCGCCTCGACGTCGAGCTGGACCGGGCCGTCGGGTCCGGTGGCGTGCACGGCCCAGCCGCCGCCGGCCGCCCGGGTGACCCGCTCGACGGTGTGCCGCAGCCGCACGGCCTCGCGCAGCCCGAACCGGTCGGCGTAGTCGGCGAGGTAGCCGGCGACGCGGGTGTGGTCCGGGTAGTCGGGCCAGTGCGCCGGCATCGGGTGGTCGGCGAACTGGGTGCGCCCCTTGCTGGTGTTGAGGTGCAACGTCCGGTACGCGGGCGAGCCGGGTGACCCGTACACCCAGAGGCCGCCGACGGTGTCGGTGGCCTCGAACGCGACCGCCGGCACGCCGGCGTCGGCCAGCGCCTTGAGTGTGGCCAGCCCGGCCGCGCCGGCGCCGATGACCGCCACCCGGGGTGGTGCCGCCATGCCCGCCTCCTTAATCCAACGATCGCTGGATAATCCCCGGCGGGCGGCGACCCGTCAAGGGCCGGCCGGCGGGTACAGCCCGTCGAGGAAGCGGTGCACGAAGCTCCGGAACTCGCGCCGCTCCCGGGCCGCGGACCCGTTCTGGGCGGCGAGGGCCACCACGTGCCCGTGCACCGCCCAGACCAGGCTGCGCACGGTGACGTGCGGGGTCGGCTCGACCAGGGCGCCGCCCTCGGCGGCCGTGGCGAGCAACTCCTCGACCAGCGTGTAGAGCGGGGCCGCGTAGCGCTCGTCGAGGTCGGCGTGCCGGTGCGGCTCCAGCCAGCGCCGCAGCCACAGCGCGGTCGTCTCCGGCCGGTCCTCCAGGAAGTCGACGAACACGTCGACGAGGTCGTGCAGCGTGCGCAGCGCGTCGCCGCCGCCGGCGGCCAGGGCGGACCGGGCCCGCTCCCCGGCCGCCTCCAGGACCTCCCGCTCGGCCGCGAAGACCCGGGCGAAGCAGGCGTCGTAGAGCTGGGCCTTCGTACCCGTGTGGTGGGCGACCGTGGCCACGTCGACGCCCGCCGCGGCGGCCACATCGCGCAGGCCGACCGCGTCGAAGCCACGCTCGGCGAAGAGCGCGGTGGCGGCGGCGAGCACCAGGTCCCGGGTGGGCCGCTCGGTGCCGCGGCGGGGCCGGCCCGGTCGCCGGCGGGGCATGGTCATCCCGCCATTGTTCCCCCTACAATCCAGCATCCGTTGGATTGGGGGCGGCGTGCCCCGAGGAGGGGGCGGCCGTGACCGGGCTCGACCAGCGACGGCAGGCCACCGTCCTGCCGCGCGGCCCGCTGGCCGGCTTCGCCGCCGGCTCGCTCGGCATGGGCGTCTGGGTCACCGTGCCCGGGCTGCTGCTGCTCTACTTCCTCACCGACGTCCTGGCCGTCGCCCCGTGGCTGGCGGGGCTGACCCTGCTGGTGCCGAAGATCGCCGACGTGCTGCTGCACCCCTGGATCGGGCACCGTTGCGACGTCGAGCAGGCCCGCCGCGGCCACCGGCGGCGCCTGCTGCTGGCCGGCTGCGCCCTGCCGCTGGCCTTCGCCGCGCTGTTCGCGGTGCCCGGCGAGCTGAGCGGCGCCTCGGCCGCGGCCTGGGTGGCGCTGTTCTTCGTCGCCGGGAACCTGCTCTTCGCGGCGTACCAGGTGCCCTACCTGGCCACCCCCGCGGACCTGCGGATCGGCTACCACGAGCGCACCCGGCTCATGGCCTTCCGGATGGTGGTGCTCACCCTCGGCATCCTCGTCTCCGGGCTGCTCGCGCCGCTGCTGGCCGGCGGTGACACCGCCACCCGCGCCGGCTACCTGCGGATGGCGGCGCTGCTCGCGGTGGGGATGCTCGCGGCCATGGTGGTCGGCGTCGCCGGGATCGACCGGCTGCGCCGCACCGCCGCGGCGCCGTCGCCGCCGCACCGGGCCGGCGGGTGGGCGACCCTGGCGGCGAGCCTGCGCGACCGGCAGTTCCGCCGGCTGGCCGGCGCGTACCTGGCCATGTCGACCACCACCCACCTGGTGCTGGCCGGCGTGCCCTATTACGCCGAGTACGAGCTGGGCCGCCCGAAACTGACCACCGTGCTGGTCGCCGCGTTCGTCGCGCCGGCGCTGCTGGTCACCCCGGCCTGGCTGGCGGTGGCCCGGCGGGTCGGCAAGCAGTCGGCGCTGCTGGCCGGCCAGCTGGCCTTCGCCGCCGGCGCGCTGGTCCTGGCCGTCGGCCGGCCGGCCGGGCTGCCGGTGCTGGTCGGCGCGGTGGCGGTGCTCGGGGTGGCGTTCGCCGGGATGCAACTGCTGCCCTTCTCGATGCTGCCCGACGTGATCCGGGCCGCCGACACCGACCGGGCCGGCACCTACACCGGGGTGTGGACCGCCACCGAGGCCACCGGCGCGGCGCTGGGCCCCTACGCCTACGCGCTCTGCCTGGCGGCCGGCGGCTTCGTGGCCTCCGCCGCCGGGCAGTCGGTCACCCAGTCGGCGGGCGCGCTCACGGCGATCCGGTACGGCTTCGGCCTGCTGCCGGCCGCCCTCATGGTGGTCGCCGTGCTGCTGCAACGCCGCTACACCCTGGACCGCACGGCCCGCGCCGACGCCGGCCGCGACAGCGCCGGCTGACGGGCGGCGCGCGCGACGACCAGGAGGAACAGGCCGCAGGCCGTGACGACGAGCCACCCCGGCCGGGACGCGCGGGCGTGGCCGATGGCGGGCAGGCCGACGTTGACGATCGTGGTGTCCAGCCCCACCACCAGCATGCTCAGGGCGCAGATCGCGAGCACGGCCCACCGCCGGCGCACGGTCAGGTCGGCTGGCTCGGTCAGGGATGTCGCGGCCATGCGCTCACCTCCGCGTCGGGGAAACATGCCGCCATGCTCGGACCGGCGGCACCCCCGGGCCCAGCCGTCTTGCGGAAACCGCAAAGATGGCGGGCATGGAAGCCGACCTCACGGAACTCCTCGACGCCATCGGGCCCCGGCTGCGCGCGCTGCGCCGCGACCGCGGGCTCACGCTGGAGGATCTCGCGGCGCAGACCGGCATCTCGGTGAGCAAACTGTCCCGCCTCGAGTCGGGCAAGCGGCGCCCCACCCTGGAACTGCTGATCCCGCTGGCCCGCGCCCACCGCGTCGCGCTGGACCAGCTGGTGGCGGCGCCGGCCACCGGCGACCCCCGCGTCCACCTGCGACCCCACCGGCGCCGCCGCGGCGGCGTGGTGGTGCCCCTGACGCAGTATCCGGGGCGGGTCCAGGTGTTCAAGCAGGTACTCGCGCCCCGGGAGCCGAGCCTCGTCACCCACGCCGGCTACGAATGGCTCTACGTGCTCGCCGGCCGGCTGCGCCTCGTCCTCGGTGACCGCGAGTTCACCCTCGCCCCGGGCGAGGTCGCCGAGTTCGACACCGGCGAGCCGCACTGGTTCGGCCCGGCCGGCACGGACACCGTCGAGATCCTGCACCTGTTCGGGCCGCACGGCGACCAGGCCGTCGTCCGCACCGGGCCGTCGACGCCGTCGTGACCTCCGGCAACTAGACTTCGCCGCCGATGGACGCCCAGACCGCCCCCGAGACCCGCCCCTGCGCCCACTGTGGACGGGACGTGCCGCAGCGCGCCGGCGCGGGCCGGCCCTTCCGGTACTGCCGGGACAACGACGGCGCCTGCCAGCGGGCGTCGCGCAACTCCCGGATGCGCCACCGCAACGCCCCCGGCCTGCCCGGGCAGGTGGCCCGCACCTGGGAGGCCGTGGACCGGCTCGACCAGGTCGTGGAGACCCTCACCGAGGCGCTGCACGCCGAGCTGTCCCCGGCCGGGGTGGAGCGGCAGCTCGCCGAGGTCCGCGCCGAGACGGCCGCCCAGGTGGCGGCGGCGCACACCGCACGCGACGAGGCCCGCCGGGACGCCGAGGACGCCGCCGCGGCCGCCGCGCGCGCCCGCCAGGAGGCGCAGGCGGCGCTGGCCGAACGTGACGCCGCCCGGGAGCGGGCCGACCGCGCCGAAGCGGCGTCGACCGCGGCCGCCGACCGGGCCCGGCACGCCGAGGCGGCCCGGGACGAGGCGCGGGGCGAGGCCGGGGCCGCGCAGGCGCTGCGGGTGCAGGCCGAGCGGGACCGCGACGCCGCCCGCCACGAGCTGCGTACCGTGCGGTCCGAACGCGACGGTGAGCGCCGGCGGGTCACCGACCTGACCGCCGAACGGGACGCCGCCCGGGTCGACGCCGAGCGGGCCACCCGCTCGGCGGGTGAGGCCCTCGACCGGGCCGAGCGCCTGCGCGCCGAGACCGACGGAGCCCGGGCCGACGCCGCGACGGCCCGCGCGGAGGCCGAGCAGGCGCGGCGGGCCGCGCAGGAGACGGCGCAGCGGGCCGGCGCGGAGGCCGCCGAGGCGCAGGCCGCCCGGGACCGGGCCGAGGCCGGCCGCTGGGAGGCCGTGGCGGCGGCCTCCGCCGCCCGGGATGAGCTGGCGGCCCGGACCGCCGAGCGGGACGCCCTCGCCGCCGAGCTGGCGGCCGCGCGGCAGGCCTCCGCCGCCGTCGAGGCCCGGCTGGCGGAGCTGACCGTACGGCTGGCCGCCGCCGAGACCGACCGCGACGCCGCCCAGCGGCGGGCCGGCCAGCTCGCCGACCAGGTCAGCGATCTGGCCAGCGCCCTGGCCCGGCTGGGCTCCCGCACCGGCTGAGTCCCCCGGCCACGGGCTGGGACGGGCGGGGACGGGTCGGCGGGAGGTGGCCTCCGGCGAGGATGATCCGGGCGTGGGTAAGACGTACGAGCGCATCGACGGGCGGCTGCGGACCTTCATCGAGGCGCAGCCGATGTTCTTCACGGCCACCGCCCCCCTCGCGGGCGACGGCACGATCAACCTCTCCCCCAAGGGCCTGCGCGGCTCCTTCGCGGTGCTCGACGAGCTGACCGTCGCCTACCTGGACTTCGCCGGCAGCAACGCCGAGACCGTCGCGCACCTGCGGGAGAACGGCCGCATCACGCTGATGTGGTGCGCCTTCGACGGCCCGCCGAACATCGTCCGGGTGCACGGGCGGGGCGAGCCGGTGTTCCGCGACGACCCCCGCTGGCCGGAGCTGCTGGGCCACTTCCCCGACATCGACCCCGACCCGCACGGCCTGCGGGCGATCGTCGTGGTCCGCGCCGAGCTGATCCGCGACACCTGCGGCTACGCGGTGCCGCTGATGACGTACGAGGCCGACCGCGACCTGCACGGGCGGCGGTTCGCCCGGGAGGACGACGCGTCGCTGAGCGCGTACTTCGCCGGCAAGGAGCACGTGGCGACCAGCATCGACGGGCTGCCGGGCCTGCCGTTGCCGCTGCCGCCGACCCCGGCCCGGTGACGTCCGGGCCGGTCAGTGGATGCCGGCCATCAGCTCCCGGATCTGCCGGGTGAACATCACGGCGGCGAACCCGAGCACCACCGAGGCCAGCCCGAAGGTCAGGAAGTACGTGGGCTCGGACCAGCTGTCGGCGAGCCGGGCGACCTGACCACCGATCGCGTCGCCGACGGCGGTGGCGAGGAACCACAGGCCCAGCATCTGGCTGGCGTACTTCACCGGGGCGAGCTTCGTGGTGGCCGACAGGCCCACCGGGCTCAGCGCCAGCTCGCCGGCGACCTGGATCGCGTACACCGCGACCAGCCACCACGGGGAGACCAGGTCGCCGCCGACGGCGGCCTGCGCGGCGGCGGCCATCAGCACGAACGACAGGCCGTTGAGCACCAGGCCGACGGCGAACTTCGTCGGCGTGGAGACCCGGTGGCCGAGCTTCAGCCACAGCGCGGCGGCCAGCGGCGCCCCGATGATGATCAGGATCGGGTTCACCGACTGCAGCCAGGACGCCGGGAAGGTGAAGCCGCCGACGTTCCGGTCGGTCTGGTCCTCGGCGAAGATGTTCAGCACCGACCCGGCCTGGTCGTAGATCAGCCAGAACGCCGCGGCGAAGACGAACAGCCACACGTACGCCTTCATGCGGCTGCGCTCGGTGCCGCTGATCTCCCGGTCGGTCAGGATCCGGGCGAAATAGGCGATGGTGACCAGCACGGTGACGAGGGTGAGCAGGTTCACCACCGTGTCGACGGTGAACAGCCCGATCAGGGCGAGCACGGCGAGCACCACGAGCACCACCACGGTGACGACGGCGATGCGGGTCAGCGCCCGCCGCCGGTCGGCGCCGAGCAGCGGGTCGGCCGGCCGGGCGCCGGCGTCACCGAGGTTGCGCCGGCCGAGCACGTACTGGATCACGCCGAAGGTCATGCCGATGGCGGCCGCGCCGAACCCCAGATGCCAGTTGATCTTCTCGCCGAGGAAGCCGGTGATCAGCGGGGCGATGAACGCGCCCAGGTTGATGCCCATGTAGAAGATCGAGAAGCCGGCGTCGCGGCGCGGGGAGTCCCGGTCGTAGAGGTCGCCGACCATGGTGGAGATGTTCGGCTTGAGCAGGCCGGTGCCGAGCACGATCAGCGTCATGCCGGCGAACACGCTCCACCGGGCCGGCACGGCCATCACGTAGTGCCCGGCCGCGATCACCACGCCGCCCCAGAGCACGCTGCGCCGCGCGCCGATCAGCCGGTCGGCCACCCACCCGCCGGGCAGCGCCATGAGGTAGACCATGGCGTTGTAGGTGCCGTAGACGGCGTTGGCGGTGGACTCCCCGATGCCCAGCCCCTCGTCGGCGACCGACGCGGTCAGGTACAGCACGAGGATGGCGCGCATGCCGTAGAAGCTGAACCGCTCCCACATCTCGGTGAGGAACAGCGTGGACAGCGCCCGCGGGTGGCCGAAGAACGTCTTCCCGCCGGGCGCTCGGGCCTCGGCCGGCGCGTCACCGGTCATCGTCACCTCCGCACACGTGGAGGCGGCTAACATCCCCGTTGACAGTCGAAACACTCCACCGATTCGGCCCGGCCGGGGACGACCCCGCCGGGCAGCTGTCATGACCGGCTACTCTTGAGGATCCCGACCCCGTGCGGGGCCGTCGGCATGGCCGGGAATGGGGCGGCGGTGACGGGCCGTTACACCTGAAGACCAGCACCACGAACGAGGGGAAGTCGATCATGGGCGAGCGTATGCTGCGCGGTAGCCGGCTGGGCGCAGTCAGCTACGAATCCGACCGCAACACGGAGCTCGCGCCGCGTCAGACCCGCGAGTACCTCTGCGCGAAGGGGCACCAGTTCGAGGTGCCGTTCGCCGTCGACGCCGAGGTCCCGACGACCTGGGAGTGCAAGTTCGACGGCAGCGTCGCCCGCCTGGTCGACGGCAGCGAGCCGGAGCAGAAGAAGGCGAAGCCGCCGCGCACCCACTGGGACATGCTGCTGGAGCGGCGTTCGATCGCCGAGCTGGAGGACATCCTCGCCGAGCGGCTGCAGGAGGTCCGCACCCGCCGCGGTCGCGCCTGAGCACCCGTAACGACGAAGCGCCCCTGGGATCACCCCGGGGGCGCTTCGTCATGTCTGTCCGGTTTCAGCGGCCGGGTTCGACGATCTCTCCCTCGATGGCCCGGCCCGGCTCGGCGACCGGCGGCGGCTGCGGCGCCGGGGTGGGCGGGGGCGCGCCGCGACGCACCCGGACCCGGCGGGGCCCGAACAGGTCACCGGCGACCATCGACGACACCCGGCGCTCGGTGGCCCGGCGGACCCCGGAGCGGGCCAGCCGCCGCACCGGCGGCACCAGCAGGAGCAGCCCCACCGCGCCGCTGACCAGGCCGGGCAGCGCCAGCAGCAGTGCGCCCAGCAGGCCCACCAAACCGTCGGTGACCTGCTGACCCGGCGGCTGCCGGGACTCCACGGCGGCCCGGAAGCCGCGCCAGGCCCGCATGCCCTCCCGGCGCAGCAGCACCAGGCCCAGCAGCGAGGCCGCGAACACCAGCAGCACCGCGAACCCGAACCCGATGCCCCGGCCGACCAGGACGAACACGGCCAGCTCCACCAGCGCGAGCAGCAGCAGGGCCGGTGGTACGTACTTCAGTCCTCGGCGCATCTCACCTCATCCGCCCGGGGTGTCATCACGCCCCTCCAGCATGACACGCCCGCGCTCATGGCCAGCGGGCCAGCGCGTCGGGGCGGCGCGCCGCGGCACGGCGGTCCCGCAGCCCCCAGGTGGTGATCCGCCACAGCGCCTCCGCCACGATCAGCGGGCTCATCTTGCTGTCGCCGTGCTCCCGCTCCGCGAACGTGATCGGCACCTCGACCATGCGCACGCCGGCGCGGTGCGCCAGCCGGGACAGCTCCACCTGGAACGCGTACCCCTGCGAGCGGACCGAGGCCAGGTCGATGGCGTCCAGCGCGGCGGCCCGATACACCCGGTAGCCGCCGGTGGCGTCGGAGACCGGCACGCCGAGCGCGAGGCGCGCGTAGAGGTTGCCGGCGCGGGACAGCAGCAGCCGCCGCAGCGGCCAGTTCAGCACCCGCGCGCCGCGGGTCCACCGGGAGCCGATCACCATGTCGGCGTCGCGGGCGGCGTCCAGCAGCGCCGGCAGGTCCTCCGGGGCGTGCGAGCCGTCGGCGTCCATCTCCACCACGGCGTCGTAGCCGCGCTGCCGGGCCCAGGCGAAACCGGCCAGGTAAGCGGCGCCCAGCCCGCCCTTGCCGGGGCGGTGCAGCACGTGCACGTGCGGGTCGGCGCCGGCGAGGCCGTCGGCGATGGCGCCGGTGCCGTCGGGGCTGTTGTCGTCGGCGACGAGGACGTCGACCGCCGGGGCCGCCTCCCGTACCCGGGCGACGATCCGGTCGACGTTGTCGGCCTCGTTGTAGGTGGGAATGACCACGAGGACCCGTCCCACCCCGGGATGGCCGACCGTCCGCCTGTCGGCTACCACGCCCACCGTGTACCGCCTCCCGCTCGTCGTCCTACCCCGGGTCGACCTCCCGGCGCCGGCGCAGCACGGCTGCGCCGGCCAGGGCCGCGACGGCGAGCGCCGCGAGGGCCACCTCCGGCCACACCCCCGCCGTGGTGGCCGGGGTACGCCCGTCGCCGAGCCGCATCTGCCGCACCACCACCGCGGCGGTGTTGAACCCGGTCGCACCGTCTACCCGCCCGTCCGGGGAAACGAACCCGGACACACCGACCGTGGAGGCCATCAGGGCGGCGCGACCGTGCTCGACGGCGCGCAGTCGGACCATGGCCAGCTGCTGGCGGGCCTCGGCCGCGTCGAAGGTGGCGTTGTTGGTCTGCACGACCAGCAGCTGCGCGCCGCCGGTGACGGTGTCCCGGACGATGCCGTCGTAGGCGACCTCGAAGCAGATCACGTCGCCGAGGGTGGCCACGCCGGTGTCCAGCACGCCGGGGGTGCTGCCGGGGACGAAGTCGGAGCGGACCCGGTCGACCTCGGAGCTGACCATCCGGGCGATCTCGCGCAGCGGCACGTACTCGGCGAACGGCACGGGGTGCCGCTTGGTGTAGAGCTGGTCGAGGTCGGCGCCGCTGCCGGGGCGCCACAGCAGGCCGGCGTTGCGGACCTCGCCCTCGCCGGGGCCGAGCAGCACGGCGCCGACCAGGATGGGCGCGCCGATGGTGTCGGCGGCCTGGGAGATCCGCTCGCCCGCGCCGGGGTAGCGCAGCGGGTCGATGTCGCTGGAGTTCTCCGGCCACACCACCAGGTCCGGGTGGCGTTGTGTGCCCGCGGCGACCTGTTCGGCCAGTTTCAGGGTGGCGTCGACGTGGTTGTTCAGCACCGCCTGCCGCTGGGCGTTGAAGTCCAGCCCGAGGCGGGGCACGTTGCCCTGGACGATGGCGACGGTGACGGTGTCGCCGCCGCCGCGTACACCGGCCGGCACGGCGGGGCCGGCGGCGAGCACGGCGGCCAGGGCGGCGGCGAGCCCGGCCACGGGCCGCCACAGCCCGGCGGGCTGGCGCCAGTCCCGCCAGGCGAGGGTGAGCAGGATCCCGCCCGCGAGGGCCACGGCGAAGGTGACCAGCGGGGCGCCGCCGAGCGCGGCCAGCCGCAGCAGCGGGGAGGTGTCCTGGCTGAACGCCAGCCGTCCCCACGGGAACCCGCCGAACGGGGTGCGGTCGCGCAGCGCCTCCTGGCCCACCCACAGCACCCCGGTGACCAGCGGCCACGCCGCGCGGTGCCGGTCGACCAGGGGGGACACCCAGGCGGTGGCAGCGCCGAGCAGCGCCAGGTAGCCCGCCTGGAGCAGGGACAGCAGCAGCCACGGCAGGTAGCCGGTGTGCAGGTTGGTCCATTCCAGCAGCGGCGCGAACAGCGCCACCCCGGCGAGGAAGCCCAGCCCGGCGCCGGCGCGCAGCCGCCGCCGGTGCGCCGCGGCGGCGAGCAGCGCCACACCGGCCGGGGCGAGGGGCCACAGCCCGTACGGGGGGAAGGCGGCGAGCAGCGCCAGACCGGCCAGCAGGGCCGCCGGGACGGCCAGTTTCAGCGGCAGCGGTCCCCCGCCGGCGCCCGGGCGTGCCCCGCCGGTGGCCTGCGTCTCTTCCCGGTCCAGCGTCGTCACCGGCACCTCACCACGATCACGGGCCGAAGGCTACCCGGCGGACTGGCCCGTCGGCCCGTCCGGGCCGGGTCACCCGGGCAGGTGGATCACCGGCAGGTCGTCGGTGCCGTAGCGGGACTCGCCGGTGAGGATCGGCGCGTCGTGGTCGAGGCAGGCCAGCACGGTGGCGGCCAGGTCGACCCGCCCGGTGAAGCCCCGCCAGTACGCCAGTTCCTGCCAGGCCCCGCCGTCGGTGGGCAGGACGGCGCAGGCGTCGAGGGCGAGCAGCCGCCGCAGCGCCCCCCGGTCCTTCGGGTCGTCGACGGCCGCGTACGCCTCGGCGGCGGCGACCGCCGTCACCCCGAAGCGCACCCCGTCGGCGATGACCTCGTGCAGCGTCTCCCCCACGTGCACCGACCCGGCCACGTACGCCAGCAGCGCCGACCGGTCGAGGACCAGCCGCACGGGCGGGCCGTCGGGGTCGCTCACGCGGCGGTGACCCGGGCGGCGAGGTCCTCGCCGTCGGCGGCGACCTGCCGCGCGCGGTCCCGGATCGCCTGGTAGCGCTCGGCCGGCCAGGCCACGTCGACGGCGGCGCGCGCCGCCCGCGCCCGGGCGACGCCCTCCTCGGTGACGGTGACGCCCCGGTGGGCCAGCTCGGCGTCGAGGGCTTCCCGGCGCATCAGCGCCCGCGCGGCGTGCACGAGGAAGGCGCTGGCGTTGGGTTCCCGTTCGAGGCGTTCGGCGACGTCCGGCGGAACCGAGATCGACAACTTCCGCACCGCTCCGGTCATACCACACAGCATAACCGGTCGTACCGCCCGGGCCGGGGCTCCGGCGGGCATGAAAATCGGGGCGCGGCTCGCGCCGCGCCCCGATGCTCCCAGGCCCTTCCCGGCCGGTGGGGCGAGGACGATCGGCGCCGACCTTCGGACCGACCCGACGTGGACTGGCTGCCCCCGCCTGGCCGTTGTCTACTGGCCGTGCCTCTCACCCTGCCCGTACACCGGTAACCGCGGCCGGTTCGCGCCGCCCCGCCGACCCCCGCCCGCTGGACCTGGCCGCCGCAACCTTCCGGTCGCTCGGCCAGCGGACGAAGGGACGAAGCGAACAACAGCCGCTTCCCGTGGTAGGACTCAAAGACGGTACGGCGTGGACCCCCGCCGCTGTCAACCCACCCGGGCCTGTCGTGTGTTGCGACACGGCGTGTCGCGTCGGCGCGTCTCGATGCGACCGGGGGTCGTTCACGTGTGGTGGTGGTGCGCGTTCCGCGCGGGTGTCCTGACGGTGGGGTTGACGGGCCGGAGTTCCATGCCTGCTCCTGGAGTGCGTGGGTGGTCAGGGACGCAGCAGCGTCTTGACGGCGCGGCGCTCGTCCATCGCCGTGTAGCCCTCGGCGGCCCGGTCGAGGGGCAGTTCGAGGTCGAAGACGCGGCCCGGGTTGATGGTGCCGTCGCCGATGAGGCGCATCAGGTCCGGCAGGAACCGGCGTACGGGTGCGGGACCGCCGTGCAGGTGCACCAGCGACCAGAACAGCTCCATGCCGGGCACGGCCACGTCGTGGGTGACGCCGACGAACCCGACGTGCCCACCGGCGCGCGTGGAGTGGACGGCCTGCATCATCGACTCCTGCGTGCCGACCGCCTCCACCACCGAGTGGGCGCCGAGCCCACCGGTGAGGTCCTTGATCCGGGCCACGCCCTCGTCGCCGCGTTCGGTGACGATGTCGGTAGCGCCGAACTCGCGGGCGAGCTTCTGCCGTGACCCGTGCCGGCTGACCGCGATGACGCGTTCGGCGCCCAGTTGCCGGGCGGCCAGGACGGCGAGCAGGCCGACCGCGCCGTCGCCGACGACCGCGACGGTCCGGCCGGGGCCGGCCTGGGCGGCGACCGCGGCGAACCAGCCGGTGCCCAGCACGTCGGAGGCGGCCAGGTAGCTGGGGATCAGGCCGGCGGGCGGCACCTCGGGCGTGGCGACGAGGGTGCCGTCGGCGAGGGGCACCCGCAGATACTGGGCCTGGGACCCGAGACTGCCCATGGGCACCCGGTGCACACAGGCGGACTGGTAGCCGGCCCGGCAGATCTCGCAGGTGTTGTCGGAGGCCCAGAACGAGCCGACCACGAACTGGCCGGGCCGGACGGTGCCCACCTCCGCGCCGACCTCCTCGACGATGCCGACGTACTCGTGGCCCATCGGCGTCGGGCCCGCCACCTTCTGCACCCCGCGGTACGGCCACAGGTCCGAGCCGCACACGCAGGTCGCCGACACGCGGATGATCGCGTCGGTGGGTTGCTCGATCCGCGGATCCGGGCGGTCCTCCACCCGGACGTCGCCGGGTGCGTGCATGACGACGCCACGCATGATGTTCTCCCTTGCCGATTCGTGTGGGTCCGGCGGTGAACCGCCGCACGGATTGCCCCGATGACGGGCGCCTAGTCCCGCCCGGGGACCAGGTAACTCCCTTTCCGCGCCGGCAGGGAGTTCCTGGTGAGGGGTGTACCGGCAGTACATGGTTGCCGCGGTCCCCGCCGCGTACGGTCGACCGCGTGGACAACCATGAGCAGGTCCGCGACTTCCTCGTCTCGCGGCGCGCCAAGATCACCCCGGCGCGGGCCGGTCTGCCGGCCGGCACCCGGCGCCGCGTGAAGGGGCTGCGCCGCAGCGAGGTCGCCGCGCTCGCCGACGTGAGCGTCGAGTACTACGCCAAGCTCGAACGCGGCCACCTCGCGGGCGTCTCCCCCGGCGTCCTGGAGGCCGTGGCCCGCGCCCTGCAGCTCGACGACGCCGAACGCGCCCACCTGCTCCACCTGGCCCAGGCCGCCGAGGGCTCCGACGCGCTCGCCCGGCCACGCCGGCGGGCGGGCCGGCAGGCGCCGCTGCACCGCAGCCTGCAGTGGACCCTGGACGCCGTCACGGCCGGCCCGGCGTACGTCAGCAACGGCCGCCTGGATCTGCTGGCCACCAACCAGCTGGCCCGCGGCTTCTTCAGCGACATCTACACCGGCGGCGGCTCGCCGCCGCCGAACCTGGCCCGCTACCAGTTCCTCGACCCCGCCGCGCGCCGCTTCTATCCCGACTGGGAACTTATGGCCGACGTCACCGTCGACGTGCTGCGCACCGAGGCGGGCCGGGACCCCCACGACAAGGACCTGCACGACCTGGTGGGCGAGTTGTCCACCCGCAGCGACGCGTTCCGGACCCGGTGGGGCGCCCACAACGTCCGCCGGCACGGGACCGGCGTGAAGCGGTTCCACCACCCGGCGGTCGGGGATCTCACCCTGGCCTTCGAGACCCTCGCGATGACCGCCGAACCCGGCCTCTCCCTCGTGATCTACACCGCCGAGCCCGGTTCCGCCGCGGAGGACAACCTGCGGCTGCTGGCGTCCTGGGCGGCCTCGCAGGAGGCGGACGCCCGCGCCGCGACGCTGCCCGCCGAGTAGCGCTCAGACCCCGCCGAGGTGGCGGCGCAGCAGCGCGGCCGCCGCGTCGGGGTGGTCGGCGGCGAGCAGACCTCCGGCGGCCAGGACGTAGTCGACGTCGACGACGGGCCGGGCGGCCCGGGGCAGCGGCCACCCGCCGGCGTGGTCGCCGAGGACCGCGGCGAGCACCCCGGCGGCGTCGCCGGGCGCGGCGTGCCGCAGCACCCCGCCGGAGCCGACCATCAGCTTCACGTCGCGCAGGTCCCGTCCGGCGCGTTCGCCGGTGGCGGCGCCGCGGGCGTGCCGGCGCAGCGCCACGGTCGCGGCGAGCGCGGCGATGCGCCGGTCGGCGGCCCGGTCGGCGTCCCCGGCAGGCAGGTACCCGGGGTCGGCGGCCCGCACGGCCGCCGCGGCGGCCAGGTCGTCCTCCTCCCCCGCGGCGAGGAGGCGTTCCTCGGCGGCGGCGCGGACCACGCCGGGGGCGCTCCACCGCATGCCGAGGTCCCCCTCGACGGTGCGGGCCCGCCACAGGGTGCCGGTGACCTCCTGGCTGGGGCCGGTGTCGCGCTCGTCGGGGGTGAGCACCGAGTACACGTCGGTGGTGGCGCCGCCGACGTCGACGACGGCCAGGTCCCCGCCGAGGGCGTCGGCGAGGACCTCCACCCCGGTGAGCACCGCGTCGGGGGTGGCGGCCCGCACCAGGCGGGCGAAGCGGCTGCCGCGGGACAGTTTCTTGCCGCCGATGACGTGCCGCAGGAACACCTCCCGGATCGCGGCGCGGGCCGGCGCGGGGGCGAGCACCCCGATACGGGGCAGCACGTTGTCGGCGGCGGTGACCGGCACTCCCGCCGCGGCGAGCAGCGCGTGCAGGTCGTCGCGGACGTCGGTGTTGCCGGCCAGCACCACGGGCACCCGCCAGCGGGCCCGGGCCAGCCGGGTGGCGTTGTGCGTGAGGGTGTCGGCGTCGCCGCCGTCGGTGCCGCCGACGAGCAGCACCACGTCGGGGCGGGCGGCGCGCAGCGCGGTCAGGTCGGCCGCGCCGAGCCGCCCGGCGGCCACGTGCACCACGTTCGCCCCGGCGGACAGCCCGACCCGCCGGCCGGCCTGCGCGGTGACCAGCGGCTCGTAGCCGATGACGGCCAGCCGCAGGCCACCGCCGGCCGACGAGCACACGTACCAGGGCAGGTCGCCGGCGGTGAGCCCGGCGGTGGCGGCGCCGACCGCGGTGTCCAGGCCGTGCAGCACGTCGGTGCCGACGGTGGTCGGCGCGGCCGCCGCGGCGACGAGCCGGCCGCCGTCGAGGTCGACCACCGCGGCCTTGGTGTACGTCGACCCGACGTCAGCGCAGACGGCGAGGTTCACGCGGAGCCGTCCTTCGTTCGCGACTGCGGGGCTCGCAAACCCGGCTCACTCCTCGCGCTCACGCCGCCGGGGGTACGACCACCGTGCCGGTCGCGGTGACCGCCACGATCGGCTCGGCGAGGACCTCGGCGGCGGACTCGCCCTTGTCGGGGCGGCCCCGGCACACCACCCGGGCGGCGAAGTCGATGGTGCGGCTGCGGGTGCCGACCCGGGTGACGGTGGCGGTCACCTCCAGCACGTCACCGGCCTTCATGGGCGCGGTGAACTGCACGTCGGAGTAGGAGGCGAACAGCCCCTCGTCGCCGTCGGTGCGGATGCACACCTCGGTGGCGACGTCACCGAACAGGCCCAGCGCGTACGCCCCGTCGACGAGGTTGCCGGCGTAGTGGGCGTGGGAGTACGGCACGTAGCGGCGGTGGGTGACGGTCAGGCCGACCCGGGGGTCACTCATGCTCTCGCCTTCTTGTCGGTGATCAGGGCGTGGACCAGGTAGCTGGCGACCTCGCCGGGGGTGGTGCCGCGGCCGAAGATCCGGTCGACGCCCAGCTCCCCGGTCATGGTCTCGTCGAAGCGGGGGCCGCCGACGATGAGCAGGGGCCGCCTGCCGGCGGGCAGGGCCTCCCGGAACGCGGCGGACATCTCCCGGGTGTTGTGCAGGTGCGCGTCGCGTTGGGTGACGACCTGGGAGACGAGCACGGCGTCGGCCTTCTCCCGGCGGGCGGCCTCGACGAGTTCGGGGACGCTCACCTGCGCGCCCAGGTTGGTGACCTTGAGCTCGCGGTAGTACTCCAGGCCCTTCTCCCCGGCGATGCCCTTGACGTTGAGGATGGCGTCGATGCCGACGGTGTGCGCGTCGGTGCCGATGCAGGCGCCCACCACGGACAGCTTGCGTCGCAGCCGCTGCTTCACCACCGTGTTGACCTCCTTGGCCGACAGCAGCGGGAAATCCCGTTCCACGACCTGCACCTTGTCGAGGTCCACGAGGTGGTTCGCACGGCCGTAGACGACGAAGAAGGTGAACCCGTCGCCCATCTGCTTGGCGTGCACCAGCATGGCCGGGTCGATGCCCATCTTGTTGGCGAGCTGCACGGCGGCGCCCTCGGCGCGCTTGTCGTGCGGCACCGGCAGCGTGAACGACACCTGCACCATGCCGTCGCCGGTGGTGTCCCCGTACGGCCGGACGATCTTCTTCTCCGTCATGCCGCCTGCTCCAGGATGTCCGTGGCGGGGTTGTAGTAGTCCGCCTCGTGCTTCGCGATGCCGTCGAGGCCCTTGCCGCGGTCCGCGGGCCGCTTCATGATCCCGAAGGTGCCCTCGGCGATCGCGGTGAGCAGCGACTGGTCACCGATGCGGTCGAGCAGGTCGACGGCCTCGCCGAGCACCCGGTGGGCGCGCTGCTGGATGAACCCGCCCGGCGCGGGCACGAAGTCCTCGTGCAGCCCGCCGGCGGCGCCGAGCACATAGCGAACGTTCTGCAGGGCGATGTCCCGGTCGGACAGCCACGGGGTGACCACCGCCTCGGTCATCATGCCGACCAGCAGGATGCCCTGCCCGGTCATGGTGCCGACCAGGTTGAAGAACCCGTCGAGCAGGTTGCCGCGGAACACGTCGCCGGTCATGTGCTTGGTCGGCGGCATCCACTTCAGCGGCGCGTCGGGGAACAGTTCCCGGGCCAGCAGCGCGTGCGCCAGCTCCAGGCGGAACGACTCCGGCACGTCCGGGTTGATCTCGAACGCGTGGCCGAGGCCGAGCTGCCAGTCGGCCAGCCCCGCCTCGTGCGCGAAGTACTCGTTGAGCAGCTGCGACACGGTCACCGTGTGCGCCTCGTCGACGGCGTCGGCGGTGGTGAGGTAGTTGTCCTCGCCGGTGTTGATGATGATGCCGGCGCGGGCGTGCACCTGCCGGGAGAACCGCTGGTCGACGAACGTGCGGATCGGGTTGATGTCGCGGAACAGGATCCCGTACATCGAGTCGTTGAGCATCATGTCGAGCCGTTCCAGGCCGGCCAGGGTGGCCATCTCCGGCATGCACAGGCCCGACGCGTAGTTCGTCAGCCGCACGTACCGGCCCAGCTCCCGCGACGACTCGTCCAGGGCGGCCCGCATGAGCCGGAAGTTCTCCTGGGTGGCGTAGGTGCCGGCGAAGCCCTCCCGGGTGGCGCCCTCGGGCACGTAGTCCAGCAGCGACTGCCCGGTGGAGCGGATCACCGCGATGACGTCCGCGCCGGCGCGGGCGGCGGCCTGCGCCTGCGGGATGTCCTCGTAGATGTCGCCGGTGGCCACGATCAGGTAGATCCACGGCCGCTGCTTCGGGTCGCCGTACCGTTTCACCAGGCGGTCCCGTTCGGCGCGGCGCCGGTCGATCTGCCGCACGCCCGCGGCGACCGCCTTGCGGGCGGCCTTCCGGGCCGCGGTGGCGGCCTTGCCGGTGGGCTGGGTGAACCGCACCGACCCGGCGGCGGCCTTCTGCGCCAGCAGCGTCACGTCGCCGATCTGCTCCCGGGCGAGGGCGTCGAACACCGGCGCGGCCACCCCGTGGCCGAGACCGACGTCGGCGACGACCGCGTCGACGAGGCGGTTCACCCACGGGATGCCGTCGGGGTCGGCGCCGGTCACCCCGGCCAGCCGCAGCACCGCCCGCTCCACCGACACGGTGGTGTGGCTGCGCGCCAGATCCACCACCGGCTGCCCGGCGCGGCGCGCCAACTCCCGCGCCCGCGCCACCAGCGCCGGATCCAGCCCAAGCTTGCCTGTCACGCCGTCACCTCGCTGCGCTCGGCGACGCCGTGCCGGCGCCTGTGCTGTGCCGATGGTTCGCTCGCAAGCTCGCTCACGCCGTCGCGCCCCTGTCTGTGCCGATGCTCCGCACGCTCACGAAGCCCCTTCCTGATAGATCACGTCACCGCGCAGGACCGTGGCCCGGCACACCGGCAGCGGCGTCGGGTCGTCCGCGCCGCGCGCCTCCGGGTCCTCGGCCTGCAGCACCGGCAGTCCCCGCTCCACCCCGGCCGGGGTGTCCCACACCGCGAACGTCGCCGGCGCGCCGAGGGCGAGGACCCCCTCGTTGTCCAGGTGCACGGCCCGCCACCCGCCGCGGGTGTGCGCGGCGAACGCCGCCCGCACGCTCATCCGCTGCGCCGGGTTGTGGTGCGCCGCCGCGGCCCGCACCGACCCCCACGGGTCCAGCGGCGTCACCGGCGAGTCCGACCCGAACGCCAACGCCACGCCCACCCCGTGCATGGCGCCCATCGGGTTGGACTCCAACGACCGGGACAGGCCCAGCCGCGACTCGTACATCCGGCCGGCGCCGCCCCACAGCCGGTCGAACGCCGGCTGCATCGACGCCACGATGCCGTACTCCACGAATCCGGCGATCAGCCGCTTGCTCATGATCTCGGCGTGCTCGACCCGGTGCCGGGCGGCCCGCAGCCGGTCGACGCCCACCTTCCGCGCGGCCTGCGCGAACCCGTCCAGCACCGTGCCGATGGCCGCGTCCCCGATGGCGTGGAAGCCGCCCTGCAGCCCGTGCGCCGCGCAGTCCAGCAGGTGGTCGCGCACCTGCTCGGCGGTCACGTACCCGTGCCCGCACGCCCCCGGCTCCCCGTCCAGGTACGCGGCCGACACGTGCGCGGTGCGCGACCCGAGCGCCCCGTCGGCGTACAGGTCACCGCCCGCGCCGACCGCGCCCAGTTCCCGGGCCTTCGCCGCGCCCAGCAGCTCACCCCAGTACCCGTACACCTCGGGCACGCCGTCGCCGGAGATCGCCAGCAGGCCGGTGAAGTCGCTCTCGTCGGAGGTCCCCGGGCCGCCGCACTCGTGCACCGCGGCGATCCCTAGCGATGCGGCGTGCCGCAGCGCCGTGCGCTGGGCGGCCACCCGCTGCGCCGCCGTCACCGAGCCCAGGGCCGCCGCTCGCACCACGTGGTGGGCGTCGCGGCGCAGCCAGCCCGACGGGTCGTACCCGGCGGCGGTCGCCGCGTCCGGGCAGGCGGCCAGCAGCGCCGCCGACACCAGCGCCGAGTGGATCGACGCCTGCGACAGGTACACCTTGCGGCCCCCGGCCGCCCGGTCCAGCGCGGCCGCGTCGGGCAGGGCCGGTTCCGCCCAGAACGACTCGTCCCAGCCGTGCCCCAGCACCACCGCGTCGGACGGCAGCGCGGCGGCGAACACCGCCACCGCGTCCAGCAGCCCGGACGCCGACCGCGCCGCCGACAGGTCCAGCCCCGACAGGGCCAGCCCCGTGTCCGTGGCGTGCACGTGCGCGTCGACGAACGCCGGCGTCACCAGCGCCCCGCCCAGCTCCACCACCCGGTCGGCGGCCGGGGCGTCGGCGTCGGCGCCCAGCCAGGCGATCCGCCCGTCACGCACCAGCAACGCGGTCGCGCTCGGGTCGGCGGGACAGTGCAGCACTCCGCCGCGGTACACGGTCGAGGGGTTCGTCATGATGCTCAGTCTGCCGCCAGGCGGGCCTCGAACAGACGACGCACCCCCGGCTCGGCGCGCAGCAGGTCCAGCGCCAGCGCGGCGTGCCCCGGCACGTACCCGTTGCCGACCAGCATGGTCACGTCCGCGGCCAGGCCCTCCGCGCCCAGCGCGGCGGCCGCGAAGCTCGTCGCCATCGAGAAGAAGATCACCGTGCCGCCGTCCCCGGTGGCGAGGACCGCACCGTGTTCGCAGCCCGGCACGTCCACGCAGACCACCGTGACATCCGCGGGGGTGCCCAGCGCCGTGGTCACGGCCGTGGACAGGCCGACCGGGTCGCGGGCGTCGGCCAGCGCGACCACGTCGGCCAGGCCGGCCGCGTCGAGCGCGTCGCGCTCCGCCGCCACCGGCACCACCCCGACGGTACGGCCGGCCCCGGCCCGCCGCGCCGCGGCCAGGGACAGCGAACCGCTCTTGCCGGCGCCGCCGATCACCGCCACGGTCACCGGGCGCGGGTCCTCCTCCCGGCGGCGCCGCGCCACCTGCTCGGCCACCACCCGCGCGGTCAGCGCCGGCGCCCCGCACACGTCGAGCACCGCCAGGGACAGGTCCGGGTGCAGGTCGCCCGGGAGCACCGCGGCGATCGACCGGGCGAACAGGATCGCGTGCCCGTCGCAGGGCACCTGCTCGCTGCGCCCGTCCCAGCGGGCCAGCCCGTCGAGGATCGTCAGCGGGGTCAGCGTCAGCGACACCAGGGTGGCCACCCGGTCGCCCGGCCGCAGCCCCAGCGGGGAGCGCTTCCCGGCCTCCTCCACGGTGCCGATGAGCATGCCGCCGGAGCCGGTGACCGGGTTCTGCATCTTCCCCCGGGTCGAGATGATCTCCAGCACCTCGGCGCGGACCTTTTCCCCGTCGCCGCCGTGCTTCTCCGACAGCTGCCGGAAGCTCGCCGCGTCCAGGTTCAGCCGCTCGACCCGGATCCGCACCTCGTTGGCGCCGATCCGCGGGTCGGCGTCCAGCCGCCACGCCGCCTGCGGCAGCACCCCCGCCGGTTCCACGACTCGGTGCAGACCCACCGGTGACGTCACGCCGACCCCCTATGTCCAGCCGCCCGAAACCCCGGCCAGGGCTCGCGTCGCGGGAAAACTTACGGCAGACTAATTTCTTCACCGGATATTTTCCAGTAGCCTTCGGGATCGTTGATCACCCGCACCACATGTCAGGAGGGGCCGTGACCCAGACCCAACCGGTTGAGACCATCCCTCAACCCCGTCACGCCCCGGTCGCCGTTCCGACCGCCGGGCAGCCGTACGAATACCGCCGCAGCCCCCTGGTCGAACCCGACTGGACCCGCTTCCCCGGCTGGCGCCACGTCACCCGGGAGCAGTGGGAGAACGCCCAGTGGCAGCGGGTCAACTGCGTCAAGAACATCAAGCAGCTGCGCACCGTCCTGGGCGACCTCGTCGACGAGACCTTCTACGCCGACCTCGAGGCCGACCAGAAGGCCCTGGCCACCATGTCGATGCTGGTGCCCCCGCAGATGGTCAACACCATGGTGCCGTTCGAGCCCATGACCACCGAGGCGTTCCTCGCCGACCCGATCCGCCGCTACATGATCCCCGTCGCCTCCGACCGGCGCACCGACTGGCCCTCCCACCCCTACGCCAGCCGCGACAGCCTCCACGAGCACGACATGTGGGTCGCCGAGGGCCTCACCCACCGCTACCCCACCAAGGTTCTCGCCGAGCTGCTCTCCACCTGCCCGCAGTACTGCGGGCACTGCACCCGGATGGACCTGGTCGGCAACTCCACCCCCGCCGTCGACAAGCTGAAGCTCACCCTCAAGCCCGTCGACCGCTACGACGCCCACATCACCTACCTCAAGGCCCACCCCGGCGTCCGCGACGTCGTGGTCTCCGGCGGCGACGTGGCCAACGTGCCGTGGAAGAACCTCGAGTCCTACCTCATGCGGCTGCTCGAGATCGAGACCATCCGCGACATCCGCCTCGCCACCAAGGCCCTCATGGGCCTGCCCCAGCACTGGCTGCAGGCCGACGTCGTCGAGGGCCTCGAACGGGTCGCCCGCACGGCCGGCCGGCGCGGCGTCAACCTCGCCATCCACACCCACGTCAACCACCGGCAGTCGATCACCCCGCTGGTCGCCCGGGCCGCGCAGACCGCCCTCGACGTCGGCGTCCGCGACGTCCGCAACCAGGGCGTGCTCATGCGCGGCGTCAACGCCACCAGCGCCGACCTGCTCGACCTCTGCTTCGCCCTGCAGGGCGAGGCCGGCATCCTGCCGTACTACTTCTACATGTGCGACATGATCCCCAACGCCGAGCACTGGCGGGTCCCGGTCTGGCACGCCCAGCAGCTCCAGCACGACATCATGGGCTACCTGCCCGGCTACGCCACCCCGCGCATCGTCTGCGACGTCCCCTTCGTCGGCAAGCGGTGGGTGCACATGCTCACCGAGTACGACCGCGAACGCGGCATCTCCTACTGGACCAAGAACTACCGCACCTCGATCGAGTCCGCCGACCTCGAAGCGCTCAACAAGCGCTACGCCTACTACGACCCGATCGACACCCTGCCCGAGGCCGGCCAGGCCTGGTGGGCCGCCCACCGCGACGACTGACCCGCACCACCCCGCCGCCCCCGTGAGCCACCCGGCCGCGGGGGTGGCGGCTTCTCACCCGCCGCCACCATCGCCACGACCGCCCGGGGTCGCTTCGGGCTTCGTGTAGAGGATCTCCCGGGCCTGCTCCGCGGCGCGGCTGATGCTCTCGGCGATGAACTCGACGAAACGCGCGATGCTCTCCAGGCGGATGGCGGCCGGAGTGCCGGGCCCGAGGATGCTCACGCCCTGCCGTGCGGTCTCCGCGAGCTGGGCGTTGGCCCGGGCGCCGGCGATCGTGCCCTGGTAGAAGACGTCGTCGTCGACGACGTAACGCTCGCGGCGGCGTTCGTCGCGTTCCCGGCGGATGAGCCCCTGGCTCTCCAGGAACGTGATCGCCTTGGAGACCGACGCCGGGCTGACCTGGAGGCGCCGGACGAGCTCGGACGCGGTGAGGCTGCCCGCGTCGGCGGTGTAGAGAGACGTCAGCACCCGGGACATCATCTTGGGCAGGCCCTGCTGCATGAGCAGGGTCGTGAACATCTCCTCGTACTCGCGCACGGCCTCCGCGTCGCGCCCGTGCGCCTGCGACGGCGCCTGCGGCCCTCGCGCGGGGGCCTGCCTGCGCCGGTGGGAGCGGCGTTCGGTGGCACGGTGGGCCAGGTCGGCACGGTAGGCGGTGGGGCCGCCGTTGCGCATCACCTCACGGGTGATCGTCGAGGTGGGCCGGTCGAGACGTCTGGCGATCTCCGCGTAGGCCAGGCCGTCGGCCAGCCCCAGCGCGATCTGCTGGCGTTCCTGCTGGGTGAGCCTGCCTCCCGGCATCGCGATATCCCCTCCACGGTCGCTCGATGCCGCCAGCATAGCGTTCACTCCTCAACCAATGCAACGAGCAGGGCACCCGGCGTTGCGTTAGATTCACGCCGGTTGCAACGATAATCGCGTCCTCACCTGCACTGATACTGCATTTGCGCAACGAGCATGTTGCCGGATACCTGAACGCAACGTAGCGTTTCCGGTGTCAGAAACAAGCGCAGGAGGAGAGCACTATGCAGACCTTCGACACCCCCACCCCGATCACCGCCGTCCTCCACATCCCCGCCGGGCGCATCCAGCTCATCGCCGCCGACCGGACCGACACCACCGTCGACGTCCGGCCCGCCGACGCCACCAAGAGCCGCGACGTGAAGGTCGCGGAGCAGACCACGGTCCAGTACGGCGACGGCGTCCTGCGCATCGAGGCCACCGCCAGGAACCAGATCCTCGGCAGCTCCGGCTTCATCGAGGTCACCGTCCAGCTGCCCGCCGGCTCCCGGATCGAGGCCAAGGCCGCCAGCGCCGACCTCCGGGCCGTCGGCCGCGTCGGCGACGTCACCTTCGAGGGCGCCCACGGCTCCATCAAGATCGACGAAGCCGCGGGCGTCCACCTCACCACCGCCGCCGGCGACGTCACGCTCGGCCGCCTCAACGGCCCCGCCGAGATCAGCACCGCCAAGGGCGACATCCGCATCGCCGAGGCCGTGCGCGGCGCCGTCGTGCTGCGCACCCAGGCCGGCGACATCACCGTCGGCGCCGCCCACGGAGCCTCCGCCTCGCTCGACGCCGGCACCACCCACGGCCGGATCCACAACTCCCTCAAGAACACCGACGGCGCCCCCGACCTGACCATCCACGCGACCACCGCCCACGGCGACATCGACGCCCGCAGCCTCTAAAAGGAGCACCCACCATGACCAACCTGGCCATCGCGGCGAACGGACTGCGCAAGTCCTACGGCGACAAGGTCGTACTCGACGGCGTCGACCTGGCCGTCCCGCACGGAACCATCTACGCCCTGCTCGGCCCGAACGGCGCCGGCAAGACCACCGCCGTCAAGATCCTCTCCACCCTCATCTCCCCCGACCCCGCCTCCGGCCCCGTCCGCGTCGGCGGCCACGACCTCGCCACCGACCCCCGGGCCGTCCGCACCGCCATCGGCGTCACCGGCCAGTTCTCCGCCGTCGACGGCCTGATCACCGGCGAGGAGAACATGCTCCTCATGGCCGACCTGCACCACCTGCCCAAGCGCGACGGCCAGCGCGCCGCCGCCGCCGAACTCCTGGAACGCTTCGACCTCACCGACGCCGCGAAGAAGCCCGCCTCCACCTACTCCGGCGGCATGAAACGCCGCCTCGACCTCGCCATGACCCTCGTCGGCAACCCGCGGATCATCTTCCTCGACGAACCCACCACCGGCCTCGACCCCCGCAGCCGCCACAACATGTGGCAGATCATCCGCGACCTCGTCGCCGACGGCGTCACCGTCTTCCTCACCACCCAGTACCTCGAGGAGGCCGACCAGCTCGCCGACCGCATCGCCGTCCTCAACGACGGGAAGATCGCCGCCCAAGGCACCGCCGAGGAACTCAAGCGCCTCATCCCCGGCGGACACGTCCAACTGCGCTTCGAGGACCCCGCCGCCTACGAGCGGGCCGCCGCCGCGCTGCCCGACACCGCACGCGACGACCAGGCGCTCACCCTCCAGATCCCCAGCGGCGGCACCCAGCGCGAACTGCGCGCCATCCTCGACCGCCTGGACGACGCCCACGTGCACGCCGACACCCTCACCGTCCACACCCCCGACCTCGACGACGTGTTCTTCGCCCTGACCGGCGGCGACGCCCGCATCCCCACCCAGCCCAAGGAGGCCCTCCGATGAGCTCCCTCGCCCTCGCCGTACGCGACTCGTCCACCATGCTGCGCCGCAACCTGCTGCACGCCCGGCGCTACCCGTCCCTCACCCTCAACCTGCTGCTCACCCCGATCATGCTGCTGCTGCTCTTCGTCTACGTCTTCGGCGACACGATGAGCGCGGGCATCGGCGGCGGCCCCGACCGCTCCCGGTACATCGCCTACCTCGTCCCCGGCCTCCTGCTGATGACCATCGGCAGCACCGTGATCGGGACCGCCGTGTCCGTCTCCACCGACATGACCGAGGGCATCATCGCCCGCTTCCGCACCATGGCCATCCACCGCGGCTCCGTGCTCGTCGGACACGTCGTCGGCAGCGTGCTGCAGTCGGTCCTGAGCGTGGTCCTCGTCGGCGCCGTCGCCGTGGCCATCGGCTTCCGGTCCACCGACGCCGGCGTCCTGGAGTGGCTCGCCGCGCTCGGGCTGCTCGTGCTCTTCGCCACGGCGCTCACCTGGATCGCGGTCGGCATGGGACTGGTCAGCCCGAACGCCGAGGCCGCCAGCAACAACGCCATGCCGCTGATCCTGCTGCCGCTGCTGTCCAGCGCCTTCGTCCCGGTCGACGCCATGCCCGGCTGGCTCCAGCCGATCGCCGAGTACCAGCCGTTCACGCCCGCCATCGAGACCCTGCGCGGACTGCTGCTCGGCACCGGGATCGGCCACAACGGGTGGCTCGCGGTCGCCTGGTGCCTGGGCCTCGCGGTGCTCGGCTACTTCTGGTCGACGTCGAAGTTCAACCGCGACCCGAGGTGACCCCCGCCCGGTCAGGGCGGCGCACCCCGACACCCGTCGGCGTGCGCCGCCCGCCGGCGCTTCCCGCGACCGTCAGCCCCGCGGCGCGTACATGATCACCGCGACCCCGGCCAGGCAGATCGCCGCTCCCGTCAGGTCCCACCGGTCCGGCCGGAACCCGTCCACCAGCACACCCCACGCCAGCGATCCGGCCACGAACACGCCCCCGTACGCCGCCAGGATCCGGCCGAAGTTCGGATCGGGCTGGAACGTCGCCACGAACCCGTACGCCCCCAA
>NZ_WBKT01000079.1 GCF_008868175.1 Micromonospora sp. AMSO31t
CCCGCCTCCGCCGGGTACCAGACGGTGACCGGCAGCGGCCGGGGGCCGTCGGGGTCGACGACGAACTGGCGAACCCCCACGGCGTACGGCCGCAGCGGCGCCGGGCGGAAGGACGGGACCCGGTCGTCGGGGGCGGCCGCCGCCGGGCCGCAACCGGCCACCAGCGCCACCAGCAGCGCGGCGGTCGGCCGCTGCACCCTCACCCCCTCACGGTAGGCGGCCGGCTGGCCGGTCCGGCCCCGCCGACCGGGCCGACGCGCCTCCACCGCCCGGACCGGGGTGACCGTCACCGGCCCGGCGGGATCATCCGCGTCGCCCGGCTTCGCTAGGGTCACGCCCATGGCTGAGAACTACACCGACCCGAGTGGCAACACCGCGCAGTTCCGCGCCTTCGTGGACTCGCCCGAGAGCGCGTCGACGGCGGCCGGGACACCGTCCCGGCTGCCGCTGTTCGCCGGCATCGGCGTCGCTGCCGTCGTGGTGGTCGCCCTCATCGTCTGGCTGGCCCTGGGCTGATCCCCTTCGCGCGTTGACCATGAGGTTGACGGTGCGGATCGCCTGAGTTCGTGCCGCCAACCTCATGATCAACGAGGCGGACGCCGGTCAGAGGTCGAGCACGTCCCGGGTCTGCCGGGCGATCTCGCGCTCCTCGTCCGTGGCGACCACGCAGACCGTGACCTCGGCGCCGTCGGGGGAGATGACCCGGTCGCCGGCGCCGGCGTTGCGCGCCGGGTCCACGGCGATGCCGAGCCGGTCCAGGCCGGCCAGCGCCGCGGCGCGGACCGGGGCGGCGTGCTCGCCGACCCCGGCCGTGAAGGTGACCGCGTCGACCCGCCCGAGCAGGGCGTAGTACGCGCCCACGTACCCGGTGATCCGGCGGCGGTAGACGTCGAACGCGAGCGCGGCGGCCGGGTCGCCGGCGTCCCGGCGGGCCAGCACCCCGCGCATGTCGTTGACCCCGGTGAGCCCGAGCAGGCCACTGCGGTGGTTGAGCAGGTCGTCGATGTCGTCCACGCCCATGCCGGCCTCGCGGCGCAGGTGGAAGATGATCGTCGGGTCGAGGTCGCCGCTGCGGGTGCCCATGACCAGGCCCTCCAGCGGCGACATGCCCATCGAGGTGGCCACGCTCCGCCCGCCCTGGACCGCGCAGGCGCTCGCCCCGTTGCCCAGGTGCAGGGTGATGGTGTTCAACTCGCCGTACGGCCGGTCGAGCAGTTCCGCCGTGCGCCGCGAGACGTACGCGTGCGAGGTGCCGTGGAAGCCGTACCGGCGCACGCCGTACCGTTCGGCGACCTGCCGGTCGATGGCGTAGGTGGCGGCGGCCTCGGGCAGCGTGTGGTGGAACGCGGTGTCGAAGACGGCGACCTGGGGGGTGTCCGGCAGCGCCTCCCGGGCCACCCGGATGCCGGCCAGGTTCGCCGGGTTGTGCAGCGGTGCGAGCGGGACGAGGTCCTCGATGGCCGCGACCACCGCGTCGTCGATCCGCACCGGCGCGCTGAACTTGCGCCCGCCGTGCACCACCCGGTGCCCCACCCCGGTCAGCCCCGCCAGGTCGAGCCCCTCGATGATCTGCCGCACCGCGCTCTCGTGGTCGGCCGGCCCGCCGCCCGGCTCGCCGACCCGCTCGAGGGTGCCCTTGTCGCGGACCTCGTCGCCGTCGTAGAGCCGGTACTTGACCGACGAGGACCCGCAGTTGAGGACCAGGATCCGGCTCATTCCGACTCCCCGGCGGCGGCCTGGATGGCGGTGATCGCCACCGTGTTGACGATGTCCGGCACGGTGGCCCCCCGGGACAGGTCGTTGACTGGCCGGCGCAGGCCCTGCATGACCGGGCCGACCGCCACCGCGCCGGCCGAGCGCTGCACCGCCTTGTAGGTGTTGTTGCCGGTGTTCAGGTCCGGGAAGATGAACACCGTGGCCCGCCCCGCCACCGGGCTGTCCGGCAGCTTGGTGGCCGCGACCTGCGGGTCGATCGCCGCGTCGTACTGGATCGGGCCCTCCACGAGCAGCTCCGGCCGGCGCTCCCGGACCAGCTTGGTGGCCGCCGCGACCTTCTCCACGTCGGCCCCGAAGCCGGAGTCGCCCGTCGAGTAGGACAGCATGGCCACCCGCGGCTCGATGCCGAACCGGGCGGCCGTGTCGGCCGAGGAGACGGCGATGTCGGCGAGCTGGGCGGCGTCCGGGTCGGGGTTCACCGCGCAGTCGCCGTAGACCAGCACGCGGTCGGCGAGCAGCATGAAGAACACGCTGGAGGCGACCGAGACGCCCGGCACGGTCCGGATGATCTCGAAGGCCGGCCGGATGGTGGCCGCCGTGGTGTGGGTGGCCCCGGAGACCATGCCGTCGGCGCGGCCGGTCTGCACCATCATGGTGCCGAAGTAGTTGGGCTGGGCCACGATGTCGTGCGCCAGCTCGACGGTGACGCCGCGGTGCGCGCGCAGCTCCGCGTAGACGGCGGCGAACTCGTCCCGCCACTCGCTGGCGACCGGGTCGACCACCTGCGCGTCGCCGATGTCGATGCCCAGCTCGCGGGTGCGCCGCGCCACCTCGTCGGGGCGGCCGAGCAGGGTCAGGTCGGCGACGCCCCGGCGCAACAGCACCTCCGCGGCGCGGAGGATGCGCTCCTCGGTGCCCTCGGGCAGCACCAGCCGGCGGCGCTGCCCGCGGGCCCGGTCGATGAGGTCGTTCTCGAACATCAGCGGGGTGACCCGCTCGGACCGGCTGACCCGCAGCCGGCGGGCCAGGTCGACGGTGTCCACGCACCGTTCGAAGGCGCCCAGCGCGGCCTCCACCTTGCGGGGGTTCGCCACGCTGGGCCGGCCCTCGATGCGGCTGGACGCCGCGACCGTGTCGTAGCTGTCGCTGGTCACCGAGAGCACGGCCAGCCCGGTGTTCAGCGCCTCGAACAGCCGCATCGCCCGTGGGTCGGGTTGCTCGCCGAGGGTGAGCACGAGGCCGGCCAGGGAGACCTGCCCCGCCACGTGCGCGGCGCCCGCCGCCACGAGCAGGTCGTCCCGGTCGCCCGGGGTGATCACCAGCGCCCCGTCGGTGAAGTGGTCCAGCAGGGTGGGCACGTGCGCGGCGCCGACCACGTAGTCGAGCACGTCGCGATCCAGCGCGGCCTGGTCACCGGCGAGCAGGGTGGCGCCGAGCGCCGCCGAGACCTCCGCCACCGTCGGCGCCGACACGGTCGGCACCTCCGGAATGGCGTACGCGGGGACGGGCAGCTCGGGCAGCGTCATCGGCCCGGGGACGCGGTTGGCGACCACCGCCACCACGGTCGCCCCCAGGTCCTCCAGGTCGTGGTACGCCCCGCGCAGCGCGGCCGCGATCGCCTCGGGCGGCTGCCCGAACCCGTCCACCACGGGCACCACCACGCTGCTGAACTCGGTCGCCAGCCGGGCGTTGAACGCCAGCTCGCGGGCGCCCGCGCCGTCGCCGTCGGCGAAGTCGCTGCCCACCACGACCACCGCGGGGCAGTGCCGCTCGACCGCCCGGTAGCGGGCCACGATGCGGGCGATCAGCTCCTCCCGGCGGCCGTCCGCGACCAGGGCGGCGGCCTCGGCGTAGGTCGCGCCGTGCAGCTCGTCGACCGGCAGCCGCACCCGGTAGCGCTCGGTGAGCAGGGCGAGGATCGGGTCGGGGCGCTGACCGGAGACCAGCGGCCGGAAAGCGCCGATCCGTTCGACCTGCCGGGACAGCAGCTCGGCCAGCCCGAGCGCGACCGTCGACTTGCCCCCGCCCGACCCCACGCTGGTCAGGTACACGCTGCGCGCCACGACCTCACGCTACAAGATCGCGGGGTGCCTCGCCCGGGTCCTCCGGCCCGTCATCCCGGCCGCGGTAGCGGCGGCTCAGGCGGCCGGGGCCAGCTCCCGTTCGTACACCTGCCCGGTCAGCTCCGTGCCGAAGCTGTGGTGGGTCTCCTCCTCGACCAGGCGGAAGCCCCGGGAGAGGTAGATCCGGCGGGCGGCGACCAGGGGGTGGTTGGTCCAGAGCCGGATGCGGGCGTATCCCGCCCGCCGGGCGAAGGCCAGGCACTCGTCGACCAGCCGCTCGCCGAGCCGCCGTCCCCGGGCCGCCGGGTCGACCAGCAGGATGCGCAGCTGGGCCGTCCGCTCGTCGGCCGCCACGCAGAAGACGCAGCCGGCCCGCTCGCCGTCGACCTCGGCGATCCAGGCGGCCTCCCGGGCCGGGTCGTGGCCGGCCGCGTAGTCGGCGACGATGCGCGCCACGAGCGCCTCGAAGCTGGTGTCCCAGCCGAACTCGGCGGCGTACGTCTCGCCGTGTGCCAGCACCACCCAGCCGAGGTCGCCGGGACGGCCCAGCGGACGAATGAGGATCTCCGCGCTCATCGAACCCTCCACTACTGAAACGGTCGTTTCAGTGGCAGAGTAGCGCCGTGAGCCAGCACGAGCGACCCCCCAGCGCCCGGCGCGACGAACTCCTGGAACAGGCGTACCGGTACGCCCTGGCGCACGGGCTGGCCGAGCTGTCGCTGCGCCCGCTCGCCGCCGCCGTCGGGTCCAGCCCCCGGGTCCTGCTGTTCCTGTTCGGCTCCAAGGACCAGCTCATCCGTGCCCTGCTCGGCCGGGCCCGGGCCGACGAGCTGGCCGCGCTCCGGGCGGCTCGGGCGGCGGGCGGCGGCGACGACCTCGCCGCGGCGGTGCGCGCCACGTGGGGCTGGCTCGTGGACCCCGCGCACCGGCCGATGCTGGTCCTCTGGGTCCAGGCGTACGCCCGCTCGCTCAGCGAGCCGGACGGGCCGTGGGCGGGATTCGCCCGGCAGACGGTGGAGGACTGGCTCGGGCTGCTGGGCGGGATCGACGGCGGGACCGCCGGCGGCACCGATGCGGCCCTCGGCCTGACAGTGCTGCGCGGCGCCCTGCTCGACCTGCTGGCCACCGGCGACGTCGAACGGGCGACGGCGGCCGTCGAGCGCTACCTGTCCCTGATCGGGTCGCCGGCCCGCTGAACGCGGCGCGGCGGCCTACTCGTCGTCCTCGTCGTCCAGCCGCGCCAGCCAGGTGGCGAACCGCTCGATCGGGGTCTCGAACTCCGGGTTCAGGTCGACGAAGTCACGGAGCCGCTCGCCGAGCCACTCCAGGCTGACCTGCTCGTCGCCCCGGCGTTGGACCAGTTCCTCGATGCCACGGTCGGTGAAGTACATGTGCGTCCTCTCGCGGAGAAGGGGCCGCCACACCGACGAAGGGCAGCGGCCGTCGTGCGGTCGCTGCCCCTCGTGCCGGCGGTGCGGTCAGGTCACGGGCGGGGGAGAGCCGCCTCGATCAGCGCGTTCTGCTCGACCTCGTGCATCTTCGCCGAGCCGACCGCCGGCGCGGCGGCGGCCGGGCGCGAGATGCGGCGCAGCCGGACCTCGGGCAGGTGCTCCAGCAGGTTGAGCGCGACGAACGACCAGGCGCCCTGGTTGGCCGGCTCCTCCTGGACCCAGGCGAAGTCCTCGGCGTTCGGGTACTGCGACAGGGCGGCCCGGACCTCCTCGACGGGCAGCGGGTAGAGCTGCTCCATCCGCAGGATCACCGTGTCGGTCACGCCCCGCTCCTGCCGGGCCTGGAACAGGTCGTAGTAGACCTTGCCCGAGCAGAGCAGCACCCGCTTCACCTGCTCCGGCGCCGGAGCGGCGGTGTCGGCCAGCACCGGCTGGAAGGTGCCCGTGGTGAAGTCCTCCACCTGCGACACGCAGAGCTTGTGCCGCAGCAGCGACTTCGGGGTGAACACCACCAGCGGCTTGCGCTTCGGCGACAGGGCCTGACGGCGCAGCAGGTGGAAGTAGCTCGCCGGGGTGGTCGGGATGGCCACCCGCATGTTGTCCTCGGCGCAGAGCTGGAGGAACCGCTCCGGGCGACCGGAGGTGTGGTCCGGGCCCTGGCCCTCGTGGCCGTGCGGCAGCAGCAGGGTGACCGCGGAGCGCTGGCCCCACTTCACCTCGCCCGACGAGATGAACTCGTCGATCACCGACTGGGCGCCGTTGACGAAGTCACCGAACTGGGCCTCCCAGGCGACCAGCGCGTTGATGTTCTCCACCGAGTAGCCGTACTCGAAGCCCATGGCCGCGTATTCGGAGAGCAGCGAGTCGTGCACGAAGAAGCGGGACCGCTCGCCGTCGGCGGTGAGCGACTTCAGCGGCAGGTAGTCGTCGCCGGTCTTCGCATCGACCACCGACGCGTGCCGCTGGACGAAGGTGCCACGGCGGGAGTCCTGCCCGGCGAGCCGGACGGTGACCCCGTCGTGCAGCAGCGCGCCGAACGCGATGATCTCGCCGAAGCCCCAGTCGATGCCGCCCTCGACGGACATCTTGCGCCGCCGCTCCAGCAGTTGCTGGATCCGCTTGTGCGGGGTGAAGCCCTCCGGCAGGTTGACGTGCGCCTCGCCGATCGCCTTGACCACGGCGGCGTCGGTGGCGGTGTCGACCTGCGGCTCCGGCTCGTCCTCACGGCGCGGCCGGCTGAGCTGGCGCGGCGTGGTGGCGGCGTCCCGGGTGGCCTTGAAGACCCGCTCCAGCTGCGACTGGTAGTCGCGCAGCAGCTCCTCCGCGTCCTCCACGGTGATGTCGCCCCGCCCGATGAGCTCCTCGGTGTAGAGCTTCCGGACCGACCGCTTCGAGTCGATGATCTTGTACATCTGGGGGTTGGACATCGACGGGTCGTCGCCCTCGTTGTGGCCGCGCCGGCGGTAGCAGACCATGTCGATCACGACGTCCTTGTTGAACGCCTGCCGGTACTCGAAGGCGAGCCGGGCCACCCGGACGACGGCCTCGGGGTCGTCGCCGTTGACGTGGAAGATCGGCGCCTGGATCATCCGGGCCACGTCGGTGCTGTAGAGGCTGGACCGGCTGTATTCCGGGGCGGTGGTGAAGCCGACCTGGTTGTTGACCACCACGTGCACGGTGCCGCCGGTGCGGTAGCCGCGCAGCTGGGACAGGTTGAGGGTCTCGGCGACCACGCCCTGGCCGGCGAAGGCCGCGTCACCGTGCACCGCCAGCGGCAGCACGGTGTAGCCCTCCAGCTTGAGGTCGATCCGGTCCTGCTTGGCCCGGACGATGCCCTCCAGCACCGGGTCCACGGCCTCCAGGTGCGACGGGTTCGCCACCACCGACACCTTGACCGCGTGCGCGCCGTCCGGGGTGGTGAATTTGCCGTTCTGGCCGAGGTGGTACTTCACGTCGCCCGAGCCCTGGGTCGAGCGCGGGTCGAGGTGCCCCTCGAACTCGGAGAAGATCTTCTCGTACGGCTTGCCGACGATGTTGGCCAGCACGTTGAGCCGGCCGCGGTGGGCCATGCCGATCACGACCTCGTCCAGGCCGCCCTCGGCGGAGCACTCCAGCACCTCACCGAGCAGCGGGATCAGCGACTCGCCGCCCTCCAGCGAGAAGCGCTTCTGGCCGACGTACTTGGTCTGGAGGAAGGTCTCGAACGCCTCGGCGGCGTTGAGCCGGTTGAGCACGTGCTTCTGCTCGTCCGCGCTGGGCTTCTCGTACTTGCGCTCGACCCGCTCCTGGATCCAGCGCCGCTCCTCCGGGTCCTGGATGTGCATGTACTCGATGCCGACGCGGCGGCAGTAGGAGTCGCGCAGCACGCCGAGGATCGAGCGCAGCTTCATCCGCTGCCGGCCGGCGAAGCCGTTGACCGGGAACACCCGGTCCAGGTCCCACAGGGTCAGCCCGTGCTGGAGGACGTCCAGGTCGGGGTGCTTGCGGATCTTGAACTCGAGCGGGTCGGTGTCGGCCATCAGGTGGCCGCGCACCCGGTACGCGTGGATCAGCTCGTGCACCCGCGCGGTCTTGTTGATCTGGCCCTCGGAGTCGACGGCCACGTCCTGCACCCAGCGCACCGGCTCGTAGGGCAGGCGCAGCGAGGTGAAGATCTGGTCGTAGAAGCCGCGCTCGCCGAGCAGCAGCTCGTGCATCACCTTGAGGAACTCGCCGGACTGCGCGCCCTGGATGATCCGGTGGTCGTACGTGCTGGTCAGCGTGATGATCTTGCTGACCGCCAGGTCGGCCAGGGTCGCCTCGCTCATGCCCTGGTAGGGCGCCGGGTATTCCATGGCGCCGACGCCGACGATGGCGCTCTGGCCCTGCATGAGGCGCGGGATCGAGTGGACCGTGCCGATGCCGCCCGGGTTGGTCAGCGAGATCGTGGTGCCGGAGTAGTCCTCCATGGTCAGCTCGTTGCGGCGGGCGCGCCGGACCACGTCCTCGTACGCCTGCCAGAACTGCCGGAAGTCCATCTGCTCGCAGCCCTTGATGGAGGGCACCACCAGGTTGCGGGAGCCGTCCGGCTTGGCCAGGTCGATGGCGATGCCCAGGTTGACGTGCTCGGGGCGGACCATCGCCGGCTTGCCGTCGACCTCGGCGAAGGAGTTGTTCATCTCCGGGTGCTCGACAAGCGCCCGGACCATCGCGTAGCCGATCAGGTGCGTGAAGCTCACCTTGCCGCCGCGGCCGCGGGCCAGGTGGTTGTTGATCACGATGCGGTTGTCCACCAGCAGCTTCGCCGGCACCGCGCGGACGCTGGTCGCGGTCGGCACGGCGAGCGAGGCGTCCATGTTCTGCACGATCTTGGCGGCGACCCCGCGCAGCGGGGTGGTGCCCGCGGCGCTCGCGGTCGGCGCCTTGGCGGCCGGCTTGGCCGGGGCGGCCTTCTTCGCCGGGGCCGGCTCCGGAGCCTTCGCCGCCGGCTTGGCGGCCGGCTTGGCCGGCGCGGGCTTGGCGGCGGGCTGCTGGGTGACCGTGGCGACGGCCTCCTGCTGCTCGGCCGGCTCGGGACGGACGGCCGGGGCGGCCTGCGCGGCCTGGGCCTCGGGCCGCGGGGTGGCGGCGCCGGGCGCCGGACGGTAGTCGGCGAAGAAGTCGTGCCAGGCCGAGTCGACGCTCGAGGGGTCGGCGAGATAGCGCTGGTACATCTCCTCGACGATCCACTCGTTCGGGCCGAAACCCGCCAGTGGGTTCTCCTGCGAAGTCTGCTGGGTCGACACGGCCGCTAATCGCCTCTTTCACGCGGTTGTGAATGTCACGCGGGCGCCCCCGGGCCCGTCTCCGGGCGCACGAGAGACGGGTCCCAGGCTACGCCGTGCGATCGACGCAGGCATTCTCGCCTCCGGCTGGTGGTCCGTTTCACAGAAGACGCCAGAAGTTCGGCAAACGCTGCGTGTCCCGTCCACTCCTGCTAGACAGTGGCGGCCCCGGCCGGTGACGCAGGGTCACCGGCCGGGGCCGTGTCGGGTAGCCGACTCAGGAGATGTCGCGGCGCCGGATGGTCAGCACGCCGATCACGCCGGTCAGCACGGCGTAACCGATCAGCACGGCGGCGCCGGCCCAGCGTGGCGGGTTGCCGGGAATCTGGGTGTCGCCGCTCACCATCAGGCCGGACGCCAACGACGGCACCAGCAGCTGGAGCTTGTTGATCCAGTCGCCGAAGCGCTGGGCCAGCAGGCTGATGGCGATGGCGGCGCCGATGGTGCCGCCCAGGTAGAGCAGGATCCCGGTCACCGTGGCCCCGATCTGGCTCCGGATCAGGACGCCGAGGCCGACGCCGAGCACGGACCAGAGCAGGTAGGCCAGGCCGTTCAACGCCATCGCCCGCCAGACCGCCCCGCTGCCGAGCTGCGTGCCGACGTCCGTGGCGTTGAGGACCAGCGGTGCGAAGATCAGGTTGAGCACGGTGGTGCCCACCCAGAACACCAGCGCCAGCACGCCGGCGGCGGCCAGCTTGGCCAGCATCACGGCGGTGCGGTGGGGCGCCGTGAGGAACGTGGTGGTCACCGTCTGGTGGAAGAACTCGCTGGTCACCACCACGATGCCGAGCAGCATCACGATGAGCAGGCCGAAGAACTGCCCGTTGGTGTAGAGGTTGGCCGCCAGGTTGTCCGCGGCCCCGGCCGCCTGCAACGTGTCGGCCTGGTCGGCCGGCACATCGCCCACGTTCCCGCTGGTGAGGGCGTCGGTCTGCAACCAGTTGAAGAGCAGCGCGAGCGCCCACAGCGGCACCGTGATCAGCGCGAAGATCCACCAGGTGTTGGTGGAACGGATCTTGAGGAGCTCGGATCGGACCAGGTTCATCGGATCTCCGCCTTTCCGGCCGTCAGCTCCAGGAAGACCCCTTCGAGGTCGGGGCGTTCGGTGGTCAGCTCGTGCAGCTCCACCTTGGCGGCCAGGGCCACCCGGCCGACCGTCGGCGCGTCCGCCCCGCTCACCAGCAGCGCGCCGTGCCCGTCGGCGTCCACCGTGGCCGCCTGCTCGCGCAGCGCCGCGGTCAGCTCGTCGGCCTGCGGGGTGCGCACCCGCACCCGGGCGCCGTGCGTCATCGACGCCATCACCTGCTCGACCGGGCCCTGCCGGACCAGCTTGCCGGCCGCGATGATGACCACGTCGTCGGCGAGCAGCTGCATCTCGGAGAGCAGGTGGCTGGAGACCAGCACCGTGCGCCCCTCGGTGGCCAGCCCCTTGAGGAAGCCGCGCATCCAGCGGATCCCCTCCGGGTCCAGGCCGTTGGCCGGCTCGTCGAGGATCAGCACCCGCGGGTCACCGAGCATGGCGGCCGCGATACCGAGCCGCTGCTTCATGCCCAGCGAGTAGCCCTTGAACTTCCGCTTCGCGGCCGGGGTCAGCCCGACCAGGGCGAGCGCCTCGTCGGCCCGCTGGCGGGGCAGGCCCGCCGCCGCGCAGATCACCCGCAGGTGGTTGATCCCGGTGCGGCCCTTGTGCGCGCTGGACGCCTCCAGGACCGCGCCCACCGTGCGCAGCGGGTCGGGAAGGTCGGCGTACCGGCTGCCGCCGATGGTGGCCTCACCCGCGGTCGGCGTGACCAGGTTGAGCAGCATGCGCAGGGTGGTCGTCTTCCCGGCGCCGTTCGGGCCGAGGAAGCCGGTGACCCGCCCCGGCTGGACGGTGAAGGACAGGTTGTCCACCGCCCGGACGTTCTTGTATACCTTCGTCAGCCCGGACACCACGATCTGGCCGGTCCCGGCACTGGGGCTTGGCTGCCCGTCGGACATCGTTCTCCTCTCCTGCCCCGGCGGGCTCGACGCACGCCGGTGGGGGCGCCGTTGCGGGGGCGCCGTGCACAGCCTTCCAACCCGGCGCAAGAGGGTCAATCAGGCGGGATGCGTACGCCCTCCTCCCCCGGGGGCAGGAGCGGATCATCCGCAGGGAGGAGAGGTCAGGCCGGCGGCAACGCGATCCAGGTTGCCCGCGCCTGCCCGAGCAGCGCCCCGTCCGGCCCGTAGAGGCTGGAGTGCACCTCGGCCTTGCGTCCCGCGCCGCCGACCATCGCCCCGGTCACCACGCACTCGTCGCCGGGGCGCGGCAGGGCCGTGACCTGCGCGGCGATCCGGCCCAGGACGTACGGGCGGCCGGGCGCGATCACCGCCCAGCCGCCGGGGCAGTCCAGCGCCGCCCACACGGTCGCCGGCACCACCTCGGCCGGCGCCCGGAACGGCGCGGCCGTCCGCCCGTCCGGCAGCCGGCCCGGGAAGATCCGCAGCCCCGCCGGGTTCGCCGGCCCGCAGACGTAGCAGCCGGGGAAGGGATGGTCCACGAGACCCGGGTACGTCGTGGCGGCCGCCTCGGCCGTCGGCCGGTCCACCGGCGGGACCACGGCGTCGACCGGCTCGACCCGGCGTACCTGGGCGATCACCTGGCCGTCCGGGTCGCGGACATCGCCGTCCGTCGCGGTCAGCGGGGTCTCCAGCGGCGGCGGCCGGCGCAGCGTGACCTCCACCGGGCCCCGGTCGTCCACCGCGGCGGCGAAGATCCCGGCGCTCCAGCCGCCGTTGCCCGAGCCGTCCGGTCCGTGGAAACGGGACTCGATGATCACGTGACACCTCCCGGGGCTCCGGCGGCCGGCCTCGTCGCCGGTCCGCCCGGGCAGCCTCGCACGCCGGTGCCGGCCCGGCGCAGGTGAGGGGCGTGCCGGAGCGCCGACCGGCGTTCACCGGATCGACACCCCTCAGCCCCGGGGCCGGCACCCGGGCACCTTACACAGATACCCATGGCCGTTCTGCACGCCGCTGGCGCACCCCTCACGACCAGCGGATACACCCTGCTGATCGCCGACGACCCGACCCTGGTCGCGGCCGCGCAACGCCTGCGCCACGAGGTGTTCGCCAGCGAACTCGGCGCCACCCTGCACCCGGGGGCCGCCGGGCTCGACACCGACGAGTTCGACGCGCACTGCGACCACCTGGTCGTGCTGCGCGAGGGCACCGACGAGGTGGTCGGCACCTACCGGCTGCTGCCGCCCGGACGCACCGACCGCCGGTACGCCGACGGCGAGTTCGACCTGACCCCGCTGGCCCCGCTCCGCGACGGCCTGGTCGAGGCGGGCCGGTCCTGCGTGCACCCGGACCACCGCTCCGGCGCCGTGATCAACCTGATGTGGGCCGGGATCACCCGCTACCTGCACCTGCGCGGCTCCCGGTGGCTGGGTGGCTGCGCCTCGGTGCCGCTGGCGGACGGCGGGATCGCCGCCGCCGAGGTGTGGTCCCAGGTCACCGCGCGGCACCTGGCCCCGCCGCCGCTGCGCGTGACGCCCCGCCGTCCCTGGTTCGCCGAGCCGGCCGCCGCCGGCCCCGGCCGGTCGCCCGACGGCTCCGGGTCGCGGCCCGGCCAGCTGGAGTTGTCGCCCGCCGAGCGACGCGCGCTCGTCCCGCCGCTGCTCCGCGGCTACCTGCGCCTCGGCGCCTGGGTCTGCGGTGAGCCGGCCTACGACCCGGACTTCGCCTGCGCCGACTTCTACGTGCTGTTCTCCCTGGACCGGATGAACCCGCGCTACCTGCGGCACTTCCTGGGCGGGGCGGCGTGACCGGCGACGGGGGGCTCTGGCGTCCCGCGTCGGGCTGCGGGCCGGGCTGCCTGCCGGCGGCCGCGCCGGACGTGTCGCTGCCGCGCCGGGTGGGGCGCCTGCTCGGCGTACTCGGGATGCTGGTGGCTGGGGCCGGCCTGGCCGCGCTGCTGCCGCTGCTGCCGGCCCGCGACCGGCGGGCCGCCCTGCGCGGCTGGGCCCGGGGCACGCTGCGCGCCCTCGGCGTGCGGCTGGCGGTGCGGGGCCGGCTGCCGCGCCCGCCGGCGCTGCTGGTCGCCAACCACGTCTCCTGGCTGGACATCCTCGCGGTGCTCGCGGTCTCCCCGGCTCGGATGCTGGCGAAGCGGGAGGTCCGCGACTGGCCGGTGCTGGGCCCGCTGGCCGCCGCGGCCGGTACGGTCTTCGTCGACCGGTCCCGGCCGCGCGATCTGCCGGCCACCGTCGGCCGGGTGGCCGGCGCGCTGCGTGCCGGCCACTCCGTGGCGGTGTTCCCGGAGGGCACGACCTGGTGCGGCGCGGCGGCCGGCTGCCGGCCCGGCCGGGGCTTCCGCCCGGCGGTGTTCCAGGCCGCGGTGGACGCGGGCGCGCCGGTGGTCCCGCTCCGGCTCGCCTACCGCTACGCGGGCGACGCGAGCACGCTGCCCGCCTTCCTCGGCGAGGAGACGCTCTGGGCGTCGGTCCGCCGGGTGCTGGGCGCGCGGGACCTGAGCGTCGGCGTGACGGTGGCCGCCGCGCTGCACCCGGCCGCCGGGGCGGACCGGCGGCTGCTGGCCCGGGCGGCCGAGTCGGCGATCCACCTGACCCCGGTCCGCGCGCCCGCCGCCCGGCGCCCGGCGACCGGCGCGCGGGTGGTCCGGCAGGTGGCGCCGGTCGGGGCGGAGCTGGACCTGGCGGCCTGACTCATACGCGACACAGTCGCGACAGTCTTGTTCAGTCGCGATGTATCGCGTTATGCTTCCCCCGTCACTCGACGCGCCGCCGACCGGCGCGTCACCGAGGGGAGGACGCCATGACCACCTGGATGGTCGACAGCCCGCAACGGCTCACCCTGGACGAGCCGGTCACCCGGCTGGACGTCCGCCTCGTGAGCGGCCGGCTCAACGTGGTCGCCACCGATGGACCGGCCCGGGTCGACGTCACCCGGATCAGCCGCCAACCGGTCCGCGTCGAGCTGCGCGACGGCCGGCTCACCGTCGGCCACGAGCGGATGCCCCGCTGGCCCGGGGTGCTCTGGTGGCTGGGCCAGCTCGGCCGCCGCTTCCGGGCCGAGGTCTCCATCGCCGTCCCCGCGCACGTGCTGGCCGACCTTCAGCTGGTGGACGGCTCGCTGGTCGCCTCCGGCCTGCGCCGGGACACCCGGGTCAACGTCACCTCCGGGCAGGTCACCCTCATGGGGCTGCGCGGTCACACCTCCGCGAAGGTCACCTCCGGTCCCGTCGAGGCGCTCGGCGTCGGCGGCGACCTCACCCTGGAGACGGTCTCCGGCGAGCTGATCCTCGCCGACAGCGCGCCCGAGCGGGTGCGCGCCCACGCCGTCTCCGGGTCGATCACCTGCGACCTGGACAACCCGCGGGGCAGCGACATCCGGCTCAGCGCCATCTCCGGCAGCATCACGGTCCGGGTCCGGGAGGACAGCGACCTCACCGTCCACCTGCACACCACCTCCGGCCGGATCACCAGCGGCTTCCCCCAGCTCTGCGGCGGCCAGCACGGGTTCGGCGCCGTGAAGGACAGCCACGGGGTGCTCGGCGGGGGCGCCGGTAAGCTCTGGGCGTCCGCGACATCCGGCAGCATCGCGCTGCTCGCCCGTCCCGTCGGGGACGCCGACGACGTGGAGGAGCTGCCGTGACCGCCGTGTTCAGTCACGGGCGGCTCCGGCTCTACCTGCTCAAGCTGCTCGACGACGGCCCGAAGCACGGCTACGAGCTGATCCGCCTGCTGGAGGACCGCTTCCTCGGCCTCTACGCGCCCAGCGCCGGCACCATCTATCCCCGGCTGCAACGGCTGGAGGTGGAGGGGCTGGTCAGCCACACCGCCGCCGGTGGCCGCAAGGTCTACGAGATCACCGAGGCGGGCCGGACCGAGCTGCGGCAGCGCGCCGACGAGCTGGCCACCCTGGAATCCGACATCACCGCCTCCGTCGAGGACCTCTCCGCGCTGGCCGGCGAGATCCGCACCGAGGTACGCGGCTCGGTGCGCGACCTCAAGCGGGAGCTGCGCGAGGCGGCCCGGCAGACCCGGCAGGCCCGCTGGGCGCCCCCGCCGCCCACGACCCGCCCGCCGAGCAACGGCGGCCCGGGCCGGACCGCCGAGTCGCCCCTGCTGGCCGAGTTCGACAAGCGGCTGGCCGCGTTCACCGTCGAGGTCGGCGCGCTGGTGCGGGCCGGCCGGCTCACCGACACCCAGCTCCGCACGGCCATCCGCCTGCTCGACGGGGCCCTGGAGGGGCTCCGCCGGCTGCTCCGCTAGGGCGCGACGCCGCGGGTGTCTCGCACGGGGGAGACACCCGCGGCGGCTCACAGGTTGTTTCCAGGATCCACCCAGCGCGGGCGCAGCCGGGGCGCGGATGATGGATGCCATGGTGGCTACCCAGACCGAGGCGCGACTGCTCGTCGTCGAGGACGATCCCAACATCCTCGAACTGCTCTCCGCGAGCCTGCGCTTCGCCGGCTTCGACGTCGCCACCGCGACCAGCGGCAGCGCGGCGATCAACGCCGCCAAGGACCACCGGCCCGACCTGGTCGTGCTCGACGTGATGCTGCCCGACCTGGACGGCTTCGAGGTCATCCGGATGCTCCGCGAAGGCGGCACGCGCACCCCGGTGGTCTTCCTGACCGCCCGGGACGCCACCGACGACAAGATCCGCGGGCTGACCCTGGGCGGCGACGACTACGTCACCAAGCCGTTCAGCCTGGAGGAGCTGACCGCCCGGATCCGGGCCGTGCTGCGGCGCACCGCCACCGGCGAGCACGCTCCCTCCCGGCTCACCTTCGCCGACCTGGAGCTGGACGAGGAGACCCACGAGGTGCACCGCGCCGGGCAACGGGTGCAGCTCTCGCCCACCGAGTTCAAGCTGCTGCGCTACCTCATGCTCAACGCCAACCGGGTGCTCTCCAAGGCGCAGATCCTCGACCACGTCTGGAACTACGACTTCCGCGGCGACGACAACATCGTCGAGTCCTACATCTCGTACCTGCGGCGCAAGGTCGACAACACCCAGCCCCGGCTGATCCACACCCTGCGCGGGGTCGGTTACGTGCTGCGCAAGCCGGCGGCGTGAACGCCGTCCACGACGCGAAGGGCCGGCTGCGCAGCATCCCGCTGCGGGTGAAGCTGGTCGCCTCGGTCCTCGCGCTGGTCGCCGCGGCGCTGGTGGTGATCAGCTCGCTCACCGCGTTCTTCCTGCACAGCTACCTGGTCGGGCGGGTGGACGACGAGCTGACCTCGTACCTCGCCCGGGTCGAGGGCTCGCTTCCCAGCGCCTCCGCCACCGAGAACGCGCTGCCGAGCGACTACATGGTGGTGGTCGCGAGCCAGCGGGCCGGCGGCGGCAACCTCGCCTACGACCAGTCCCTGAAGCGGGAGGACCTGCCCGGCTCGCTCAACCAGCTGTCCTGGTACCAGCAGCACGCGAACCAGGGCGCCTTCACCACCGACGCCGCCGACAAGAACCTGCGCTGGCGGGTGGTGATCAAGGAGATCGACAACGGGCAGTACATCGCGGTCGGGCAGAACATGATCGACATCGACATGGCCGTGAAGCAGCTCGTCTGGATCGACCTGCTGGTGGGCGGGGCCGTGCTGATCATCCTGGCCTCGGTCGGGGCGGGCATCGTGCGTACCAGTCTCAAGCCCCTCGTGGAGATCGAGCGGACCGCGGCGGCCATCGCCGGCGGTGACCTGACCCAGCGGGTGCCCGACCCCGAGGAGGGCCGGCCCTGCCCGACCTCCGAGCTGGGCCGGCTCTCCCGGGCGCTGAACGCCATGCTCGCCCAGATCGAGGCGGCGTTCACGGCGCGGGCCGCCTCCGAGGCGGCGGCGCGCAGCGCCGAGGTGAGCGCCCGGGACGCCGCCGCCTCCGCGCAGGCGTCCGAGGCGCGGGCCCGCCGCTCCGAGGAGCGGATGCGGCAGTTCATCGCGGACGCCTCGCACGAGCTGCGCACCCCGCTGACCACCATCCGGGGCTTCGCCGAGCTGTACCGGCAGGGCGCGGCCCGGGAGCCGGACCAGACCGCCGGGCTGCTGCGCCGGATCGAGGACGAGGCCTCGCGGATGGGCCTGCTCGTCGAGGACCTGCTGCTGCTGGCCCGGATGGACCGGGAGCGGCCGATCGCGCTGGCGCCGGTCGAGCTGCCGGTGCTCGCCTCGGACACGGTCCAGGCCGCGCGGGCCGTGGAGCCGGACCGGGGCATCGCCCTGGAGATCGAGCCCGGGGCCGGCCCGCTGGTGGTGCTCGGCGACGACGCCCGGCTGCGCCAGGTGATCGGCAACCTGATGACCAACGCGCTCACGCACACCCCGCCGGACGCCGCGGTGACCCTGCGGCTGCGGGCGGAGCCGGGGAACCTGGCCGTGGTGGAGGTGGCGGACACCGGCCCGGGCCTCACGCCCGAGCAGGCCGAGCGGGTGTTCGAGCGGTTCTACCGGGTGGATGCGGCGCGCACCCGGCGGGCGGGCGGGCCGACCAGCACCGGGCTCGGGCTGGCCATCGTCGCCGCGCTGGTGGCCGCGCACCACGGCGCCGTCGAGGTGGCCGAGACGCCGGGCGGCGGCGCCACCTTCCGGGTGAAACTGCCGCTGCTGCCCGAGGCGCCCGAGCCCGGCGAGTGACTTTCAGAAAACATTCAGGGGGGTTCCAGCATGGTCGCAGTGCCGAGGGAGAAGGTGGAGTCATGACCGACCACGAAACCGATCCGCAGCGGTCGCCGGTTCCCGCCGACGCCGAGCCGTCGCATCCGACCGCCGAGCTGCCCCGCGCCGGGAGTGGGCAGCCGGACACCACCGTCACCCCGGCCGCCGCGCCGGTTCCGGCCGACTCCCCGGCCGCCGGAACCACCGGCCCCGCCGGGCGCACCGAGGCGGCCACGCCCGCCAGCCCGTACGCGCCGCCGGCGGCCACGCCGTACCCGGTCTCCGGGCAGCCGCAGCAGCACCCCTGGTACGGGGCGCAGCAGCAGGGCGGCTGGGCGCACCAGGGCGGCACCGGCTACGCGCCGCAGGCCGCCGGGCCGGTCCCGCCGTACCAGACGCACCAGCAGCACCAGCCGTACCAGGCCGGGCAGCAGCCGTACCCGCAGCACCAGGCCGGGCAGCCGGCCCCGCCGTGGGGCCCGCAGCAGCCGGCGCGGCCCAGCCGGGCCGGGAAGTTCATCGGCGCCGGGGCGCTCGCGCTGGCCCTGATGCTCGGCTCCGGCGTGGCCGGCGGCGCGCTCGCCCTCGCGCTCGACGGCGACGGGACGGTGACCCGCACCTACTCGGCCGCTCCCGTGCTCAACAGCGCCGACCTGCCGAAGATCGCGGCCGCCGTCCAGGACAGCATCGTCACGATCATGACGGACAGCGGTGAGGGCTCCGGGGTGATCCTCAGCGCCGACGGGTACGTGTTGACCAACAACCATGTGGTCGCCTCCGCCAGCGGGGACACGGTGAAGGTCGTCTTCGCCGACGGCAAGACCGCCCAGGCGAAGATCGTCGGCACCGACCCGAAGACCGACCTGGGCGTGGTCAAGGCCAGCGGGGTGAGCGGCCTGAAGGCGGCCAAGTTCGGCGACAGCGACGGCATGCAGGTCGGCGACCAGGTGCTCGCCCTGGGCAGCCCGCTCGGCCTCCAGGGCTCCGTCACCGCCGGCATCCTGAGCGCCCGTGACCGCACCATCCAGGCCGGCGAGGGCGGCCAACAGCAGGCCCCGCAGCAGGGCGCCAGCTCGATCTCCGGTCTGCTCCAGACCGACGCCCCGATCAACCCGGGCAACTCCGGCGGCGCGCTGGTCAACACCCGCGGCGAGGTGATCGGCATCAACACCGCCATCGCCACGGCCGGGCAGGGCAGCAACGGCAACATCGGGGTCGGCTTCGCCATCCCGAGCAACAAGGCCAAGGACGTCGCCGAGAAGCTCCAGCGCGGCGAGAAGGTCAGCCACCCGTCCCTCGGGGTCAGCGTGACCGGCGCCGAGGACGGCGGCGCGCTGGTCTCCGACGTGGTCGCGGGCAGCGCCGCCCAGAAGGCCGGGCTCCAGCGCGGCGACGTCATCACCAAGTTCGGCGACAAGGTGGTCAACGACTCCAACGACCTGGTCGGCGCCGTGCAGGCCGGCAAGGTCGGTGACCGGGTCGAAGTCCAGTTCAAGCGGAACGGTTCGGCCCAGACGGCAACCGTGACGCTCGCCGAGACGTCCTAACACCAGACCTGCCTCCTCCACGGGCGGCGGGTGACGGAGCCAAGGGGGTTGGTTCCGTCACCCGCCGCCTATTTTCGTTCCTCACCCGGTCCGGGTGAGTTGGGCTCACCCCGTCGGGCGGCACCCTCGGGGCATGACGACCACCTCCGCCGTCCGCACCGACCAGGACATCCAGCGGGACGTGCTCGCCGAACTCGACTGGGACGCGCAGACCCGGCCGACCGAGATCGGGGTGACCGTCGCCGACGGCGTGGTCACGCTGACCGGCCAGGTGGACAGCTACGCCCGGCGCTGGGCCGCCGAGCGCTGCGCGCACCGGGTCCGCGGGGTCCGCGCGGTCGCCAGTGACCTGGACGTGGAGCTGCCGGTCACCGACGAACGCGCCGACGCCGACATCGCGATCGCGGCCAGCCGGGCCCTGGAGTGGGACAGCTTCGTCCCCGCGGAGCGCCTGGACCTGACGGTCGCCGACGGCTGGGTGATGCTCCGCGGCGAGGTGGAGTACGGCTTCCAGCGCCGCACGGCCGAACGGGAGCTGCGCCGGCTGCGGGGCGTACGCGGGGTGACCAATCTCGTCGAGGTGCGCCCGCCGACCCCGCCCAGTGACGAGCAGAACCGCCGCGACCTGCAACGCCTGCTGCTCCGGCGGACCGGCACCGAGCGCATCGAGGTGCGGGTCAGCGGCGACACGGTGGTGCTCGACGGGGTGGTCCGCTCGTGGTGGCAGCGGGAGGAGGCGGAACGGGCGGCCTGGGCCACGCCGGGCGTGCGCGAGGTGCACGACCGGATCGTGGTGGCCGGCTGAGCCGCCGTTTACCGCTCGGAGCGTCGGGAAACCGCCGCCGGTCACGTACGCCGGGGGACCCATCGGGGAGGACTCGTGGCCGTGAACCAGCCGCCGTCGCACCATGCCCGGGCCGGGCACCTGCGGATCGCCATGGTGGTGCCGCCGTGGCTGTCCGTGCCGCCGGCCGGCTACGGCGGCCTGGAGCACCTGGTGGCCGGGCTCGTCGACGCCCTGGTGGACCGCGGGCACGCGGTGACCCTGTTCGGCGCCGGCCGGGAGAACGGCACGGCCGGTGACTTCGTCTCCACCTGCGCGGACCTCCAGTTCCACCGGCTCGGCGAGTCGCTGCCCGAGCTGGCCCACCTGGCCCACGTCAACCGGCTGGTCGACCCGGCCGACTTCGACCTGGTGCACGACCACAGCACCATCGGCCCGCTGCTCGCCGGCCGCCGCCGGGTGCCCACGGTGGCCACCGTGCACGGCAACCCGGTGGGCGAGTACGGCACCGTGCTGAGCAACACCGACGAGGGGGTGGGCCTGGTGGCGATCTCGCACGCCCAGCGCCAGGCCAACCCGGACCTGCCGTGGGTGGGCACGGTGCACAACGCGATGGCGCTGCGGGAGGTGCCGCGCAAGCGGGGCGCCGGCCGCGGGCCGGTGCTCTGGCTGGCCCGGTTCAGCCCCGACAAGGGCCCCGACGTGGCGATCCGGGCCTGCCGGGAGGCCGGCCTGCCGCTCACCCTGGCGGGCAAGTGCAACGAGCCGGCCGAGCGCCGCTACTTCGAGCAGGTGGTCGAGCCGCTGCTGGGGGCGGACGTGACCGTGGTGCTCAACGCGGACCGGGAGGCCACCCAGCGGCTGCTGTACGACGCCCGCTGCCTCATCATGCCGATCCAGTGGGCGGAGCCGTTCGGCATGGTGATGGTGGAGGCGATGGCGACCGGCACGCCGGTGGTGGCGCTGCGCCGGGGCGCCGTGCCGGAGCTGGTCCGGGACGGGCTGACCGGGTTCGTCCGTGACCGCGCGGACGAACTGCCGGCCGCGCTGCGCGACGTCTCCGGTCTCGATCCGGCCGACTGCATCATGCACGTGGCGCAGCACTTCTCGGTCGAGCGGATGGCCGCCGGTTACGAGGCGGTCTACCGGAGCTTCCTCGCCGACCGGGCCGCGTTCGCCGGGCGGCCCGAGGCCGCGCCGGTCGCTGCCGGCTGACCCCTCAGGTGCGTCCCGTCGCCAGGTCCGCGGCGGCGGCGTCGAGCTGGCGGGCGTACCCGGGGCTGATGCTGCCCTCGCGCCGGCGGTCGGCGATCTTGTCGCGGAGCCGGTCCACGGCGCCGGTCAGCGCGCCCTCGCCGGTCGCGGCGCTGGCGTTGCGCAGCAGGTTGCGCAGGTCCACGCCCACGTCGTCGCGGATCTGGCCGGCCGCCAGCCCGGCGTCGATGAGCCCCTCCACCCGGTGTGCCGCCTCGACCACGTCGCCGCCGGCGGGCGGGGTCGGCGCGCCGGTCGCCGGCGGCCGGCCGGTGGGGCCGGGCGGCGGCGTGGTGGCCGGCGCGTCCGAGCTCGGCGTCGCGGTGGACGGAGCCACCGCCGGCCCGGCGGTGGGCGACGACCGCGACGGCGCCCGCTCGTCCGGCAGCAGGGCGGGCACCAGCAGCGCGGCGCCGGTGACCACCACCACCCCGGCCGCCACGAGGGGCAGCGCCCGGCGGCGGGACGTCGGGGCGGCGACGGGCGCGGGAGCCGCGGGCTCGGCCGGCGGTCGCGGCGGGGCGGGCGGCGCCGGCAGGGTCACGGTCGGGGACAGCATGGTGGCGGCCTGCGGGTCGGCGGGCAGCAGCTGGTCGCGGAGCACGGCCGCCACCTGGTGCGCGGTGGGCCGGCGCCGCGGGTCGCGGGCCAGGCAGCGCAGGCAGATCTCCGCGACCGGCGCGGGCAGCCCGGGTACGCCGTCCAGTGTGGGCGCGGCGTCCTCGGCCAGCGCCGCGCTGAGCTGCTCCCAGGTGTCCGCCGGGTACGGCGGCTGCCCGGTCAGCGTCTCGAAGAGCAGCACACCCAGCGAGTAGACGTCGGTGGCCGGCTGCGCCGGTGCCCCGTCCAGTCGCTCCGGCGCCACGTACGCCGGGGTGCCGAACGTGCCGCCGTCCTCGTCCTCGTCGGGCGCGCCGACCCGGGTGGCGATGCCGAAGTCGAGCACCTTCGCGCCGACCCGGGTCATCATGACGTTCGACGGGGTGATGTCCCGGTGCACGATGCCCAGCCGGTGCGCGGCGGCCACGGCCTCGGCCACCTGCGCGCCCGTCTCCACCGCCGCCGGCCAGGGCAGGGGCCCCTCGGTGAGCCGCTGGTCCAGTTCCTCGCCGCTGAGCAGCTCCATCACCACGAACGACGTGATCGAGCCGTCCGGCGCCACCGTCTCGCCGTAGTCGTGCACGGCGGTGACGTGCGGGTGGACGAGCTGGGCGGCGGAGCGGGCCTCCTCGCGCACCATGTCCCGGAACCGGGCGTCCGCGGCCAGCGAGGGGGCGAGCACCTTCACGGCCACCACCCGGTCGAGCACCTCGTCGCGGGCCCGCCAGATCACCGACATGCCGCCGGCCCCGATCTGGTCGATGAGCCGGTACCTGCGGGCCAGCAGCCGGCCGGCGTGCAGCGTCGCCTTCACATCGCACCTGCCTGGGCTTGGGAGCGCTATCAGGTTGCGGGAATGTGTCCGGCGTGTCAACGGGTGTCCGTTCTCCGGTCGCGTCCCGCGCCGCGCCGGTCGCGCGCCGTGACGTCCCGGCCGGCCCCGGCCGGCTCGACCGGGCGGACTGTGCGGCACGTGCCAGGATGAACGGCATGGCAGGCGGTCCGGTGGCGTTCGTGCTCGGCGGCGGGGGAGTGCTCGGCGCCGTCGAGGTGGGCATGCTCCGGGCCCTGTTCCGCGCCCGGATCCGGCCCGACATGGTGCTCGGCACCTCCATCGGCGCGGTCAACGGCGCCCTGGTCGCCGCCGACCCCAGCGAGGCGGTCACCGACCGGCTGGTCCGGCTCTGGGCGTCGCCCGAGGCGAGCGAGGTCTACGGCGACTCCGTCGCCCGGCAACTGCGCCGCTTCGCCGCGCGTACCCACCTGCACTCGCCCCGGCCCCTGCGCCGGCTGCTGGAGAGCGAACTGGGCGAGGACACCACCTTCGCCGACCTCAAGGTGCCGTTCCGCTGCTGCGCCGCGAACATCGAGCGCGCCGCCGAGCACTGGTTCCACAGCGGACCGGTGGTGCCGGCGGTGCTCGCCTCCGCCTCGGTGCCCGGGCTGCTGCCGCCGACCCAGATCGACGGCCAGCACTACATCGACGGCGGGGTGGTCAACTCGATCCCCGTCGGTGAGGCCGTCGCGGTCGGCGCGAGGAGGATCTTCGTGCTCCAGGTGGGCCGGATCGAGCGCGAACTGAGCCCGCCCCGCCGGCCCTGGGAAATCGCCCAGGTGGCGTTCGAGATCGCCCGCCGGCACCGGTTCGCCCGGGAGATGGCGGCGCTGCCCGAAGGGGTGGAGGTGCACGTGCTGCCGACCGGCGGCCTGGAGCCGCGCGACGACAGCCCCTGGGCGTACCGGGACATCGCGGCCGTGGGGCGGCGGATCAGCCGGGCGTACACGGCCTCCCGCCGCTACCTGGACACCGCGCTGGAACGCTGATGCCGCTGCCGCCGCGGTGGGTACGCCGGATGCTGCTCGCGCCCGGCGTGGTGCTGCTCGCCATCACCGTGGTGACCACCCTGCCGGCCTGGGCGCTGCTGGCCCTGGCCGCGTCGCCGCTGGTGCCGGGGCGGCTGCGCCCGCTGCGGCTGCTCTGGATCGGCACCGTCTACCTGATGTGGGACGCCGCCGCGCTGCTCGCCCTCTTCGTGCTCTGGCTGGCCTCGGGCTTCGGCGCGCGCAAGCGGTCGCCCGCCTTCCAGCGGGCCCACTACGTGCTCGCCGGCCACTTCCTGCGGGTGCTGTTCTGGCAGGCCCGCTGGACCCTGCGGCTGCGCATCGACGTGGTCGGCACCGACCCGGACACCGCCCTGCCCGGCCGGCCCGAGCTGGTGCTCTGCCGGCACGCCGGGCCGGGCGACTCGTTCATCCTGATCCACGCCCTGGTCAACTGGTTCCACCGCGAGCCCCGGATCGTGCTCAAGGAAGCCCTCCAGTGGGACCCGGCGATCGACGTCCTGCTCAACCGCCTGCCCAACCGGTTCATCGCGCCCGGACCGGACGGGCGGGAGTCGGCGATCCGGCAGGTCGGCCACCTCGCCACCGGCCTGGACGACGACGACGCGTTCGTGATCTTCCCGGAGGGGGGCAACTTCACCCCGAAGCGCCGGCTGCGGGCCATCGCCCGGCTGCGCACCCTCGGCCTGGAACGGATGGCGCTGCGCGCCGAGCGGATGCGGCACGTGCTGGCGCCGCAGCCGGGCGGGCTGCTCGCCGCCCTCGACGCCGCACCGGACGCCGGGGTGATCTTCGTGGCGCACACCGGGCTGGACCAGATGCTCACCGTCGCCGACGTGTGGCGCGAGCTGCCGATGGACAAGCGGATCGTGATGCGGTTCTGGTCGGTGCCGCCCGAGGAGGTGCCGGTCGGCAAGCAGGAGCGCATCGACTGGCTGTTCGACTGGTGGGCCCGGATCGACCGGTGGATCGCCGCCAACCGGGACGGGGTGGCCGCCGACTGACACCGGTTCGGTGCGTGTGCAGCGGACCGCCAGGAACGCCACGTAGGGTGCGCTGGTGGAGCAGATCTGTGTGGTGACGACGGTGGTGGACGCCCGCTCCGTCGCGGACGTGCTGGCGGCCGCGGCCGTCGCCGGCCGACTGGCGGCGTGCGCCCAGGTCGGCGGACAGGTCGACAGCACCTACTGGTGGCAGTCGGCGATCCAGACCACCGCCGAGTGGTCGGTCCAGTTCAAGACCGCGCCGGACCGGATGGACGCGCTGGTCGACCAGCTCCGCGCCAACCACCCGTACGAGGTGCCGGAGATCCTGGTCACCCGGGTGGAGAGCGGCAACCCTGACTACGCGGCCTGGGTGCACGAGCACACCCGCCCCTAGGTACGCCTACTCTGTCCGCCCGCCCCGCCGCTCAGGATGCTGGCGGGGTGGACAACACCGGCTACCCCTGCCCCGGCTGCGGCGCTCCCGCCGACCTCGCCTCCGGCTGTCCCGGTTGCGGCCGCCCGCCGTACCCGCCCGCCGCAGAGGTGGTCCGTCTGGACCGCGAGATCGCCGGGCTGGCCCCGCGGGTCGAGGCGGCCCGGGCCGCGTACCAGGAGCTGTCCGGCCGGCTGTCCACGGCCCGGCAGCAGCGGGCCGACCTGGCTGCCCGGATCCGGCTGGAGATCCCGGCGCCGCGCCCGGTCCCGGTCGTGCCGGCGGTGCGCCCGCAGCCGGCAGCGCCCCGCCCCGGTGGGGCGGAGACCTCCACCCGGGCCGTGCAGAGCCTGCTCTTCGTCCTCGGTGGACTGCTGCTCGGCACCGCGGCGGTGGTCTTCACGGCGGTCGCCTGGGCCGCGTTCGGTGTCGCGGGTCGGGCGTTGATCCTGCTGGCCTTCACCGCCCTGGCCCTCGCCGCGCCGCTGGTGGCCCGGGCGCGCGGGCTGCGCGGCACCGCCGAGACCTTCGCGGCGGTGGGCCTGCTCCTGGTGCTCCTCGACGGGTACGCCGCCTGGTCGGTGGACCTGTTCGGGGTGGCCGGCTGGCCGGGGAGCCGGTACGCCGCGCTGGTCGGGGGGATCGGCGCGGCGGTGGCGGCCGGGTACGCGCGCCTGAGCCGGCTGACCGTGCCCTGGTTCGCGGCGCTGCTGACCGCCCAGCCCGTGCTGCCCCTGGCCGCGGCGGCCGCCGAGCCGTCCGCCGCCGGCTGGGCGCTGGTCCTGACCGCGCTGGCGCTGGGCGACCTCGTGGTGGTGGTCGCCCTGCGCGGCCGGGTCGGCTCGACCGGCCCGGTGGCCGGCGCGGGGGCCGGGTCGGCCGGCCCGTCGGGCGCCGGCGCCGGGGTCGGGTTGGCCGGCGGGGGGCCGGCCGCCGCACCGCCCC
>NZ_WBKT01000080.1 GCF_008868175.1 Micromonospora sp. AMSO31t
CGCCGCGGTCGCCGCGACCCTCGCGGTACGCGGCGGCGCCGCCCCCGCCTGCGCCGCCCCACCGCCGCGCGCCCTGCCCGCCGCACCACCGCTCGGCGGCACCGTCCACATCGGAAAGGCGACCTTCTACGACTCGAAGGGCGCCGGCGGCAACTGCTCCCGGCCCGGGGCACCCGCCAACCGTCTCTACGTCGCCCTCGGCCCCGGCGAGTACGCGGCCGGCGCCTCCTGCGGCGGCCACCTCGACGTCACCGGCCCCAAGGGCACCGTCCGCGTCCTCGTCATGGACCAGTGCCCGGAGTGCGAACCCGGCCACCTCGACCTCTCCGCCGAGGCGTTCGCCCGGATCGCCGACCCGGTGCAGGGCGTCGTCAAGGTCAGCTACCGCGCCGTGGTCGATCCGCCCCTGCCCGGCCCGCTCACCTTCCGCATCAAGGAGGGCGCCTCGCAGTGGTGGTTCGCCGTCCTGGTCGGCGACCACAGCAACCCGCTGCGCGCCGTCGAGGTGCGGCAGGGCGACTCCTGGCGCGCCGCCACCCGCCAGGACTACAACTACTGGCTGATCCCCTCCGGCGCCGGCCCCGGGCCGTACCGCATCCGCGTCACCGACGTGTACGGCCACCGCGCCACCGCCACCGGCATCCGGATGCTTCCCGGCCAGGTCCAGCGCAGCACGGTCCGGATGTACGGCGCCGCCGGCCCGGCCCCATCGACCACGCCCAGCCGCTCGCCCTCGGCCCGGCCCAGCCCTCGTCCCAGCGCCTCGGTCACCCCGTCGCTCAGGGCGCCGGCCAGCCCTCCCGCCGTGCTGGACGCGGCCGCCGCCCCACCGGCCACCCCGGACCCGGTCGCCGCCTGCGGCTGATCGGGCCCCGCACCGCCGGGTCGCCCCGGCTCGGCGGCGATTGTCTCCGTGGCCGCCTGTCGAGCTGATGTCGTGAGCGACTCACGGCGGCTGAGTCGTTGCCGACGTCAGCCCGACAGCGGCCGCCCGGCCCTGACGCGGCTAGTGCGCCTCACCGACGGCCAGGCCGGCGCCCAAGGTGGAGTCAGGTCCGGGTCGAGGAAGCTGACGCGCGGCCCGGCTCGCGCGCCGAGCACACGACGAGGCGCGCCGCCGAGGCGGGGGTCAGACCGTGTCGGCGCCCAGGTCGAGCCACATGAAGACCTCGTCCCGGTCGTCGCCGGGGGCGAGCCGCAGCGCGCCGGGCAGCCGCCCCACTTCGCGGTACCCGAGACGCTCGTAGAACCCGCCCAGGCCCAGCCCGTCCCGGACGGTCACGTGCAGCGCCGCCAGGCCCAGCTCCCGACCGATCCGCTCGGCCTCGCGCATCAGCGCCGCGCCGTAGCCGCGCCCCTGCGTGTCGGGGTGCACCATGACCCGCTTCAGCACCCGCCAGTGCGTCTTCAGGTGGAACCGGTTGTCCGCGATGATCAGGACGCCGACGAGGCGATCCCCCTCGTAGCCGACCAGCAGCCGGTCCGGCCCGTCGGCGATCGCGGCAAAGGTCGCCGTGGCCATGGGCCGCACCTCGGCCTCGGTCACCGGGGCGACGAAGCCGACGGCCCCACCGGCGTTGGTCACGTCCACCCACAGCGCGACGATCTGCTCGCGCAGCTCAGGGGTGAGGTCGGGGTCGAGGACGAAGCGCAGGTTCACGCCCGCCATCCTCCGCGAGCCGACGCGGCACCGACCCGGGTTCGTGATCCTTACGACACTCACCGGTGCCGGGGGCACCGGTGAGCGGATGGTAGGGCCGGCGGGACTCGAACCCGCACTGGTGCGGACCTAAACCGCATGCCTCCTGCCAAATTGGGCTACGACCCCTTCACGGTGTACACCACCGTCCTCCACGGCAATTCTGGCCGACGCCGTAGGCGCCTGCCGATCGGGAAGCCGGTCGGTGTCACAGCCTCCGGATCGTAGACCACATCGGGAGCCACCACAGCCGGCCTACGGTTGCCGGCGTACGTGGCGGTCTGGCTGTGGCAGTTCGGGCAGAGCAGCCGGAGGTTGCACGGACGGTTGTCGAGGAAGTCGCCGTTGATGTGGTCGACGTGCAGGATCAGCGGCGCACCCTGCCAGGTCGCGCCGATCCCGCAGGCCTCGCACTCCTCGGGCAGGCCGATCGCCTGGAGCGCCCGCTTGAGCCGGTGCCCGGGAACTCTGCGGCTGCCCTCCGGCCGCTTCGCCAGCAACGCCGTCACCGGCAGGCGGATGCCTCGCCCGCCCTTGTTGTGCGCGGCCCCGGTGAAGTGTGAGGTGTCGATGTCGAAGCGCTTGAGCTGCCGGCTGAGGTGCGCGTGCGACCCGCCGCTCACCCGGACGCCGAGCAGCCGCATGACCTCGGTGACGCTGCGCGCCTGCGCCGCCGCTGCCGCCAGCCGCTCGGGCGAGTATTTGTAGCGAGGCATGTGCCGACGGTAACGGCGGCCCCCGACAGGCTCAGTCGAGGCCGAGGTCGCGGCGCAGCTTGGCGACGTGCCCGGTGGCCTTGACGTTGTAGAGCGCCCGCTCGATCTTCCCGTCCTCGTCGACGACGAAGGTCGAGCGGATCACGCCGGTGACGGTTCGGCCGTACATCTGCTTCTCGCCGAACGCGCCGTACGCGGTCAGCACCGACTTGTCGGTGTCGGCGACCAGCGGGAAGGTGATGGCGTCGCGGTCGCGGAACTTGGCCAGCTTCTCGGGCTTGTCGGGGGAGATGCCGACCACCTCGTAGCCGGCGGCCTGGAGCGAGGCGAGCGAGTCGCGGAAGTCGCAGGCCTGCTTGGTGCAGCCGGGCGTCATGGCGGCCGGGTACGCGTACAGGATGACCTTGCGGCCGCGCAGGTCGGCCAGGGACAGGGTCCCGCCGGTGTCGGTGGGGAGGGTGAACTCGGGGGCGGGGTCGCCGGGGTTCAGGCGGTCGGTCATGGCGGAGACGATACCGCCGTCGTCGGGTCCGGGGCGGGTGGCGACGCGCCGCCCGCGTGATGATCACCATGGCTTGTTGCAAGGGATTGGCAACAGCGGCCCCGCGCAAATAAGCTCAGCGGGTGGAAACCCTGGCGATGCACATCTCGAACGGGATCATCGACGGTCCCGTCGCCGCGGTGTTCGCGGCCCTCGCGCTGGCCGTGCTCACCTTCTGCGTGCTGCGCGGGCGCCGTGACCTCGACGACCGGCTGGCACCGATGGCCGGTCTGGTGGCCGCGTTCATCTTCGCCGTGCAGATGCTCAACTTCCCGATCTTCACGGCCGGGGTCAGCGGTCACCTGCTCGGTGGCGCGCTCGCCGCGCTGCTGGTCGGCCCGTGGGTCGGGGCGCTCTGCGTCGCCGTGGTGCTGGTCGTTCAGGCGCTGGTGTTCGGCGACGGCGGGGTGGCCATGCTCGGCCTCAACATCACCAACATGGCGCTCCTCGGGACCGCCGCCGCCTACCTGCTGATCGCGCTGCTGCTGCGGGTGCTGCCGCGCACCCCGACCGGGCTGGGCATCACCGCCTTCGTGTCCGCGCTGGTCAGCGTCGTGGTGGCGTCCCAGGGGTTCGTGCTCCAGTACTGGCTGGGCGGCACCACCGACCTGGGCGGCAACCTGGCCGGGCTGTCCGGCACGATGGCCGGCGTCCACCTGCTCATCGGCATCGGCGAGGGCCTGATCACCGCGACCACCGTGGTCACCGTCGCGAAGGTGCGCCCCGACCTGGTGTACGCCCTGCGCGCCCTCAAGCCGGCCGTGCCGGCTCCCGCCGTCCCGGTCGCCGGAGGTGCCCGATGAGCAAGCGTTCCTGGCCGTTCCTCCTCGGCGGCCTGCTGGTCGCCCTGCTGCTGGCCGGCGTGGTCAGCAACTACGCCTCGGCCCACCCGGACGGGCTCGACTCGTCGCTGCTCAAGGGCTGCACGGTCAACGCCGACGACGAGATCACCGGCGGCAGCTGCCCGGCGCAGCAGGCGAAGGACCACGAGTTGGCGGACAGCCCGCTGGCCGACTACGGCGTGCGCGGGGTGAGCAACGGCTTCCTCTCCACCGGCCTGTCCGGGGTGCTGGGCGTGCTGCTCACCTTCGCCCTCGGCGGTGGCCTGTTCTGGCTGGCCCGCCGCCGAGGCCCGGCGACCAGTCCGGCGACCGACGCGGCGACCGACGCGGTGAGCGGTCCCGCCAGCGACCCGAGCGCCGACGAGCGCTCGGCGCGCACCCGCTGAGTCCCGGATGGGTGCCGGTCACGCTCACATGCTCTACCGCGAGGCGTCCTCGCCGGTGCACCGCCTCCCGCCCGAGGTGAAGATCGCCGCGATGGTGGTGTTCACCGTGGCGGTGGTCGCCACGCCCCGGGCCGCGTACTGGGCCTTCGGCGGTTACGCCCTGCTGGTTGTCGCCGTGGCGGCGCTGGCCCGGGTGGGGCCGCGCTGGCTGCTCGGCCGGGCGCTGATCGAGCTGCCGTTCGTGCTGTTCGCGTTCGCGTTGCCGTTCTTCGGCACGGGGGAGCGGGTGGACGTCGCCGGGCTGAGCCTGTCCGTCGACGGGTTGCACGGCGCGTGGAACATCCTGGCCAAGGGCACGCTGGGCGTACTCGCGTCGCTCCTGCTGGCGGCGACCACGACGACGCGGGACCTGATCGTCGGCCTGGACCGGCTGCGGTGCCCGCAGATCCTCACCCAGATCGCCACGTTCATGCTGCGCTACCTGGACGTGCTGGTGGGTGAGGCCCGGCGGATGCGGGTGGCCCGGATGTCGCGGGGCGACGACCCGCGCTTCCTCTGGCAGCTCCGCGGTTTCGCCGCCGGGGTGGGCGCGCTGTTCCTGCGGGCGTTCGAGCGGGGCGAGCGGGTCTACCTGGCCATGGTCTCCCGCGGCTACACGGGCCGGATGCCGGCGGTGTGGCAGGGCGCGGGCGCGGCCACCGCCGGCCAGTGGGCGGCGGCCGCGACGGTGCCGGCGATCGCGGCCACCATCGCCGCCGTCGCGCTCGTCCTGACATGATCGGGTACGTGCAGCAGCCGCCCTCCCTGGACGTCCGTGGCGTCCGGTACGCATACCCGGACGGTCACGTCGCCCTGCACGGGGTGGACCTGACCGTGCCGCGCGGTGAGCGCGTGGCGCTGCTCGGGCCGAACGGCGCCGGCAAGACGACCCTGGTGCTGCACCTCAACGGCATCCTCACCCCGACCGGGGGCACGGTCAGCGTGGGCGGCCTGACGGTGAGCCGGGACCGGGACACCCTCGCCGAGATCCGCCGCCGGGTGGGCATCGTCTTTCAGGACCCCGACGACCAGCTCTTCCTGCCCACCGTGGCCGAGGACGTCGCGTTCGGGCCGGCCAACCTGGGCCTGCGCGGGGCGGAGCTGACCGCCCGGGTGGACGAGGCGCTCGCGGCGGTGGGGATGGCCGAGCACCGGGACCGCGCGCCGCACCACCTGTCGTTCGGGCAGCGCCGCCGGGTGGCGGTGGCCACCGTGCTGGCCATGCGCCCGGAGATCCTGGTGCTGGACGAGCCGTCGTCCAACCTTGACCCGGCCGCTCGCCGGGAGCTGGCGGAGATCCTGCGCGGCCTCCCGGTGACCCTGCTCATGGTCACCCACGACCTGCCGTACGCGGCGGAGCTGTGCGACCGGTCGGTGATCCTGGACGCCGGCCGGGTCGTCGCCGACGCGCCGACCCTGGAGCTGCTCTCCGACGAGCGCCTGCTCGCCGAGCACCGCCTGGAGCTGCCCTACGGCTTCGTGCCCCGCCCGTCCTGAGTCAGCGGGCGACGGGCGTCGCGGCGGTGGCGCGGGCGGCCCGGGAGGCGGTGCGCAGGCGTAGGAGGCCGGCGGCGACCGCGCCGAGGCCGGTGGCGAGGGCCACGGTGACCAGCACCCGGGCGAGGGTGGGCGGGCCGGCGACCGGGGCCACCGAGCGGGACAGGACGGCCAGGTTCGAGACGCCCGCGAAGAGGGTGAGGCAGGCGCCCGCCAGGGCCAGCGCGAAGTCGGCTGCCGGGCGGCGGGCCAGCGCGTAGCCGCCGGCGGCGAGCGCGCCGAGCCCGGTGAGCAGCGTCCACGTCTGCCCGGTGAGCAGGTCGAGCAGCACCCCGCCGGCCCCGGGGGCGCCGGCGTCCACGGCCTTGCCGGCGGTGAGCGCCACGGTCGCCGCCCCGCCCAGGGCGAGCAGGGCGCCCGCCCCGCGCAGCGCGCGGACACCGGTGGCGGTGCCGGCCGGGACCAGGCCGGCCGCGCCGATCACCAGGAAGCCGAGGGTGGCGGCCACCCACCAGGGGTACGCGTCCGGCGGCGGCACCCAGTCCAGGGTGCCGCGCACCTCGACGGTGCCGGTGCCGGCGCGCAGCGGCACCACCCAGTCGCGGACCCGCTGCTCCCGGTCGGGTGCGGCGGCCACCTGGGCGGGCGGGTCCGACTCCAGCCAGAGCGTCCGCTGGTCGTGCCAGCGGGCCGTCGGCCCGTCGGCGATCCGCCGCCAGGCCGGCGCGGCGGCCGGGTCGGCCTCCGGCGGGAGCTGGGTGTCCCCGGCCAGGGTGCGGTTGAGGTAGGTGGCGGGGGAGCGGGTGTTCTCGTAGACGCCGCCGGGCCCGATCCGCAGGTACGGCTCGCCGGAGTAGCCGAGCACCTCGACGTCGGCCGCGGTGCGGTTGGTCAGTTCGAGGCGGGCGCCGGCCTCGACCATCCGGGCGGTGAGCCAGGGCCGGGCCGGAGCGGTCCCGGTGACCTCGGCCCGGTAGTCGGTGCCGTCGGGGGCGTCCGTGCCGTGCGCGGCGGCCGGGGTGGCGGGGGCGAGGACGGCGGCGAGCGCGGCGGTGACGACCAGCGCGGCCCGCCGCAGCGGTGCGGGGATCACTTGCCGGCCGCCTCCACGGCCGCCCTGAGCCCGTCCGGGCTGCGGTCCTCGAGGTCCTTACCGTTGATCCGGATGGTCGGGGTGCCGGTCACGCCGGCCTTGCTGGCGTCGTCGGTGACGTGCTCGGTCCACGACTTGTACTTCCCGTCCTTCACGCAGGAGCCGAAGTCGTCCCGGTTGAGCCCGACGCCCGCGCCGATGTCGATCAGCTCGTCGTCGCTGAGCCCGGCGCTGCCCTCGGCCGGCTGCCGGGCGAAGAGCTGGTCGGTGAACTCCTTGAACTTGCCGCCCTGTGCGGCACAGCCGGAGGCGGCCGAGGAGCGGGTGGAGTATTCCGTGGTGGAGAAGCGGTTGAGGAAGGCCACCGGGTGGAAGTTCACCCGGATCTTGTCCTCGTTGATCAACTGGTTGATCGTCGCGCCGCTGGTGTCCTGGAACCGCTTGCACGCCGGGCAGAGGTAGTCCTCGTAGAGGTCGACGGTGACCGCGCCCTGGCCGAGGACGATGGCGGTGCCGGGCGGGTTGGCGTCGGGCGGGGTGGTGAACGTGTCCGACTTCTGGCTGGAGAAGACTGTCCAGCCGATCAACCCGGCGATCACCAGCACCGCCACGGCGGCGACGGAGGTCCAGATCGTGCGGGTGCGCCGCTTCTCGCGGGCGATCTGGGCGCGGACCACCTGGGCGGCGTTCTTCCGCCCCTTGCGACTACTCATCGTCGACCTCCACGGTGTCGCCCGCCAGCCAGCCGTCCACGGAGAACGGGGTGCGGGGCCAGGTCAGCAGGAACCCGGCCAGGACCAGGAATCCCAGATCCCGGAGGATCTCCGGGAGGTAGCTCGGCGCCTGGCCGGCGGCGAGCTGCCCGCCGCTGCCGAAGCACCCGCAGTCGATGGCCAGGCCACGGGACCAGGCCGAGGTGATGCCGGCGATGAAGACGACCAGCAGCGCCGCGGAGACGCCGGCGGCGAGCCGGGTCGCCAGCCCCAGGAGCAGGAGCACGCCGAGTGCCAGCTCGACGAAGGGCAGCGCGGCGCCGATCACGGTGGCCAGGTCGTACGGCATCACCTGGTAGGCGTTGACCGCCCGGCCGGAGGCGGCCAGGTCGTCGACCTTGGCGGCGCCGGCGACCAACCAGACGGCGGCCAGGCCGAGGCGGGCCGCGACGCCGAGCCAGGGCCGGACGGCGGGCCAGCGGCCGGCCCGGGTGGGGTGTGCGGTCACGGTCATTTGTCGCTTCGGACCCGAGAAAAGTTCCACGATCAGCCCGTCAACGCGTCGCCGGCGGCCTCGACCAGCTCGTCGCGGGCCCGGGCGACGCGGGAGCGGATGGTGCCCACCGGCACCCCCTCCACGGCGGCGGCCTCGGCGTACGACAGGCCGAGCAGTTGGGTGAGCACGAACGCGGAGCGTCGTTCGGCGGGGAGCCGGCGGACCAGGTCGGTGGCGCCGAGCTGCCCGGCCGGGTCCGGGTAGGGCCGGTCGGTTGCCGCGTGCGCGGCGAGCCGCGCGTCCAGCCGCCGGCGGCGGACCACGGTGCGGAGGTGGTCGGCGCAGGCCCGGCGGGCGATGCCGAGCAGCCAGGTGCGCGCGGTGGACCGCCCCTCGAAGGCGGGCAGCGCCCGGAAGGCGCGCAGGTACGTCTCCTGGGTCAGGTCGTCCGCGCTGTCCGGGTCGACCAGGGCGGCGGCGAAGCGCCACACCTCGGCCTGGGTGGCCCGGACGAAGGCGGCCTGGGCCACCGGGTCGCCCGCCCGGGCGGCCAGCGCCCAGTCGGTCGCGGCGTCCCGGGCAGCATCGCCCGCCGGCGGCGCGGGGCGGCCGGCGGAGGTGTCGCGCGGGGCGGGGATCACGACTGACGAGGTTACGCGGCGTACCTGTGCCGGACAGGGTCCTTCGCCCCATTACGTGGTCCCGCCCACGCCGGGAACTTTTCCCGCCCGCCCGCCGACTACCTCCAGGTGACATGCGACGACGCCCGTACCGGGGGGCCGCCCTCGGCGACGACGCCGGTGCGCGGATGAGGTCGGGTCGCCGGGTGCCGCACGGTTCGGGAAGCATGATGGTCATGACTGCTGCCGTACGCCGCCGCCCCGTGGCCGTCGCCGACCGTCCCTGGGCAGCCCGGCTGGGGACCGCCGCCGGTCTGCTGGTCACCCTCGTCGCCCTGCTGCTGGCCCCGGCCACCCCGGCCAGCGCCCACGCGGTGCTGGTGAGCACCAGCCCCGCCGCCTCGGCCGTGGTGCCCAGCGCGCCCGCCGAAGTGGTGATCACCTTCAGCGAGGGCGTCCGCAAGGTCCCCGACAAGGTCCGGGTGATCGCGCCCGACGGTTCCCGGGCCGACCGGGGCGAGCCCACCTTCAAGGGCGCGGTGGTCACCATCCCGGTGGACCCGTCCGGCGCGCGCGGCACCTACCTGGTCAGCTACCGGGTGATCTCGGCCGACAGCCACCCGGTCTCCGGCGCGTTCACCTACTCGGTCGGCGCGCCGTCGACGCCGCCGACGGACACCGGCGCGGACACCCGGGCGAACCCGGTGGTGGGCAACGCGGTCAAGGTGGCCAAGTACCTCGGCTACGTCGGGCTGCTGCTGCTGGTCGGCCCGGCGCTGGTGCTGGCCGCGCTCTGGCCGCGGCGGCTGTCCCGGCGCGGCCCGGCCCGGCTGGCCTGGTCGGGGCTGGGCCTGCTGGCCGTGGCCACGGTCGCGGAGCTGTGGCTCCAGGTTCCCTACACCAACGGCGGCGGCCTGTTCGACGTCACCGGCTCCGCCCTCGGCGACGTGCTGGGCAGCACCTACGGCGCCACGCACCTGGTCCGGCTCGGTCTGCTGGCCGCGGCGGCGTTCCTGCTCCGCCCGCTGTTCGCCGGGCCGGTCGGCCGCACCGACGGGCTCATCCTGGCCATCCTCGGCGGGGCGGCGCTGTTCACCTGGCCCCTCGCGGGCCACCCGGCCGCGTCGCCCGCGCCCGCCGTGTCGGTGGTGGTGGATGCCGTGCACCTCGGCGGCATGGCCGTCTGGCTGGGCGGCCTGGTGATGCTGGCGGTCTTCCTGCTGCGCCGGGCCGACGAGCGGGAGCTGGACGCGATCCTGCCGATCTGGTCCCGCTGGGCGGCGCTGGCGGTGGCGGCGCTGCTGCTCGCCGGGACCGTGCAGGGGCTGATCGAGGTGGCCACCCCGAAGGCGCTGGTCGACACCACGTACGGGCGGCTGCTGCTCGCCAAGATCGTGCTGTTCGCGCTGGTGATCGGGGTGGCCGCGTACTCCCGGGCGCTGGTCCGGCGGCGCGCCGCAGCGGGCCGTCCGGGGTCGGTGCGGCGGGCGGTGGTGGCCGAGCTGGCGGTCACCGCCGTGGTGCTCGGCCTCTCGGCGACGCTGGTGCAGACCACCCCGGCCCGGACGGCCTCCGCCACCGTGGCCGGCGCCCCGGACAACTTCTTCTCCACCACGCTGAGCAGCCCCCTCTACTCGCTGCAGGTCGAGCTGGACCCGGCCGAGACCGGCAGCAACTCGCTGCACCTCTACGCGTACACCAAGGACAACCGGCCTCAGCCGGTGCAGGAGTGGAAGGCCACCGCCGCGCTGCCCTCGGCCGGCATCGAGCCGATCACGATCCCGCTGCTGCCGCTGACCGACAACCACGCCTTCGGCGAGATCAACCTCCCGGCGGCGGGGCAGTGGCAGCTCCGCTTCACCGTCCGCACGTCCGACATCGACCAGGCCACGGTGACCGCCACCGTGCCCGTCACGTAAACGGAAGGCTCGCCCACATGACCCGTCTCCGGCGTCCCGCAACCGCCGCCGCGCTCACCTTCGCCGCCGTGGCCACGGCCGTGCTCGGCCTGGCCGGGCCGGCCTCGGCGCACGTCACCGTCAACCCGAAGGAGGCCACGCAGGGCAGCTACGGCCGCTTCGCCTTCCGGGTGCCGAACGAGAGCGACACGGCGTCGACGACGAAGGTCGAGGTGAACCTGCCGGAGAACGCCCCGGTCGGCTCGGTCTCCACCATGCCGGTGCCCGGGTGGACGGTGGCGGTGGAGAAGCGCAAGGTCGACCCGCCCATCGAGGTGCACGGCAGCCAGCTCACCGAGGCGGTCTCCAAGCTCACCTGGACGGCCGCGCCGAACGGCGGGGTCAAGCCGGGCGAGTTCCAGGAGTTCCCGGTGTCGATGGGCCCGCTGCCGCAGGTCGACCGGATGGTGTTCAAGGTGCTCCAGACCTACTCGGACGGCAACGTGTCGCGCTGGATCGAGGAGCCCACGCCGGGCGGGGAGGAGCCGGAGAACCCGGCGCCGGTGCTCACCCTGGCCGCCGCCTCGGCGTCCGCCTCGTCGGTCGCGAGCGCCCCGGCAGCGGCTGCCGCCGCCGACGACGACGATGACGATGACGCGGACACCGGCGCGGCCACCGCGTTCGGTGTGGCCGGTCTGGTCGCCGGCCTGGCCGGCCTGGTCCTCGGCGGGCTGGCCTTCCTGCGTACCCGGCGGGAGCCCGCCGCGAAGTCCTGACCTGCGGCGACACGCCGGCCCGTCGGATCTTCCGGCGGGCCGGCGGTCGTTCCGCGGCCCTTCGGGTGCTTGCCGTGGATATCCGGCGAATCGTCGGTCGGCGTCGGTAAGGTCGGCCGGGTACTTCGCTACCGAGGGGGACGACGCGAATGCGTTTCGTGCGCACGATCGCCGGCATGCTGCTGTTGACCGTCGGGATTCCGGCCCTGCTGGCGGGCGCGGGGCTCTGGCTCGCCGCCCGGCACGCCGACCCGGACGGCGGCTTCGGCGCCCGCTTCGAGACGGTCCGCACCCCCGCCCGGGCGGTCGTGGTGACCGACGTGGACGCCCTGCTCCGCGCCGACGCGCCGGTCGCCCGGGCCGGGCAGGCCCGGCTGCGGCTGACCGCCCGGACGGCCGACGGTCCCGCCTTCCTCGGCCTCGCCCCGACCGACCAGGTGCGACGGTGGCTGGCCGACGTCCCGCACTCCACCGTGAGCCGGGTCTCGCTGTCCCGGGGGCCGCTGCCGGTCCGCCTCGACCCGCCCACCGCCGGCGCCGCGGCCGCCGTCCCGCTCGACCAGGACCTCTGGGTACGCGAGGGCGTCGGCGCCCTGGAGTGGAGCCCGGCCGAGCTGGCCGACCGGTCGCTGAGCCTGGTGCTGATGCGGCCGGACGGGCGGGCCGACCTGGCCCTGGACCTGCGCGCCGAGCTGCGCGCCGGCTGGTTCCCCGGTGTGGCCTGGGCGCTGCTGGCCGGCGGGACGCTGCTGGTGGTGCTCGCCGTGCTGCTGCTGTTGCGCCCGGTCCGCCCGCGCGAGGTGGTCTTCGTGGTCGAGCCGGACCAGGTTCCGGTGCTGGCCGGCCGGCTGGGCGTCAGCTCGCTCAGCGGGCTGGGCCAGCGGGCCGAGCCGTCCACCCTGCCCGACCGGCAGCTGGTGTCGGTCGGGTCGGCGCCCGTCGAACGGTCCCGTGCGGCCATCGGCCCGGTGCCGAGCCGGCGGCCGGAGAGCCTGGCCGACCTGCCGGTCGACCCGGACTGGTCGTGGCCTCCGGTGACCACCGCCGAGACGCCCCGCCCGGTCCGGCCGGCCACGCCCGTCGACGAGTGACCCGGGCCCGCACGGCGGTGGCCCTCCGCGCTGCCGACGCGGAGGGCCACCGTCACCGGGGGATCGGTGCTACCTGGGAGAAACCTGAGGTAGTTGAGACCAGATTAGCGCCGAACGACGCCTGACGCGAGTTCTGTCCAGTTACCGCCTGTTTGTGACCGACGTCCCGGCCCGCTCCGGTGCCGGCCGGCGGGTGGGCAGCACGGCCAGCAACAGCAGGCTGAGCAGCACGTACGCGTTGCGGACGACGAAGTCCACGGGATCGTCGGTGCGCGCCGGGGCGACGCCCCAGTCCTGGAAGGTGACCACCCCGTAGACGATCACGAAGGCGGTGCCGGCGGCCAGCACGAGCAGCCAGCGCCGCCGGCGGGCACCCTCCACCGTGGCCGGGTCGGCGTCCAGCGCCGCGTCGACCAGCACCACCACCGCCGGGATGAACCAGTACAGGTGGTGGGTCCAGGTGATCGGGCTGACCAGCCCACCGACCAGGCCGGTCAGGGTGAGGCCGGCCAGCGCGTCCCCGGCCCGCGCCGCCCGGGCGGCCCGCCGCAGCCCGTACCCGGCGACCAGCAGCGCCAGCAGCAGCCAGGGCAGCTGGCTCGGCTTGTCCGGCGCGGTGATCCGGCTGAGCAGGCCGAACAGCGACTGGTTGCCGGTGTAGTCGGTCCGGCCCACCCGGTCGGTCGTCCACAGCTCGTGGGTCCAGAACCGCCACGAGTCGCGGGGCGCGACCGCCGCCGCGAGCAGCGTGGCCAGCGTCGCGGTCACGGCCGCCACCACGGCGGCCCGCCAGCGCCGGGTGGCCAGCAGGTAGAGCACGAAGATGCCGGGGAAGAGCTTGAGCGCCGCCGCCAGCCCCACGCCCACGCCGGCCCAGCGCCGCCCCTGGGGTACGGCGAACAGCAGGTCGCCCAGGATCAGCACCACCAGCAGCATGTTGATCTGCCCGAAGGTGATCGTCTCCCGGGTGCTCTCCACCGCGAGGACCAGCAGCACGGCCACCGTGACGCTGAACAGCTTCGGCAGGTCGTGCCGCCGCACCACGGGCAGCACCAGCCAGCGGGTGGTCACCACCACCCCGACCACCGTCAGCACCGTGAAGATCGCGACGGTGACGCCGAGCCGCGGAAGCGCGAACGGCCACAGCACCAGCCCGGCGAGCGGGGGATAGGTGAAGTACAGCAGGCCCTGCACCCGGTCCGGCTGCACGTAGTCGTAGAGCGGATGGCCGGCCCGCCACCAGTCCATCGCGCTCATGTAGATCTTGAGGTCGAGGAAGTTGTGGTTGAGGCCCGGACGGTAGAGCGCCGGCAGCAGCGCCGCGAGTGCCACCACCGCGACCAGCCGGCGGGCCGCACGCCCGCCCGGGTCGTCCTCGGTGACGGCTGGTGGTGCGACGGGTTCGGCTGGCACGGGGAAACCCTAGCGGTCCACCTCGGCGAGGGTGCTTCAGGCGCGGGCGGGTCGGCGGCGCGTAGTCTGTGGCGGTGGCTGATCTTCTCGTCTGGATCGACTGTGAGATGACCGGGTTGGACCTCGGCCGGGACAGGCTGATCGAGGTCGCCGCGCTCGTCACCGATCCCGACCTCAACGTGCTCGGGGAGGGCGTCGACGTGGTCATCCACGCCGACGAGGCGGCGCTGGAGGCGATGCCGGAGATCGTGCGCACCATGCACGCCAAGTCCGGCCTCACCGAGGAGGTGCGCCGCTCGACGGTCACCCTGGCGGAGGCCGAGGACATGGTGCTCGACTACGTCGCCAGCCACGTGAAGGACCCGCGCACCGCCCCGCTGTGTGGCAACTCGATCGCCACCGACCGGGGCTTCATCGCCCGGGACATGCCCCGGCTCGACGCCCACCTGCACTACCGGATGATCGACGTCTCCTCGATCAAGGAGCTCTGCCGGCGCTGGTACCCGCGGGTGTACTTCGGTCAGCCGCAGAAGGGCCTGGCCCACCGGGCTCTGGCCGACATCCGGGAGAGCATCCGCGAGCTGGAGTACTACCGGCGGACCGTGTTCGTGCCGCTGCCCGGCCCGGACGTGGAGAGCGCCAAGGCCATCGCCGCCCAGCTCTGAGCCCCGCCGGGCGGGGCCGCTCCAACCCGGTGGACGGGGCCGGCAGGGGTGTGGCTATTATTAGTCCGCGCCCCGCCGGGTCGACCGGCGCGGAGAGCATGGTGGCTGTAGCTCAGTTGGCAGAGCACCGGGTTGTGGTCCCGGTTGTCGTGGGTTCAATTCCCATCAGTCACCCCAGACGACGCGAGCCCCCTCCTGCGGGAGGGGGCTTCGTCATGTCCGGCCTCGAAGCGGCGAGCGGCCCCCTCCCGGTGGGACGAGGCCGTTCGATGACCGTCGGTCAGGGGGTCGGCGTGACGCTCGGCTCGGCGGCGCCCGGGCTGGTGTCGTCGCCCGGCGCGGCCGGGGGCTCGTACGGCACGGCGCTGCCCTTGACGTACTCGTCCCAGCTCATGTTCCAGTCGGTCCAGCCGTTGCCGTTCTGGAGCTTGCGCTCGGTGCCCTTCACGGTGATCGGGTCACCGATGCGGGTGTTGGCGAAGAGCCAGTTGCCGTCCTTCATCGAGACGTTCACGCAGCCGTGCGACACGTTCGTCCTGCCCTGCACACCCTCGGACCAGGGCGCCGCGTGGATGAACTCGCCGCCCCAGGTGAGCCGCTGGGCGTAGTCGATCTCGGTGCGGTAGCCCTCCTCGGGACCCAGCTCCTCCATGGTGTCGAAGACCGTGTGGCGGAGCTTCTCGATCACCACCATGGTGCCGCTGGACGACGGGGTGCTCTTCTTGCCGAGGCTCACCAGGATGGTCTTGACGACCTTGCCGTCCTTGGTGACCGTCATCTTCTTCGTGCGGTTGTCCACGGTCATCACGAACGACGGGCCGATCTTGACGTCGACGGTGAGGTCGGAGCGGCCGTACCAGCCGTCGCCGAGGGGCAGCCCACCCGCCTGCACCTTGTAGGTCACCGTGCTGTTGGCCTTCCAGAACGCCTTCGGCCGGTAGCGCACCTCGGTCGGGCTCACCCAGTGCCAGATGCCCTCCTGGGCCGGCTTCGACGTGACCACCATCCGCCGCTGCAGGTCGTCGCGGTAGTCCTCCGGGATGGCCCGGCCGAACTTGACGATCAGCGGCATGGCCACCCCGACGACCTGGTTGTCGCCGAGGAAGCTGCTCACCCGGATCTGCTTGCCCGGCTTCGCCATGGTGGTGAAGGTGCTGGTGGCGGTGGCCGGCTTGCCGTCGTCACCGGTCGCGGTCACCGTGGCCGTGTAGGTCTGGCCGTAGGCCAGCGCGCCGTCCGGCAGCCAGCTCTTCCCGTCCTTCGCGAGCTGGCCCTCGACGGCCTTGCCGGCGGAGTCCTTCAGCTCGACGGTGGTCTCCTGCGCCTCCTTCGTCGTGAAGGTGACGGCGGTGGAGGCCGGCACGTCCTTGGCGTCGGCCGCGGGCTCGGTGATGGTGGCCGCCGCCTTCGGGCCGCTCTCACCACCACCCTGCCAGCTCGACGACTTGTCCCCGTCTCCGCCGCCGCCGCTGGTGCAGGCGCTCAGGGCCATGGCGGCGGCGAGCACCGCGGCCGCGAACACGCGGCGTCGCCCGCCGCGCCGGGCCGCCCCGCCCCGGATCAGCTCGTCCTGGCTAGCTCGCATGTGTCCCTCACAGTCGTGGTCCCGGGTCCCGTCTTTACAGACGCGCCGGAACGGTCACCCGTTGCCGGAAGTGAACCGAAACACCCCGCCCGTGATGTAACGATTCTGATGTCGTGCCGCGCTTTGTCGGGCGGGGTGGTTTCCCCTCCGCCCGACAGTACGCCGACGAACGGCCACCGTCGGTGGCGCGTCCGCCCACGTTACGCCTGGTCAGAAGGGCGATCCCTGCCCGCCCTCCGGCACCGGCACGGCGCTGCCCGCGGCGAACTGCGACCAGCTCATGCTCCAGGCCGTCCAGCCGTTGCCCGGCTCCAGCCGCCGCTCGGTGCCCTTCACCGTGATCGGGTCGCCGACCAGCGTCTTGCCGAAGAGCCACCGGCCGTTCGCCATCGAGACGTTGACGCAGCCGTGCGAGACGTTCACCCGGCCCTGCTTGCCCTCCGACCACGGTGCGGCGTGGATGTACTCGCCGCCCCAGGTCAGTCGCTGGGCGAAGTCGATCTCCGTGACGTACTGGTTGCGCGGGTCCGGCTCGTCCCGGGTGTCGAAGACCGTGGACTCCTTCTTCTCCATCACCACCATCGTGCCGCTGGAGGAGGGGGTGCCCTTCTTGCCCAGGCTCACCGGAATGGTGCGGACCACCGACCCGTTCTCGTACACGGTCATCTGCTTGGTCGCGTTGTCGACCTTCATCTCGAACGCGCGCCCGATCTTGGCGGTGGCGCTCCGGTCGACGTTGCCGTAGCGGCCGTTGCTCAGCGGGATCCCGGCCAGCCCCAGCCGGACCGTGATCGTGGTGCCCGGCTTCCAGTACTCAGGCGCCCGGTAGTACGCCTGCGTGCCGTTGTAGACCCAGTGCCACGCGCCCGGCTGCGGCGGGTCGGTCTGCACGAACATCCGCTTCTGCACCGCGGCGCGGTCCTTCTTCGGGATGCCCGGCGAGAACTCGGCGACCACCGGCATGCCGACGCCGTAGGTCTTGCCGCTGAACATGTAGAGCCCGGAGCCGATCATCGACTTCGGCTTGGCCATCGTGGTGAAGCTGCTGGTGCCCTGCCGAGTCTGGCCGTCGGTGCCGGTGCCCGTGACCGTGGCGGTGTACCGGGCTCCGTACTTCAGCGGAGCCGACGGCACCCAGGACGAGCCGTCGCGGCGCAGCCGCCCGGCGACGGTCGCGCCGTTGGCGGCCGTGAGGACGACCTTCGACACCTTGCCGCCGCCCGGGATCTTCGCGCTGATCTCGGTGCTGACCGGGCGCTTGTCGGACCCGTCGGCCGGGCTCACCGTCAGCGCCGGCAGGGCGGGCGCGCTCGGCTCGCCCGTCGCGTCCGGCGACGTGGTCGCCACCGGGTCGCCCTGCTGCGCGCCGGCCACGAACGCCGGCTTCTTCTGGTCGTCACCGCACCCGGTCAGTGCCAGCGACGCCGTGAGGACCAGGACGCCCACCACCGCCCCGGCCCGCGCGAACCTGCCCATTCCCACCTCTGTTCTCGCGTGCCTGGCGGACATCGTGCCGCATGAGTGCCCGCGTCCTGCGCCCCTCGACCGGACAGACGCGAATTTTGTGGGCTTTCGCCGGTTAAGCTCGACCGAAGGGTGGAGCCCGGTATCGGATTGGAACCCGGGTCGGCGTGCGTGCTAAGGTTCTTCCCGTTGTCAGCGAGCGCCGCTAGCTCAACTGGCAGAGCAGCGGACTCTTAATCCGCGGGTTCGGGGTTCGAGTCCCTGGCGGCGCACCAACGAGCAAGGCCCTGACCTGGTGGCTCACACCGGGGCGGGGCCTTTTCGTGTTCGGGGCGCAGATGGGTGCTGGACTGGTCGCCTCGTGGGCCGGCGACCGCCGGCCAGGTCATCGGGCATCGTCGTCTTGAAGCGGCGGCCCTGGTGCGGCCGTAGCTCCCGGCACCCCTTCTGCCGAACGGAGGCCACCCCTGGCGGAGGCCGCTCGGGGGCGTGTTAACGTTCCTGCCGTTGCCGGCGAGCGCCGCTAGCTCAACTGGCAGAGCAGCGGACTCTTAATCCGCGGGTTCGGGGTTCGAGTCCCTGGCGGCGCACGGTTCACATCAGGCCCGGTCCCTCGCGGACCGGGCCTGATGTCTGTCCGGCCCCGGTCCGCTGTCGAGATCTTGGACAGTTGCCGTTCGTCACGAACGGGACGTGTCCAAGATTCGCTCCGCGGTCAATGCTGCCTGCGTCGCCTGAGGCAGATGTCCGGATCGTGACCCGGTGGTCGGGGCTCCACGATCCGCCGCACCTTCGGCGGGCCGTCCGCGTCGACTGGGGTGATTGTCCGGGTCGGGCTGTGATCGGCGGCATCCCGGTGGCGGAATGGCGGGTGGGTGCGGGTCGTTGTATCCGGGTGCACGACCGAGGAGGGCGCCCGTCGAGGCGGGTGCCCGGAGCCTGGAATGTGGGTGGGCCGGCGGTCGTTGCACATGGTCCGGCGCCGCGAAGAGGCCTTGCCCCGCGCGCCGGTGATCCCCCGGAAGTGACTTCTTGAGCGCCTGACGGTGCTTGCGCACGGCCGACCCCTATCGGTCCTGTGTGCCAACCCCCGAATGGAGCTGACCTGTCATGAACACGATGCTGCGCAAGAGTGTGCTGGGTATTGCTGGTCTGGCGGTTGCCGGTGGTCTGGCGGCCGGTCCGCTGCACCATGGTGAGGTGGCGCCGGTGACGGGGCTGTCGGAGGCGGCGGTGGTGCAGGCGGACAAGCCGGATGCCGCGAAGCTGATCCCGCACGGTGTGCAGGGCGCGCAGTCGCACATCGACCTGAACGACGAGCAGATCGGCAACGCCAAGGCGATCATCGCGGCGACGAAGAAGGCCGGCCTGCCCGAGCGGGCCGCGGTCATCTCGATCGCCACGAGCCTGCAGGAGTCGAAGCTGGAGAACCTGGGCCACCTCGGCGATAAGAATGATCACGACTCGCTGGGCCTGTTCCAGCAGCGCCCGACCAGCGGTTGGGGCACGCCGGAGCAGATCACCAACCCCGAGTACTCCACCCTCGCCTTCCTCAAGGGCCTGAAGCAGGTCGACGGCTGGGAGAGCATGCCGCTGACCGACGCCGCGCAGACCGTGCAGGTCTCGGCCTACCCGGACGCCTACGCCCAGTGGGAGCAGCAGGCCGCCGACATCGTCGCCCAGTACTGGAACAGCTGAGCCAAACAACCGCTGGCCGGCACCCCCAACACGGGGTGCCGGCCAGCGGCGTCTGGGGGCCGGGAGAGATCGTCAACCAGTGGTTGACGCAGCGACTGCGTCAACCTATGGTTGACGCATGACGGAGGAGATTGAGCCGCTGAAGATGACCCATCCGGTACGCCTCGACGAGCTGATCGAGGGCATCAAGAAGGTGCACGGCGACGCGCTGGACCAGCTCTCCGGTGCCGTCCTGGTCGCCGACCACCTGGGCGACCTCGCCGACCACCTCGTCGGGCATTTCGTCGACCAGGCCCGCCGCTCGGGGGCCTCGTGGACGGAGATCGGCCGCAGCATGGGGGTGAGCAAGCAGGCCGCCCAGAAGCGGTCCGCCGCGAAGGCCGAGACGGCGGCGGCCCTCGATCCCAACGCCGGCTTCGGCCGGTTCACCCCGCGGGCCCGCAACGTGGTGGTCTCCTCGCAGGAGGAGGCACGGACCGCCGGCAACGCCGAGATCACGCCGGGTCACGTCGCCCTGGGACTGCTGGCCGAGCCGGAGGGGCTGGCGGCCGCGCTGATCGTGGCTCGGGGCGTACCCCTGGAGCGGCTGCGGGAGGCGGTCACCGCGACCCTGCCGGCGAAGGCCGACACGGTTCCGGACCTGATTCCCTACAACGCGCGGGCCAAGAAGGTCCTGGAGCTGACCTTCCGGGAGGCGCTGCGGCTGGGCCACAACTACGTGGGCACCGAGCACATCCTGCTCGCCCTGCTGGAGGAGGAGGCCGGCGACGGCGTGCTCACCGGGCTCGGGCTGGAGAAGTCGGCCCTGGAGTCGGCGGTCGAGGGCGCCCTCGCCGAGATCACCCGCAAGCGGGCCTGACCCGCGACCGGGCCCCCGGACCGCACCGGCCGGGCACGCGCCACGGGGGCGTGTGCCCGGCCGGTGGCACGTCAGGCGGTGGGGAAGCCGTAGCGGGCGGCGTGCTCCGGGTCGGCCGGGTCGACCTGGCGGATGCCCGCGTCGGCGAGGCGCTTGTTCACCTCGTCGAGCTGCTCGCGCACCAGCCGGGCCTCCTCCTCGGTGACCCGGCCGCGGTGCGGCTTGCCGGCGTGCTCGATGGTGCCGTAGTCGATCTTCTCGGCGGAGCGCCGGGCCTTGGGCGGCTTGACGCGCTCGGCGGTGCGTAGCAACTGCGCCATCGGCACGTCGGTGGCCATGGCGTCGAACTCGCTGGCGGTCAGCACCACCCGGCGCGGCTCGCCCCCGCCGTGCCGGTCGTGGATCTCGACGACGGCCACGTCCAGCGCCGCGTCGTCGATGCTCTCCACCTCGACCGGGGTGGCGTCGAGTTGCACGGGCCCGGCCACGAGGTCCGGGTGCTCCAGCACGACGACTCTGACCACCTCGTCGTCGGCGCGCAGCACCTGGCCGCTGAAGTCGGAGACGTGGATCGTCTTCTTGCCCATGCGCGGAGTTTCTCCTGTGGTCGGCCGGATTCGGACCACAAGACGCTACAGCACAGGTGTGCGAAAGCTCGGTGTGGAGCGCTCGGGTGTGTCGCTTGCGTCAGCGGGCGGTGAGGCCGCGCCGGGGGGAGGCGCCCGCCGGCAGCGCGTTCAGCTCGGCCCAGGAGAGTGTCCCGCGGCGAGCCCCCCGGTAGTCGGCCTGCGCCGGGAACCGCCCGGCGGCCACGACGGCCTGCCAGCGCTGCTCGGCGTCCTGCTGGTACCGGTCATTCGGCTGATTCGGCATGACCATTACCGTCCCAGAGAAACTTGTACATGTATGGAAATGAATATGACGCGGGATCGATGTCTGAGGTTCCCGCGTCGCCGGAGATGTTCGGAAACCGTCTACCCACCCGCCCGGCGTCTCAATCAACTCCCGCACGGATCCGGCGGGCGGGCGTACCATGATCACGTGCTCGACCGGCGGCTGTTCCTGCACCTGGCGACCTGGTTGGGGCAGTGGCCGGCGGGTCCCGGGCTGCACGTGGTCCGCTCGCACCGGCGGGCCCGGCCGGCCTGGGACGGGCGGCTGCGCCCGGCCATCGCGGTCGCGTCACCGGAGTGCGGAATCCTCTCGGTGCCGCCGGACCGGGCCGGCGTGGTGCGGGACCTGGTCCGGGAACGGCCCGGGGAACGGCTGCTGCCGGTCCTCCCGGCAGCGGTCGGCGCGCCCGAGTTCACCACCCACGCCGGGCTGTTCCGGTGGAGCACCGCGCCGGCGCCGCTGCCCGACGCCGGTGAGTGGGTCGCGCCGACCACGCCCGGGCTGCCGCCGTGGCTGCGGCTGTTCGACCGGGAGGTGCTGGTGGTCCGGGACGCCGACGGGGCGTACCTGGCCGGCGCGGGGATCAAGCGGCACGACGCGCACGGGCACGAACTGGCCGTGGGGACGGTGCCGGCGGCGCGGGGGCGGGGGCTGGCCCGGCGGCTGGTCGCCCAGGCGGCCCGGCGGGTGCTGGACGAGGGAGCCGTTCCCACCTATCTGCACAACCACGGCAACCACGCCTCCGCGCGGGTGGCCGAGGCGGCCGGCTTCCCGGACCGGGGGTGGACGTCGTACGGGGTGTTCCCGCGCTGACCGGGGCGGGCGCGGACCGTGGATCCCGGGCCGGATCCACGGTCCGCGGCCTCTCCCCCCAGGTCCCGACCCTGGTAACGCTATGTGTCCGCTGCGTGTCGAGCAAGGGGTGAAGCGCTGAGGACCCCTGTCCGGTTGCGGACTTGACCTGCGGTTCAGCCGATGGTGGTGGCCGCAGCGGTCAGTGACGCAGCGTGTGGATCAGGCCGACCACCTGGCGGGTCACGGGGCGCAGCACCCGGAGCCGGGACAGCTTCACCAGCCGGTCGACCAGCGGGACGGCGCCGTCGATGAGCTGGCGGGTCTTGGCCTGGCCCGGGGAGCGGTCGTGCACCCAGTAGAGCACCACGCCCATGTAGCCGAGCCAGAGCAGCTCCGGCAGGGGCTCGCGCAGTTCGGCGTCCACCGTGGCGGCCGAGCCCTCCAGGACCTCGCGGAAGAGCGCGACCGAGGCGTCCCGCGGGCCGGACGACTCGGCGGAGAACGGGCTGAGCGGCGAGGTGGGTTCGGCGGCCGTCTTGAAGAAGCTGGCGGCGAACGAGTGGTACGGCGTGAGGACGTCCACCCCGGCGTGCAGCACGGCGGCCAGCCGGGCGGCGAAGTCCCGCTCCCGGGCCAGGGCGGGCGCGGCCACCACCCGGTGTTCCCGCTGGGTGTCCGCGTAGAACTCCTGGACCAGGTGTTCCTTCGAGCCGAAGTAGTAGTAGGCGTTGCCCACCGCCACGCCGGCCTCCTGGGCGATGGCGCGCATGGTGGTGCGCGCGTATCCCCGCTCGCGGAACAGCCGCATGGCGGTGTCCAGGATCAGCTGGCGGGTCTGCTCACCCCGGGCCGTCGCCCCGGTGCTCGGGCCACCCGCAGCGGTCGTCGGCGCAGTCTGCTCGGTCATCGTCGTCACCGTATCCCGGGTCCGGTCGGGGTTCCCGGACCAGCTCACGCGCCGCGGAGGCGGTCGTCACCATCCGCCGGGCCAGCGGCAGCAGGTGCGGGCGGGCCAGCCGCTCGGCGGTTCGCCGGTGGTCGGCGAGGGCCCAGAGGCAGGCGAACCAGGCGCCGTCGCCCGCGTAGACCGCGCCGGTGTCGGCCACCACGGTCAGGTCCCGCAGCGTGGCGTCGTGGTCGAGCCCGGGGAAGCGCCGCCGGGCCTCCGCCGACCCGGCCGGCACGAACTCCAGGGGTACGAGCTGGGCGCGCGACGCGAGCCACTGCCGGGCGGCCCGGCACAACGGGCAGTGCGCGTCGTAGAGGACGGTGAACCCGCGGATCCCACCGGCCCCGTGCCCGGTGGGATCCGTCGGGCGCCCGCCCGGGGCGAGCGTCATCGTGGCGGGGCCGGCGGCGCCTGCCCGGGTGGGGGGCCGGCGGGCACCGGTGCGGCCGGGTGGGCCGGTCGGGCGCCGCCCTGCGGCGGGAGGTAGCCGACCGGGGCGAGCGGCGGGTGGGCGGCCGCCTGCTGGCGCAGCCGCCCGCGCCGGTAGCGACCGAGCGCGAAGACGTTGAAGAAGTGCAGCGCGCCGAGGACCAGGAGCACCCAGCCGACCTTCATGGAGAGCTGTTCCAGCGCCTGGCTGGTGGTGCCCACCGGGCCGGCCTCCTTCATGGCCACCGTGACGTAGCCGAGGTTGAGCAGGTAGAAGCCGACCACCAGCAGGCTGTTGACCGCGTCGGCCAGCCGCTTGTCGGCGAAGACGTCCTCCAGGAACACCAGCCCGTTGCGGGCGAGCGCCCGGGCCACCCACACGGTCAGCGCGATGCTGACCGCGAGGTAGGCCAGGTACATCCAGACCTTCACGTCCATCCCCGTCGCCTCTCTTGAACACGTTCAAATCGAAGTCCGGCTCAGCGTACGACAGGGCTTGAACATGTTCAAGTTCCTCGGCTTGCGCGCGGCCGGTATGGTCGCGACGGCGTTGTCGGAGCGGACGGGCGGGTCATGGAAATCGGTACGCGGGACGCGGGGGCGGGCCGGCTGGTCGTCAGCCTGGTCGGCGACCTCGACATGGCCGCGGCACCCGCGTTCGACCGGGCGGTCGACGCCGTGCTGGACCGGCCCGACCTGGTGGAGATCCTGGTCGACCTCGGCGCCGTCACGTTCCTCGACTCGACCGGGGTGGCCGCCCTGCTGCGCGCCGCCGCCGAGGCGGTCGGCCGGGGCGCCACCCTCCGGGTGACCGCCCCGCAGCCCCTGGTGGCCCGGGTGCTGCGAATCACCGCGGTCGACGTCCTGCTCGGTTGGCCGGGCGGCCGGGACGACGACGGCAGGACCGTGGAGCCCGGCTGGCGCCGCCTGCGGTGAACCGCCTCAGGGCTCCGTCCGGGCCGCCGCCGCGCCCGACCACTCCACCAGCACCATGCTGGCGTCGTCGCGGGAAGCGGTGCCCCGGTACGCGGCCACGGCGCGGCTCAGCCGGCGCAGCGTCTCCGGCCCGGGCAGGTCCGCGCCGATGAGCCGCTCGGCGAGGTCGGCGAGCCGGGGCAGCCCGAACATCTCCCCGGCCGCGTCGCGCGCCTCGGTCACCCCGTCGGTGTAGAGCAGCAGCCGGTCGTCCGGCTCCAGCCGGGCCTCACCCGGCTCGCCGCCGGGCAGGTTCAGACCGAGCGGTGGGCGCCGTCCGCCGGTCAGGGCGCGCACGGCCCGTCCCCGGCGCAGCAGCACCGGGGCGGGGTGCCCGGCGTTGACGTACCGGACCCGTCCGGTGTCGACCTCGACCTCGGCCAGGACGGCGGTCACGAACCGCCCGTCCCGCCACTGGCTGAACAGGGCCGCGTCGACCGCGGCGACCTGCTCGGCCAGCCCGCCGCCGGCGCGCCGGGCGGCCCGCAGCGCGGCGAGCGCGACCGAGGTGGTCAACGTCGCCGGCAGCCCGTGCCCGACCCCGTCCAGCACCGCGAGCGTGAGCCGGCCGCCGTCCAGCGCGTAGTCGAACGCGTCCCCGCCCACCTCATAGCAGGGTTCAAGGATCGCGCTGACGGCGGCCGTGTCGGTGGCGAAGGTGAGCGGGGGGAGCAGTTGCCAGAGCAACTCGGCGGAGACGGCCATGGGTCCGCTCCGCCGGGCGCGGTTCAGGCTGTCGCCGTACGCGGACTTGCTGGTCACCAGGTGCCCGACCAGACCGGCGAGCGTCCGGCAGCCGTCGTGCAGGGCGGGGTCGTCCGGGTCCGCGCCGGCCGGCAACCGGACCTCCAGCAGCCCCAACCGCTCGGTGCCGTCGACGATCGGCACCCAGAGCCGGCCGTCCTGCCCGACCCGCACCCGCACCTCGGTGTAGGCGCGGCCGGGCAGGCTGGTGTCGATGGGCAGCGGGTCCGGCAGCGGGCGACCCGGCTCGGGCAGCGGGCGCAGCAGGTCCTGCTCGACGTCCACCACGTACGTGGTCATGGACACGCCCAGGTCGCGCACCGCCGCGCTCACCGCCGCGGGCACCCCGTCGGGCGGCACCCGGTGGGACCGGGAGACCAGGTCGGCCGCTGCCCGGTGCCAGGGGTCGGTTGCGCTCATCCGACCCGTGTACCCCGGAACGGCGCGGGGCAGACCTCAGCCGGCCAGGCCGAGCACCTGGGCCGCCGCGCGGCCGTTGGCGTGACTCGCGCCGTACGTGGTGACGAAGGCCCGCGCTTCGGCCGGCCGCCAGCCGCCCGGCCAGCCCATCTCCACCACGGTCACCGGGTGCGTGGCGGCCAGCGCGTCGACCAGCTCCCGCGCCCCGGGCAGCCGGTGCAGGTGGCGGCCGACCAGCACGACGGGCCGGTCGCCGGCGAGAGCGCGCAGCTCGTCCGGCTCGGTCTCGCCGGCCACCGCGCGGACCACCTCCGCCCCGGCCAGGTGCGGGCCCAGCCCCCACGGCACCCGCCCCTCGGCGATGG
>NZ_WBKT01000081.1 GCF_008868175.1 Micromonospora sp. AMSO31t
CCGGGCGCCGGCACCACCGCCCCCGGCACCGGCTCCGGCACCCAGCCGGCCCGCCCCGCCGCGAGAGCCCGCTCCCGTGCCGCAGCCCACGCCGGCCGTGCCGGCGCCCGCGCCACCGGTGCCACAGCCGACGCCGGCCGCCGCGCCGGAGCCCACACCGGCCGCGGCGCCGCAGCCGGCGACGTCGACGACGTCGACCGCGGCCGACCCCGTCGTCCGGACCACCGATCCGCTGGAGGACCTGACCCGGCCCCGCCGGGCCGATCGCCGGCGCGGCGGCCGGGCCTGGCAGGTGCTGATCGGCGGCGCCGCCGTGCTGATGCTGCTCGCCCTCACGGGGCTGGCCGTCGCCGCCCTCCTGGAGGACCGGACCGCCACGCCACCGGCCAGCCAGCAGAGCAGCCAGCCGGTGGTGGAGCAGTCCGCCGCGGCCGACGGAACCGACCTGGACTCCCGGGACACCGACCAGGCGGCGCTCACCGCCAAGGAGGTCTTCCCCGGCCAGCAACTGGTGGTGGCCGACGGGCAGCCCGCGTACCGGGTGTTGAAGACGCACTCCAGCGGCAGCTGCGCGGTCGCGGCCACCGGCGAGATCGCCGACCTGCTGGTCCGCCTCGGCTGCAACCAGGTGGTCCGGGGCACGCTCCGCTCCCCCGACGGCGACCACCTGCTCACCGCCGGCCTCTTCAACCTGACCGACGTGGCCAGCGCCCAGCGGGCGCGCGACCGCATCCGGCCGATGCTCGACGAACGGCAGGGCCGGTTCCGCGGCATGGCGGCGAGCGAGGACACCGAGGCGGTGGCGACCGCCGCCGCCCGGGTCGGCTGGCAGGTCCGCGGGCACTACCTCGCCTACTGCGTCGTCACCCGGGCCGACGGGGAACGGATCGGCTCCGGCGACACGAAGGCCCGGGACATCCTGTACGACATGATCGAGGTCTACCTGAACCGGAGCGTGCTGGAGCGGCGAGCCAGCGGCGGGACGGCCAGCCAGCCCACCGACGGCCCGAGCGAGGGCACCGCCGGCCAGGACGGCACCCGCAACTGAGCACGGTCACCACGGCCCGTCGTCCCGTTTCCGGGGGCGGCGGGCCGCTTCCTGTACTCAGCCCTCGGTGAGCGGCACCCGGAGGCGGCGGGTGAGGTCGGCGCGGCGGGCGTACTCGGCGGGGTCGGCCGGGTAGCCGACCTCGACCAGGGCCAGCCCGTGCGCGGGCGCCACGGTCACCTCGCTGGCGCGTTCCCGGCGGTCCAGCAGGCCGGCCGGCCACTCCACCGGCCGGCGGCCGTCACCGGCCACCAGCATGGCGCCGACCAGGCTGCGCACCATGTTCTGGCAGAACGCGTCGGCCTGCACCGTGGCGACCAGGATGCCGTCCGGCTCGCGCCGCCAGTCCAGCCGGGCCACCTCGCGCAGCGTGGTGGCGTTCTCCTTGCGCCGGCAGTACGCGGCGAAGTCGTGCTCCCCCACGAGGCCGGCCGCGGCGGCGTTCAGCGCCGCCAGGTCCAGCGGCTTGGGCCAGGCCAGGGTGTCGGTGCGGCGCAGCGGCTCGGCGCCCCACGGCGCGTCGGTCACCCGGTACTCGTAGCGGCGGAAGGTGGCCGAGAAGCGCGCGTCGAAGTCGGCCGGCACCTCGGTCATCGCCCGCACCCGCACGTCGGTCGGGAGCAGCCGGGCCAACCGGCGCAGGAGCCTCCCGTCGTGCTGCCGCCACACCTCGGCCGGCAGGTCGAGGTGGCAGACCTGCCCGGTGGCGTGCACTCCGGCGTCGGTGCGGCCGGCCACGGTCAGTCCGGTCGCGGTGCCCGCGCCGAGGACCACGTCCAGGGTCTCCATGAGCACCCCGGCGACCGTGCGCCGGGCGGGCTGGGCGGCCCAGCCGGAAAAGTCGGTGCCGTCGTACGAGACGTCCAGCCGCAGCCGGGTCCGCTCGTCCACCTCGTACCTCCTGTGACGGAACGGGCCCGGCACCCCGAGGGGTGCCGGGCCCGGTCAAGCCCGATGATCAGGCCTTGCCGTTCTCCTCGGTCGCGAGGTCGCTGTCCTCGCGAGCCTCGGCGGTGTCACCGGAGGCCGAGACCGGCGCCTCGGCGTCCTGGTCGGCGACCTCGCTGGAGCGCGGGGCCTCCTCGGCCGGGGCCAGAGCCTCGACCTTGTCCTGCTGGGCGGCCTTGCGGGCGGCGGTCTTCTTGTTCGCCTTCGGCTCGGCGACCTGAAGCTCCTCCACCAGCTCGATGATCGCCATCGGAGCGGCGTCACCCTTGCGCGGACCGGTCTTCACGATCCGGGTGTAGCCACCGTTGCGGTTGGCGTACCGGGGCGCGATCTGGTCGAACAGGGCGTAGACCACGTCCTTGTCCTTGACGACGCCCAGCACCCGGCGCCGCGCGGCGAGGTCGCCGCGCTTGGCCTTGGTGATGAGCTGCTCGGCCAGCGGACGCAGCCGCCGGGCCTTCGTCTCGGTGGTCTGGATCTTGCCGTGCTGGAACAGCGCGGTGGCCAGGTTGGCCAGCATCAGCCGCTCGTGAGCGGGGCTGCCGCCGAGGCGGGGGCCCTTGGTGGGCGTGGGCATGCTTGGTGCTCCTCAGGTGTGGCGGCAGCGCGGACTAGAGCTGCTCGGTCTCGCGGTAGTCGTCGGTGTCGTAGTCGGCCTCGCCGAAGGCGTCCACGACGTGCGCCGGGTCGAAGTTCGGAGCCGAGTCCTTCAGCCCCAGGCCCATCCCGGCGAGCTTCATCTTGACCTCGTCGATCGACTTCTGCCCGAAGTTGCGGATGTCGAGGAGGTCGGCCTCGGTACGCCCGATCAGCTCACCAACGGAGTTGATGCCCTCGCGCTTGAGGCAGTTGTAGGAGCGGACGGTGAGGTCCAGCTCCTCGATCGGCAGGGCCAGGTCGGCCGCCAGCTGGGCGTCCTGCGGGGACGGCCCGATGTCGATGCCCTCGGCGGTCTCGTCCAGCTCCCGGGCCAGCCCGAACAGCTCCACCAGCGTCGAGCCGGCCGAGGCCAGCGCGGTGCGCGGGCCCATCGACGGCTTGGTCTCGACGTCGATGATGAGCCGGTCGAAGTCGGTCCGCTGCTCGACACGGGTCGCCTCGACCCGGTAGGTCACCTTGAGCACGGGCGAGTAGATCGAGTCGACCGGGATCCGGCCGATCTCGGCGCCCGCCTGCTTGTTCTGCGCCGCGGTGACGTAGCCGCGACCCCGCTCGACGGTCAGCTCCATGTCGAGCCGGCCCTTGCCGTTCAGGGTGGCGAGCTTCAGGTCCGGGTTGTGCACCGAGACACCGGCCGGGGGCTGGATGTCACCGGCGGTCACGTCGCCCGGGCCCTGCTTGCGCAGGTACATGCTGACCGGCTCGTCGTGCTCGGAGCTGACGCACAGCTCCTTGATGTTCATGACGAGCTCGACCACGTCCTCCTTGACACCGGGGATGGTGGTGAACTCGTGCAGGACACCGTCGATCTTGATCGAGGTGACCGCCGCACCCGGGATGGACGACAGCAGCGTGCGCCGCAGCGAGTTGCCCAGGGTGTAGCCGAAGCCCGGCTCCAGCGGCTCGATGGTGAACCGGGAACGGGTCTCGTTGATCGACTCTTCGGAGAGAGACGGTCGCTGGCTGATGAGCATCTTTTCTCTTCTCTTCCGGGGCGCCCGCTATATGACGCCCACGACACAAACTGTTCCGGTGGCCCGCCCCGGAGGACGGGCCACCGCAACGAGCCCTTACTTGGAGTAGAGCTCGACGATCAGCTGCTCCTGGACCTGGGTGTCGATCACCTGGCGGGCCGGGAGCGAGTGCACGAGGATCTTCATCTGGCTGGGGATCGCCTCGAGCCAGGCCGGAACCGACCGCGAACCGGCCTGAGCCTGCGCCACCAGGAACGGGGTGAGCTGCTTGCTCTTCTCCCGGACCTCGATGATGTCGTGCTCCTTGACGCGGTACGACGGGATGTCGACCTTCTTGCCGTTCACCGTGAAGTGACCGTGCTTGACCAGCTGGCGGGCCATGTCCCGGGAACCGGCGTAGCCGGCCCGGTAGACCACGTTGTCCAGCCGCGACTCGAGGATCTGCAGGAGGACCTCACCGGTCTTCGCCTGCTTGCCCACGGCCTCCTCGTAGTAGCCGCGGAACTGCTTCTCCAGCACGCCGTAGACCCGGCGGGCCTTCTGCTTCTCACGGAGCTGGAGCAGGTACTCCGTCTCCTTGGTGCGGCCGCGGCCGTGCTGCCCGGGCGGGAACGGCCGGGACTCGAACGGGCACTTCGGGCCATCGCACTTGCTGCCCTTGAGGAACAGCTTCATCTTCTCCCGCCGGCAACGGCGGCAGTCAGCACCGGTGTAACGAGCCATCTCTCTCTACCTCTCAGACCCGACGACGCTTCGGCGGACGGCACCCGTTGTGCGGCTGCGGGGTGACGTCGGAGATCTGCCCGACCTCCAGCCCGGCGGCCTGCAGCGAACGGATGGCGGTCTCCCGGCCGGAGCCGGGGCCCTTGACGAACACGTCGACCTTGCGCATGCCGTGATCCATGGCCCGGCGCGCGGCGGCCTCGGCGGCCAGCTGCGCGGCGAACGGGGTCGACTTGCGCGAGCCCTTGAAGCCCACCTGGCCCGAGGAGGCCCAGGAGATGACCGCACCGGTCGGGTCCGTGATGGACACGATGGTGTTGTTGAAGGTGCTCTTGATGTGCGCCTGCCCGTGGGCGACGTTCTTGCGTTCCTTGCGCCGGACCTTCTTGACGGCGGCTCCGGCACGAGCCTTCGGTGGCATAAGTCTGTGCGCTCCTAGTTACTTCTTGCCGGGCTTCTTCTTGCCGGCCACGGTCCGCTTCGGGCCCTTCCGGGTCCGCGCGTTGGTCTTGGTCCGCTGGCCACGGACGGGCAGGCCCCGGCGGTGCCGGATGCCCGCGTAGCAGCCGATCTCGACCTTGCGGCGGATGTCGGCGGCGACCTCGCGGCGAAGGTCACCTTCAACCTGGTAGTTGGCCTCGATGTGGTCGCGGAGCTGCACGAGCTCCTCGTCCGTGAGGTCCCGAGCGCGCTTGTCCGGCGAGATGCCGGTGGCGGCGAGCGTCTCCAGGGCGCGGGTGCGACCGACCCCGAAGATGTAGGTGAGCGCGATCTCCAACCGCTTGTCGCGGGGGAGGTCCACGCCGACTAGACGTGCCATGTGCGGGCGTACTCCTCGTGATGTTGTGGCGGAGGTGTGGACCCGTCCCACCCCGCTACCGACCGTCCCTGTCCTTCCGGCGCGATCAGCGCCGGCGACCGGGATCGGTCGCTGCCCGAGCGGGCCCCGGCCTCCGACCGGGGGTCAACCACGAGGGGGTACGCGCTGCGTACCGCTCGCGGCTGGGACGAGCTGGTGATGTGTGTGTCGGATCTGCCACCCGGGCCGGTTCCGCCGCCGCTCGTCACGGTCGGCGGGAAACGGTTCAGCCCTGGCGCTGCTTGTGGCGCGGGTCAGAACAAATGATCATGACCCGGCCGTGCCGGCGGATCACCCGGCACTTGTTGCAGATCCTCTTGACGCTCGGCTTGACCTTCACGGTTGCCTTACTTCCCATCTGGCCCGGAGACGCGACGATGCGCGACCCGGACGTCGAAGACGGACACGGGGACGTCCCGGCCGTCGTCAGGCTTACTTGTAGCGGTAGACGATGCGCCCGCGGGTCAGGTCGTACGGCGAGAGCTCGACGACGACCCGGTCCTCCGGCAGGATGCGGATGTAGTGCTGCCGCATCTTGCCGCTGATGTGAGCCAGCACCTTGTGGCCGTTCGCGAGCTCTACCCGGAACATGGCGTTCGGCAGGGGCTCGATGACCCGACCCTCGATCTCGATGGCTCCGTCTTTTTTCGGCATGTCCTCCGCTGTCCTGACGTCGGTTGCTCCGGACGGCCCACAACGTCTTACACGGGCTCCGGCGGGAATCGCCGAGCCCGAGCCAGCCGCGGCTCCGAACTCCCACCGAAGCGCAGGGTGGGCATGCCGGAGTGGACGCTGTGCGCCGATCTGAAAGTGTACGCCCGCCTGCGCGCCGTCGCCAAACCGACCACCGGGCGGGTCACCGTGACGGAGGACATTCGCCGGGCTCACCCGCCGGCTGTGGCACCGGCCACACCCGGCGGGCGGTCGATCAGCGGCGCCGGCGACGGTCCCGCCGGGCCCGGACACGCCGCTCGGCCGGGCGCCACCCGTGGTCGTGACCGCCCACGGTACGCATCAGCAGGAAGAAGCCCCACGGCCCGATCGCCCAGACCGGCCAGTAGTGCCCGAGGTGCCCGGAGCCGAGAGAGGCGAACAGCCAGATCGCGGTGAGGATCGCGGCGACCCGCAGCCACGGCGACCAGATGGCGAGCAGCCAGCCGGTGCCCCGCCCACTGTCCACGACCGGCGCGCCCGCATCGGTGGCGGCGGGTGGCGCCGGGGGCGGCCCGGCGGGCGCCACCGCGGCGCGCTGCGCGGGCGCCGGCCCGGGCAGGTCGGCCACCACCTCGTCCAGGTCGGCGTAGGTCTTCGCGCCGTACGCCCGGCCCAGCCGCTCGTCGTACTCGTGCAGGCCGAGGCGGCCCTCCTCCAGGGCCACCCGGAGCCGCTCCGCCGTGGCCTCCCGGTCGGCGTCGGCCGCCCGCATCCCGCTCCGCCCGTCCATGCCGGCAAGCATGACACCGTCCCGCCAGCGGGCGGTACCGCACCGGGGCGGGACAGCGAGGCGCGAACCGCCCGAGCGAGACGTTTCCCGGTCAGACGGCCGGAGAGCCGGCGGGCTGGCGCGCGGTGATCAGGTCGCCGAGCCGGGCCCGGCCGCCGTCCTCGGCGGTCAGCACCCAGACGCCGTCGTCCAGCAGCGCCATCGAGTGCTCGACGTGCACCGCCATCGACCGGTCGCGGGTCACCACGGTCCAGCCGTCGTCCAACTCGGCGGTGCGCGCGGAGCCCATGGTGATCATCGGTTCGATGGCCAGCGCCATGCCCGGCACCAGGCGCGGGCCCTTGCCCGGGCGCCCGTGGTTCAGCACGTGCGGGTCCTGGTGCATCTCGGTGCCGATGCCGTGCCCGCCGTAGCCGTCGACGATGCCGTACCGGCCGCCCTTGCGGACCGCGGTCTCCACGGCGTGGGAGATGTCGGTGAGCCGGCCCTTGCCGCTCGCCGCGCCCCGCGCGGCGGCGGCGATGCCGGCCCACATGGCGTCCTCGGCGACCGCGGCCATCTTCAGCAGCGCCGGCTCGACCTCGCCGACGCCGACCGTGACGGCCGCGTCGCCGTGCCAACCGTCGAGCACCGCGCCGCAGTCGATCGAGATGATGTCGCCCTCGCGGAGCACCTGCGCCGGCGACGGGATGGCGTGCACCACCTGCTCGTTGACCGACGAGCAGATCGACGCCGGGAAGCCGTGGTAGCCCTTGAACGACGGGACCGCGCCGGCCTCCCGGATGGTGGCCTCGGCGATCGCGTCGAGATCGGCGGTGCTCACGCCGGGCGCGACCGCCTCCCGCATCCGGCTCAGCGCGCGGGCGACCACCAGACCGGCGGCCCGCATCAGCTCGATCTGCTCGGGGGTCTTCAGCTGGATGTCCAGCTGGGGACGACGCATGGAGGCGACACCTTTCGTTGCGCGGAACAGCGGGGCACGTCGCACGTACCCCGCTGTTCGCACTCTATCCGCCGGAGCCCGGCGGGACGTCAGCCGCCGTACGAGCGGAGGGCGTCGATGGCGCGGACGGTGACGTCCTCCACCGGGCCGGTCGCGTCGATGCCGACGAGCTTGCCCTGGGCGCCGTAGTAGTCCACCAGCGGCGCGGTCTTCTCGGCGTACTCCCGCAGCCGGGCCGCGATGGTCTCCGGCTTGTCGTCGTCCCGCTGGAACAGCTCGGCGCCGCAGCGGTCGCAGACGCCCTCGCGCGTGGTGGCGTCGAACTCGACGTGCCAGATCTTGCCGCAGCCGCGGCAGGTGCGCCGGCCGGAGAGCCGCCGGATCACCTCGTCGTCGTCGACCACCAGCTCCAGCACGAGGTCCAGCGCCGTGCCGAGGTCGGCGAGGAGCTTGTCCAGCGCGGCGGCCTGCGGGGTCGTCCGCGGGAAGCCGTCGAGGAGGAAGCCCTCGCCGGCGTCCGGCTCGGCGAGCCGGTCCCGCACCATGTTGATGGTGACCTCGTCCGGCACCAGCTTGCCGGCGTCCATGTACCGCTTCGCCTCGACTCCCAGGGGCGTGCCCTGGGAGACGTTGGCCCGGAAGATGTCACCGGTCGAGATCTTCGGCACCGAGAGGTGAGCGGCGATGAACTCCGCCTGCGTGCCCTTGCCCGCGCCCGGCGGGCCAACCAGAACGAGTCGCATCTACCGCAGGAACCCTTCGTAGTTCCGCTGCATGAGTTGGCTCTCGATCTGCTTCACGGTCTCCAGACCGACGCCGACCATGATGAGCACAGCGGTGCCGCCGAACGGGAAGTTCTGGAACTGCTGGTTGTCGAGCCAGATGAAGAAGAAGTTCGGCAGGATCGCGACGACGCCCAGGTAGAGCGCGCCCGGCAGGGTGATCCGGCTGAGGATGAAGTCGAGGTACTCGGCGGTCGGCTTGCCGGGGCGGATGCCCGGCACGAAGCCGCCGTACTTCTTCATGTTGTCCGCGACCTCGGTCGGGTTGAACGTGATCGACACGTAGAAGTACGTGAAGAAGATGATCAGCAGGAAGTAGATCGCGATGTGCTCCGGCGCCGCGGCCTTCACGATGTGGTTCTGGATCCAGGCCTGGGTCTTCCCCGGGTTGTTCTGGTCGAAGAACTGGAGTGCGAGCTGCGGCAGGTAGAGCAGCGACGAGGCGAAGATGACCGGGATGACGCCGGCCTGGTTCACCTTGAGCGGGATGTAGGTCGACGTGCCGCCGTACATCCGCCGGCCGATCATGCGCTTGGCGTACTGCACCGGGATCCGGCGCTGGGCCTGCTCGATGAACGTGACCGCGGTGATGACCAGCAGGACCAGGGCGATGACGAGGAGGAACATCCCCCAGCCCTTGGTGGTCTTGATCTTCCAGCCCTCGCTGGGGAGCCGGGCCGCGATCGAGGTGAAGATCAGCACGGACATGCCGTTGCCGACGCCCCGGTCGGTGATCAGCTCACCGAGCCACATCACCATGCCGGTGCCGGCGGTCATCGTCATGACCAGGATGGTCAGCGTCAGCCAGTCCGGGATGCCGGTGCCCCGCGGGACGATCGGGAACTGGTCGCACTGGTTGTTGAAGAGCTGACCCGAGCGCGCCAGCGCCACGAACGCCGAGGACTGGAGGATGCCCAGGCCCAGCGTCAGGTAGCGGGTGTACTGGGTGATCTTCGCCTGGCCGGCCTGCCCCTCCTTGCGGAGCTGCTCCAGGCGCGGAATGACCACGGTCAGCAGCTGCAGGATGATCGACGCGGTGATGTAGGGCATGATGCCCAGCGCGAAGACCGACAGCTGGAGCAGCGCGCCACCGGAGAAGAGGTCCAGCAGGCCCAGCACACCGGTGCCGCCCTGGACGGTGTCGAGGCACTTCTGCACGTTGCCGTACGAGACGCCCGGGCTGGGCAGCGTGGCGCCCAGCCGGTAGACCGCGATGATGCCTACTGTGAACAGCAGCTTCTTGCGCAGGTCAGGCGTACGGAACGCACTGAGAAAGGCGGACAGCAACTTCTTCCTCCTGCGCGACGCGGGCCGCCGGTGATGATCCCTGGCGGAGCGGGGTGGGTGCCGGGCGGACCGCCCGATATCCATAGCTGGGAAGGGACTCTAACAGCCCGACCCGGGTCCGGGCAGATGCGCCCGGCTACATAAAACGAATCCGATGTTACCCGGCGCACATGTGCCAGGTAGAGCACGGCGCCCGCCCAGTTGCGGACAACTGAGCGGGCGCCATGACGTGCCTTACAGCTCGGTGACCGAGCCGCCGGCCGCGGTGATCTTCTCCTTGGCCGACGCGCTGAACGCGTGCGCCGACACCTGGAGAGCCACGCCGCCGAGGTCGCCGGTGCCGAGCACCTTGACCGGGTGGCCCTTGCGGACCGCGCCGGACTCGACCAGCTCGGCCGGGCCGACCTGGCCGCCGTTCGGGAAGAGCTCGGCGAGCCGGTCCAGGTTGACCACCTGGAAAACGACCTTGAACTTGTTCTTGAAGCCCTTCAGCTTCGGCAGGCGCATGTGGATGGGCATCTGCCCACCCTCGAACGCCGCCGAGATGTTCTTCCGGGCCTTGGAACCCTTGGTACCGCGACCGGCGGTCTTGCCCTTCGAGCCCTCACCGCGACCCACGCGGGTCTTGTCGGTCTTGGCTCCGGGCGCCGGGCGCAGGTGGTGAACCTTGATCGTCATTACTCGACCTCCTCGACCTTCACGAGGTGGTTGACCGTGAAGATCATGCCCCGGATCTCCGGCCGGTCCTCCTTGACCACCACGTCGTTGATCCGCTTGAGACCGAGCGAACGCAGCGAGTCACGCTGGTTCTTCTTGGTCCCGATCTCGGACCGGACCTGGGTGACCTTCAGGCGTGCCATCAGGACGCCACCCCCGCCCGCGACGCCAGCATGGCGGCCGGCGCGACGTCCTCGACCGGCAGACCACGACGGGCCGCGACCTGCTCCGGCGACTCGAGCGCCTTCAGGGCCGCCACCGTGGCGTGCACGATGTTGATCGGGTTGGACGAGCCGAGGCTCTTGGAGAGCACATCGTGGATGCCCGCGCACTCCAGCACGGCACGGACCGGACCGCCGGCGATGACACCCGTACCGGCCGAGGCCGGCTTGAGCAGCACCACACCGGCCGCGTCCTCGCCCTGCACCGGGTGCGGGATCGACTGGCCGATCCGCGGCACCTTGAAGAAGTGCTTCTTGGCCTCCTCGACACCCTTGGCGATCGCCGCGGGCACCTCCTTGGCCTTTCCGTAGCCCACACCGACGGTGCCGTCGCCGTCGCCCACGATCACCAGGGCGGTGAAGCTGAAGCGACGACCACCCTTCACGACCTTGGCGACGCGGTTGATCGCGACGACCCGCTCGAGGTGCGGGGTCTTCTCGACGGGCGCGTTTCCGCGGCCGCCCTCACGGCGGTTGTCGCGGCGACCACCCTCGTTGCCACCGGACCCGCCGCCACGGCGCTGTTGACCTGGCATCAGCAGCCTTCCTTCTCTCTCGTGACGGGGTTTCTAGAACTCGAGCCCGGCTTCGCGGGCGGCTGCGGCAAGCGCGGCGACCCGCCCCGCGTACCGGTTGCCACCGCGGTCGAAGACGACCTTCGAGACGCCGGCGGCCTTGGCGCGCTCGGCGAGCAGGGCGCCGACCTTGCCGGCCAGGGCGCTCTTGTCGCCCTCGGCGCCGCGCAGCGAGGCGTCCATGGTCGAGGCCGACGCCAGGGTGTGACCCTTGGTGTCGTCCACGATCTGGGCGACGATGTGCCGCAGGGAGCGGGTGACGACCAGGCGGGGACGCTCGGTGGTGCCGCTGACGTTCTTGCGGACCCGGAAGTGCCGGCGCGCACGCCCGACGGCCCGCTTGGCGGCGACGCCGCGGCGGCGCTTGAGCAGCGTGGCGCTCACTTCTTACCTGCCTTTCCAGCCTTGCGGCGGATGACCTCGCCCTGGTACTTCACGCCCTTGCCCTTGTAGGGCTCCGGCGGGCGGATCTTCCGGATGTTGGCGGCGACCTCGCCGACCTGCTGCTTGTCGATGCCGGCCACGTGGAACAGCGTCGGCCGCTCCACCGTGAAGGTGATGCCCTCCGGGGCCGGAACCAGCACCGGGTGCGAGAAGCCGAGCGCGAACTCGAGGTCCTTGCCCTTGGCGGTCACGCGGTAACCGGTACCGGCGATCTCGAGGCTCTTGCGGTAGCCCTCGGTCACGCCGACGATCATGTTGGCCACCAGCGTACGGCTCAGGCCGTGCAGCTCCTTGGCCTTGCGCTCGTCGTTGGGCCGGTTGACGTGCAGCGCGCCGTCCTCGCCCCGCTCCGCCGTGATCGGCTCGGCCAGTACGTGGCTCAGCTCGCCCTTGGGGCCCTTGACCTTGACGGTCTGGCCGTCGATGGTGATGTCGACGCCGGCTGGCACCGGGATCGACTTACGTCCAATACGCGACATTTCTACCTGTCTCCCGTTACCAGACGAAGGCGAGGACTTCCCCGCCAACGCTCCGCTTGCGGGCCTGCCGGTCGGTGAGCAGCCCCTGGGACGTCGAAATGATCGCCACGCCCAGCCCGCCGAGCACCCGCGGGAGCCCGTCCGACTTGGCGTACACCCGGAGACCGGGCTTGGACACGCGCTTGATGCCGGCCAGGCTCCGCTCCCGGTTCTGGCCGTACTTCAGCTCGACGACCAGTCGCTTGCCGACGGCACCCTCTTCGGGCTCCTCGACCGACCAGGCGGCGACATAACCCTCGGCCTTGAGGACCTCGGCGATGTTCGCCTTGATCTTCGAGTAGGGCATCGTCACCCGGTCGTGGTACGCCTGGTTGGCGTTACGCAGACGCGTGAGCATGTCTGCGATCGGGTCGGTCATCGTCATGAAATTCGTCAACCTTTCTCGCCGGGGTTCCCCGGGCCAGGCCCGGGGCCTACGGCGAAGAGACAGTTCAGCTGACGCGCGGAGCGCGCCGGGCTATTACCAGGAAGCCTTGGACACGCCGGGCAGCTCACCGCGGTGGGCCATCTCCCGGATGCACACCCGGCAGAGACCGAACTTGCGGTAGACCGCCTTCGGACGCCCGCACCGCTGGCAGCGGGTGTACGCGCGAACCGAGAACTTCGGCTTCGCGGCCGCCTTGAGGATCAGCGCCTTCTTGGCCATCTCAGTTCTCCTTGAACGGGAAGCCCAGGAGCTTGAGCAGCGCCCGGCCCTCGTCGTCGGTCGTGGCGGTCGTGACCACCGTGATGTCCATGCCCCGCTGGCGATCGATCTTGTCCTGGTCGATCTCGTGGAACACCGACTGCTCGGTCAGACCGAACGTGTAGTTGCCGTGGCCGTCGAGCTTGCGCCCGTCCAGGCCGCGGAAGTCGCGGATACGCGGCAGCGCGATGGAGAGCAGCCGGTCCAGGAACTCCCACATCCGGTCGCCCCGCAGGGTGACCTTCGCGCCGATCGGCATGCCCTCACGCAGCTTGAACTGCGCGATGGACTTGGTCGCCCGCCGCACCAGCGGCTTCTGGCCGGTGATCGTGGCCAGGTCGCGGACGGCGCCGTCGATCAGCTTGGCGTCCCGAGCGGCCTCGCCGACGCCCATGTTGACGACGATCTTGACGAGCCCGGGCACCTGCATGGGGTTGCCGTAGCTGTACTGCTCCTGCAGCTTCGCCACGACCTCGTTGCGGTACCGCTCCTTGAGGCGCGGCAGGGTCTTGGTTTCGGTAGCCGTGGTCATCAGAGGTCCTTACCGGTGCTACGCGCGATGCGGACCTTCTGGCCGTTGTCGTCGACCCGGTAACCGACGCGGGTCGGCTTGCCGTCGGAGTCCAGGACCTGCACGTTCGAGACGTGGATCGGGGCCTCCTGGGTGACGATGCCACCGGTCTTGGCGCCACGCTGGGTGGTGCTGATGCGAGTGTGCTTCTTGACCCGGTTCACGCCCTCGACCAGGACCTTGTCCTGCCGCGGGTAGGCCGCGATGACCTTGCCCTTGGCGCCCTTGTCCTTGCCGGCGATGACGACGACCGTGTCGCCCTTCTTGACCTTCACGGTCACAACACCTCCGGCGCGAGAGAGATGATCTTCATGAACCGCTTGTCCCGCAGCTCGCGGCCCACCGGGCCGAAGATGCGGGTACCGCGCGGGTCCCCACCGTCCTTGATGATGACGGCAGCGTTCTCGTCGAAGCGGATGTACGACCCGTCCGGCCGCCGCCTCTCCTTGGCGGTGCGAACGACGACAGCCTTGACGACGTCGCCCTTCTTCACACCGGCACCGGGGATCGCGTCCTTGACCGTGGCCACGATGACGTCGCCGATGCTCGCGTAGCGCCGACCGGAGCCACCGAGAACCCGGATGCACAGGATCTCCCTGGCACCCGTGTTGTCGGCGACACGCAGTCGCGACTCCTGCTGAATCACGTCTATCTCCTATGTCTGCCGGTTCTCCGGCCACCGGGGGTGGCCGGAGCCTGGCGGAACCTGCGCCCGACCGAAGCCGGCCGAGCTCGAGCCTTCGCTACTTGGCCTTCTCGAGGATCTCCACGACCCGCCACCGCTTGGTGGCGGACAGCGGCCGGGTCTCCATGATCAGGACCCGGTCGCCGATGCCGGCCGAGTTCTGCTCGTCGTGGACCTTCAGCTTGCTGGTGCGGCGCATGATCTTGCCGTACAGCGCGTGCTTGACCCGGTCCTCGACCTCGACCACGACGGTCTTGTCCATCTTGTCGCTGACCACGAGGCCCTCGCGCACCTTGCGACGGGCCCGCGCGGCGGCGGTCGTGTTCTCACTCATGATGCAGTCACCTCAGTCGGCGCGGCCGAGAGACCCAGCTCACGCTCACGCATGATCGTGTAGATCCGGGCGATCTCCCGACGGATGACCTGCAGCCGTCGGTTGTTGTCGAGCTGCCCGGTTGCGCCCTGCACGCGGAGGTTGAACAGCTCCGCCTTCGCCTCGCGCAGCTTCGTGACCAGCTCCTCCTCGGAGAGCTCACGCAGCTCGGAGGCCTTGACGCCCGCTGCCATCAGGATTCACCCACTTCGCGCGTAACAATGCGGCACTTCATCGGGAGCTTGTGGATCGCACGACGCATCGCCTCTCGCGCGATCTGCTCGTTGGGGAAGGACATCTCGAAGAGAACCCGCCCCGGCTTGACGTTGGCGACCCACCACTCGGGCGAACCCTTACCGGAACCCATCCGGGTTTCGGCCGGCTTCTTGGTGAGGGCCTGGTCCGGGAAGATCGTGATCCAGACCTTGCCGCCACGCTTGATGTGACGGGTCATCGCGATACGCGCCGACTCGATCTGACGGTTGGTCACGTACGCCGGCTCGAGAGCCTGGATCCCGAACTCGCCGAACACCACCCGGTTACCGCCCTTGGACGCGCCGTGGCGGTCCGGGTGGTGCGGCTTGCGGAAGCCCTTCGGGGGCTTGCGCGGCATCAGCATCTGTCAGCCCTCCTGCTGCGTCTCTGCCGGCTGAGTGGCGGCCGCGGCGACGGCGCCGGCGTCAACCGGCTCGCCGCTCGGCGTCTCGGCCTGCTGCGCGATGGTGGTCGCGGCAGCCCGGCCGGCCTCGGTACCGCCGGCGGTCGTACCCGACGAACCCGACCGGCCACGGCGCGGCCGCTCCGGCCGGTCGCCACGGTCGCGGCGCGGGCCGCGCGACGGGGCGGCCTCGGCCGGGGCCTCGCGGCCCGGGACGGCGTCGCCCTTGTAGATCCAGACCTTCACGCCGATCCGGCCGAAGGTGGTACGGGCCTCGAAGAAGCCGTACTCGATGTTGGCCCGCAGCGTGTGCAGCGGGACCCGGCCCTCGCGGTAGAACTCGGTCCGGCTCATCTCGGCGCCGCCGAGACGGCCCGAGACCTGAACCCGGATGCCCTTGCAGGCGGGGTTCTTCATCGCGGACTGCATCGCCTTGCGCATGGCCCGACGGAAGCTGACCCGGCTGGACAGCTGCTCGGCGACGCCCTGGGCAACCAGCTGCGCGTCCGACTCGGGGTTCTTCACCTCGATGATGTTCAGCTGGACCTGCTTGCCGGTGAGCTTCTCCAGCTCGCCGCGGATCCGGTCGGCCTCCGCACCCTTACGGCCGATGACGATGCCCGGCCGGGCGGTGTGGATGTCCACGCGGACCCGGTCCCGGGTGCGCTCGATGTCGACCTTGGAGATGCCGGCGCGCTCGAGGCCCTTGGACATCATCCGGCGGATCTTGACGTCCTCGCCGATGTAGTCCTTGTAGAGCTTGTCCGCGAACCAGCGGGACTTCCAGTCGGTCGAGATGCCGAGCCGGAACCCAGTGGGGTGAACCTTCTGACCCATTACTCGGCACCTTCCGTCGTGCTCTGCCCCTCAGCCGCTCCGGCCTGGTTGGTCGCCTCGGCCTTCGTCTGCGCCTGGGCCTTCTTCGCCGACTTCTTCGGCGCGGCCGGCGCGACCGCCTCGACCGCCACGGTGATGTGGCAGGTCCGCTTGCGGATCCGGTACGCCCGGCCCTGCGCCCGCGGCCGGAACCGCTTCATCGTCGGGCCCTCGTCGACGAACGCCTCGCTGACGAGCAGCGCGTCGGGGTCCAGCCGCTCGTTGTTCTCCGCGTTGGCGATCGCGCTCGCGAGCACCTTGTACACCTGCTCGCTCGCAGCCTGCGGCGCGAACTGCAGCACCGTGAGCGCCTCCTTCGCGGGCAGGCCGCGGACGAGGTTGACCACCCGGCGCGCCTTCATCGGCGAGATGCGCACGTGCCGCGCAACCGCCCGCGCGCCCGGAAGCACCGGAGCGTCGCCCTTTCCTGGCATCGCTGTAACCCCTTGTTCCTCTATCCGTATGCCCGCGGCGTCAGCGCCGGCGGCTCTTCCGGTCGTCCTTCTCGTGACCCTTGAACGTGCGGGTCAGCGCGAACTCGCCGAGCTTGTGCCCGACCATGGCCTCGGTCACGAAGACCGGGACGTGCTTGCGTCCGTCGTGCACGGCGATCGTGTGACCCAGCATCTCCGGGATGATCGTCGAGCGCCGCGACCAGGTCTTGATGACGTTCTTCGAGCCCTTGTCGTTCTGCGTCTCCACCTTCTTGAGCAGGTGGTCGTCGACGAACGGGCCCTTCTTCAGGCTGCGAGGCATGTCTTATCTCCCTCAGCCGCGCTTACGCGTGGCGTAGCGGCGGCGGACGATCAGCCGGTCGCTCGGCTGGCCCTTACGACGGGTGCGGCCCTCGGGCTTACCCTGCGGGTTGACCGGGTGGCGACCACCGGAGGTCTTACCCTCACCACCACCGTGCGGGTGGTCCACCGGGTTCATGGCGACACCACGGACGGTCGGGCGCTTGCCCTTCCACCGCATCCGGCCGGCCTTACCCCAGTTGATGTTCGACTGGTCGGCGTTGCCGATCTCGCCGACGCTGGCGCGGCAGCGCACGTCGACCCGCCGGATCTCGCCGGACGGCATGCGGAGGGTCGCGTACGCGCCCTCACGGCCGAGCAGCTGGATGCCGACGCCGGCCGAGCGGGCCAGCTTGGCACCGCCGCCCGGACGCAGCTCCACGTTGTGGATGGTGGTACCGACCGGGATGTTGCGCAGCGGCAGGTTGTTGCCCGGCTTGATGTCGGCGCTCGGCCCCGACTCCACCCGGTCGCCCTGCTTCAGGTCCTTCGGCGCGAGGATGTAGCGCTTCTCGCCGTCGGCGTAGTGCAGCAGCGCGATGCGCGCGGTGCGGTTCGGGTCGTACTCGATGTGCGCGACCTTCGCCGGCACGCCGTCCTTGTCGACCCGCTTGAAGTCGATCAGGCGGTACTGCCGCTTGTGGCCGCCACCGTGGTGCCGGGTGGTGATCCGGCCGTGGGCGTTGCGTCCGCCCTTCTTCGGCAGCGGAGCCAGCAGCGACTTCTCCGGCGTCGACCGGGTGATCTCGGCGAAGTCGGCAACGCTCGAGCCACGCCGGCCCGGCGTCGTCGGCTTGTACTTACGGATAGCCATTGTCTACACCCCTCAGCTGACCGGGCCGCCGAAGGCCTCGATACGGTCACCGTCAGCCAGCTTCACGATCGCCCGCTTGGTGGACTTGCGCTGACCGAAGCCGGTCTTGGTGCGCTTGCGCTTGCCCTCGCGGTTGAGCGTGTTGACCGTCAGGACGCGGACGTTGAAGATCTGCTGGATAGCGATCTTGATCTCGGTCTTGTTGGCGTCCGGGTGCACCAGGAAGGTGTACCAGTTCCGGTTCAGCTCGCTGTAGCTCTTCTCCGAGACGACCGGGGCGACGATGATGTCGCGCGGATCGGCGATCGTGCTCACTTGCCACCCTCCTCGGTGGTCTCGGCGGGAACGCCCAGGAACTCGTCCAGGGCCTCCTTCGTGAAGACCACGTCGTCGGCCACCAGCACGTCGTACGTGTTGAGCTGGCCGGCCTCGATCAGGTGCACCCGCGGCTCGTTGCGCAGCGACACCCAGTTCAGCTCGTCGGTGCTGCTCAGCACGACCAGGACCCGACGGGCCTCGGTCAGCTTCGCCAGCGTGGCCAGCGCGGCCTTGGTCGACGGCTTCTCGCCCGAGACGAATGCCTCGACGACGTGCACCTGGCCGGCGCGCGCCCGGTCGGAGAGGGCGCCACGCAGGGCGGCGGCCTTCATCTTCTTCGGGGTGCGCTGGCTGTAGTCGCGCGGCACCGGGCCGTGGACCACGCCACCGCCGGCGAACTGCGGCGCGCGGATCGAGCCCTGGCGGGCACGACCGGTGCCCTTCTGCTTGTACGGCTTCTTGCCTCCACCGGAGACCTCGCCGCGGGTCTTGGTCTTGTGCGTGCCCTGCCGGGCCGCCGCCAGCTGAGCCACCACGACCTGGTGCATCAGCGGGATGTTGGCCTGAGCGTCGAAGATGTCGGCGGGCAGCTCGACGGAGCCGGCCTTGTTGCCTTCGACGTTGAGGACGTCAACGGTGGTCACTTGGCCGCACCGCCCTTCTTCACCTTGGTCTTGGCCGCGGTGCGGACCAGGACCAGCGCGCCCTTCGGGCCCGGAATGGCGCCGCGGACGAGCAGGAGGTTGTTGTCGGTGTCCACCGCCTGGACGGTCAGGTTCTGGACGGTGTAGCGAACGCCACCCATCCGACCCGCCATCCGGGTGCCCTTGAAGACGCGACCCGGGGTCGCGCAGGCGCCGATCGAGCCCGGCGAGCGGTGCTTGCGCTCGACACCGTGGCTGGCGCGCAGACCGTGGAAGCCGTGCCGCTTCATCGGGCCGGCGTAGCCCTTGCCCTTGGTCTTGCCGGTGACGTCGATGGTCACGCCGGCCGGGAACTCCTCGACCGTGACCTCCTGGCCGGCCGAGTAGTCCGCGGCGTCCGCGGTGCGCAGCTCGACGATGTGCCGGCGCGGCGCGACGTCCGCCTTGGCGTAGTGCCCGGCGATCGGCTTCTTGACCTTGCGCGGGTCGATGGCCCCGTACGCCAGCTGGACCGCGGAGTAACCGTCCTTGTCGGCGCTACGAACCTGGCTCACGACGCACGGGCCGGCCTGAACCACGGTCACGGGAACAACGCGGTTGTTGTCCCAGACCTGGGTCATGCCGAGCTTTGCGCCCAGGATCCCCTTGACTTGCCTGTCCATTTGTCCGGTCCCTACAGCTTGATCTCGATGTCGACGCCAGCCGGCAGGTCGAGGCGCATGAGCGAGTCGACCGTCTTCGGGGTCGGGTCGATGATGTCGATCAGACGCTTGTGCGTACGCATCTCGAAGTGCTCGCGCGAGTCCTTGTACTTGTGCGGCGAGCGGATGACGCAGAAACGGTTGATCTCCGTGGGCAGCGGCACCGGGCCAGCGACCTGCGCCCCGGTACGCGTCACCGTCTCGACGATCTTCCGAGCCGAGGAGTCGACGACCTCGTGGTCATAGGCCTTGAGCCGGATGCGGATCTTCTGTCCCGCCATGGTGGCTTCTGTTCCTTCTCTCGATGCCGCTGTGTTGCGGGCGCCTGTACCGGCTGGTACAGCCCCACTTCGCCGACCCCCGCGGTCGGGCGTGTCGCGCCCGTGGGCCGGGCTCCGCCCCGGGACTCCGGAGCGATTTCCGACCACGCGGTGGGTCATGGCGCCGATCGCGGTGACCGCGACCTGGACGCCGCGCGAGGGTGGTTGACCGCCAGGGGCGATCAACCACCCTACGCGAGACTGTCTGACTCCCGGAGGTCCAGCGTTAACCGGACGCGGGCGACTGACCGTCGTTACGCAACCTGACTAGTATGCCGCACGACCGGCGGCGACGCTAATCGGGGTTACCCAGCTCACTTGACGATCTTGGTGACGCGACCAGCGCCGACCGTGCGGCCACCCTCGCGGATCGCGAACTTGAGGTTTTCCTCCATCGCGATGGGCTGGATCAGCTTCACGGCCATCGTGGTGTTGTCGCCCGGCATGACCATCTCGGTGCCCTCGGGCAGCGTGACGACGCCGGTGACGTCCGTGGTCCGGAAGTAGAACTGCGGACGGTAGTTCTGGAAGAACGGGGTGTGCCGGCCGCCCTCCTCCTTGGAGAGGATGTAGACCGTCGCCTCGAACTCCGTGTGCGGGGTCGTGGTGCCCGGCTTGACGACGACCATGCCGCGCTCGACGTCCTCGCGCTTGATGCCGCGGAGGAGCAGACCGACGTTCTCGCCGGCGCGGGCCTCGTCGAGCAGCTTGCGGAACATCTCGATGCCGGTGCAGGTGGTCTTCATCGACTTCTCGCGGATGCCGACGATCTCCACCTCCTCGTTCGGCTTGAGGATGCCGCGCTCGGCGCGACCGGTGACGACGGTGCCACGACCGGTGATCGTGAACACGTCCTCGATCGGCATCAGGAACGGCTTCTCGGTCTCGCGCTCCGGCTGCGGGATCGCGGTGTCGACAGCGTTCATGAGGTCCATGAGCTTGCCGGTCCACTCGGGGTCACCCTCGAGGGCCTTCAGCGCCGAGACCCGCACGACCGGCAGGTCGTCACCCGGGTACTCCTGCGACGAGAGCAGCTCGCGGACCTCGAGCTCGACGAGCTCCAGGAGCTCCTCGTCGTCGACCATGTCGCTCTTGTTGAGCGCCACGACGATGTACGGCACACCGACCTGACGGGCCAGCAGCACGTGCTCGCGGGTCTGCGGCATCGGGCCGTCGGTCGCCGCCACCACCAGGATCGCGCCGTCCATCTGGGCGGCACCGGTGATCATGTTCTTGATGTAGTCGGCGTGACCGGGGCAGTCGACGTGCGCGTAGTGACGCGCCTCGGTCTGGTACTCGACGTGCGCGATCGAGATCGTGATGCCGCGGGCCTTCTCCTCCGGCGCCTTGTCGATCTCGTCGAACGGCGTGTACGGGTTGAGGTCCGGGAACTGGTCGTGCAGGACCTTCGTGATGGCCGCCGTCAGCGTCGTCTTACCGTGGTCGATGTGACCAATGGTGCCGATGTTGACGTGCGGCTTAGTCCGCTCGAACTTCGCCTTCGCCACTGGTGTCCTCCTGTGGACTTTCTTGGTTCGTTCGCCCCGGTGCGCCGGTCGGCGCTTAGGACTCTGTCGACAGCCTTTCCGACCTGACGGCCGGAGAGCCTTTGGTGGGTTCTGCGGCGATGAAGCCTACAGGCCCGGAATTCACACAACCCGACCGAGGTGGCCGCGGGCGGGAGATCCCTCCCGCGACCGCCCCCGGATCATCGGGTCAGCTCAGGTGAGCGTCACTCACCCGTCGCCTTGGCGATGATCTCCTTCGCCACGCTCTGAGGAACCTCGGCGTAGGAGTCGAACTGCATGCTGTAGCTAGCCCGGCCCTGGGTCTTCGACCGCAGGTCGCCGACGTAGCCGAACATCTCCGACAACGGCACCAGGGCCCGGACGATGCGGGCGCCGCTGCGCTCCTCCATCGCCTGGATGATGCCCCGCCGGGAGTTGAGGTCGCCGATGACGTCACCCATGTTCTCCTCAGGGGTGGTGACCTCAACGGCCATCATCGGCTCGAGCAACGCGGGGTCGGCCTTGCGGGCCGCCTCCTTCATCACCATCGAGCCGGCGATCTTGAACGCCATTTCCGACGAGTCGACCTCGTGGTACTGGCCGTCCAGCAGCGTCAGCTTGACACCCACCAGCGGGAAGCCGGCGAGAATGCCGTACTGCATGGCGTCCTGGGCGCCCGCGTCCACCGACGGGATGAACTCCCGGGGGATGCGGCCACCGGTGACGGCGTTCGCGAACTCGTAGGTCGGCGAGTCGTTGTCCAGCGGCAGCGGCTCGATGCTCACGATCACGCGGGCGTACTGGCCGGAACCACCGGTCTGCTTCTTGTGGGTGTACTCGATCTTCTCCACCTTGCGGCGGATCGTCTCGCGGTACGCCACCTGCGGCTTACCGATGTTCGCCTCGACGTTGAACTCGCGGCGCATCCGGTCGACCAGGATGTCCAGGTGCAGCTCGCCCATGCCGGAGATGACCGTCTGACCGGTCTCCTCGTCCAGCTTGACGCGGAAGGTCGGGTCCTCCTCGGCCAGCCGCTGGATGGCGGTGCTGAGCTTCTCCTGGTCAGCCTTGGTCTTCGGCTCGATCGCGACCTCGATGACCGGCTCCGGGAAGGTCATCGACTCCAGGATGACCGGGTTGGCCGGGTCGCAGAGCGTGTCGCCGGTGGTGGTCTGCTTGAGACCCTGCACCGCGATGATGTCGCCAGCCTGGGCCGAGCCGCGCTCTTCCCGCTTGTTGGCGTGCATCTGGTAGATCTTGCCGATGCGCTCCTTGCGGTCCTTGGTGGAGTTGACCACCTGGGTGCCGGTCTCGACCACACCGGAGTAGACCCGGACGTAGGTGAGCTTGCCGAGGTGCTTGTCGGTCTGGATCTTGAAGGCCAGGCCGGAGAACGGCTCGGACTTCGACGGCTTCCGCTGCATCGGCGTCTCGCCGTCGGTGGCGGTGCCCTCGATGGCCGGGACGTCCAGCGGCGACGGCAGGAAGTCGACCACGGCGTCGAGCATGGGCTGCACGCCCTTGTTCTTGAACGCCGAGCCGCAGAGCACCGGGTTGGCCTTGCTGGCGATGGTGGCGCGCCGGATGGCGGCCTTGATCTCCTCGACGGAGATCTCCTCGCCCTCCAGGTACTTCTCCATCACCGAGTCGTCGACGTCGGCCAGGGTCTCCATCAGCTTCTCGCGCCACTCGGCCGCGGAGTCGGCCAGGTCGGCCGGGATCTCCTCGATCGCGTAGTCCTCACCCTTCTGGGTCTCCCCGCGCCAGGTGAGCGCCCGCATGCCGATCAGGTCGACGACGCCGATGTGGTCGCCCTCGAGCCCGATCGGGATCTGGAGCACCAGCGGAGTGGCGTTGAGCCGGTCGATCATCATCTGCACGCAGCGGAAGAAGTCGGCACCGGTCCGGTCGAGCTTGTTGACGAAGCACATCCGCGGGACGTGGTACTTGTCGGCCTGCCGCCAGACGTTCTCCGTCTGCGGCTCCACGCCGGCGACACCGTCGTAGACCGCGACCGCACCGTCCAGCACCCGCAGCGACCGCTCGACCTCGACCGTGAAGTCGACGTGACCGGGCGTGTCGATGATCTGGATCGTGTGGCCCTTCCACTCACACTTGGTAGCAGCGGAGGTGATGGTGATGCCACGCTCCTGCTCCTGCTCCATCCAGTCCATGACGGCAGCGCCCTCGTGGACCTCACCGATCTTGTACGTGATACCGGTGTAGAACAGGATCCGCTCGGTGGTCGTGGTCTTACCGGCATCGATGTGCGCCATGATGCCGATGTTGCGTACGTTGGCGAGCGCGTCTGCGGCGGCCACTTCAATCCCTACTTATCGTCGTCTAGACACAACTGGTGGCGGTTCCGGCGCCTCGTGGGCGCCGGAACCAGGGTGTTACCAGCGGTAGTGCGCGAAGGCCTTGTTGGACTCGGCCATCTTGTGCGTGTCCTCGCGCCGCTTGACGGCGGCACCGAGGCCGTTGCTCGCGTCCAGCAGCTCGTTCATCAGCCGCTCGACCATGGTCTTCTCGCGACGGGCCTTGGAGTACGTCACCAGCCAGCGCAGGCCGAGGGTGGTCGCGCGGGCCGGACGGACCTCGACCGGCACCTGGTAGGTGGCGCCACCTACACGGCGGCTGCGCACCTCGAGGGTGGGCTTGACGTTGTCCATCGCGCGCTTGAGCGTGACGACCGGGTCGGTGCCGCTCTTCTCGCGGCAGCCCTCCAGGGCGGCGTAGACGATGCGCTCGGCGAGCTGGCGCTTGCCGCGCATCAGGATCTTGTTCACCAGCTGGGTGACCAGCGGCGAGTTGTACACCGGGTCAGCGACCAGCGGCTTCCGCGGAGCGGGTCCCTTACGCGGCATGTCAGCTCTTCTCCTTCTTCGCGCCGTAACGGCTGCGAGCCTGCTTGCGGTTGCGGACACCCTGGGTGTCCAGCGAGCCGCGGACGATCTTGTACCGCACGCCGGGGAGGTCCTTCACACGACCGCCGCGGACGAGCACGATCGAGTGCTCCTGCAGGTTGTGGCCGACGCCCGGGATGTAGGCGGTCACCTCGATCTGGCTGCTGAGCTTGACGCGAGCGACCTTGCGCAGCGCCGAGTTCGGCTTCTTGGGGGTGGTGGTGTACACGCGGGTGCACACGCCGCGCCGCTGGGGAGACCCCTTGAGCGCCGGGGTCTTGGTCTTGGTCGTCTTGGCCTGACGGCCCTTTCGGACCAGCTGCTGAATGGTGGGCACCGGGTTTCTCCGCTCCCTTCGGCCGCTGCGAGGCGACCGCGCCGTCTGCTCTAGCCGGCCTGATGGACGGCTCTCCTACATTCCAACCAGGGCCACCTGACGGGGTCCCAGCACCCGCGGTCGGGCGTGTCGCCCGAGTCACGGTCCCGGCCCGGTCACGTGCGTGTCCGACCGGGTTTTTGTCACCGACGCAGGAAACTCCCGCCGCCAGGTCTTGCGGCTCTGTCGTGCGGCCGCGCGATCACCGGCTCACCGGCTCCAGCGCACGCACGCATTGCCCGGGCTGGCCCGGGCACAAGGGGAAAGAGTACCTACCACAGCCGCGCCGGTCAAAACGGAGCGGCTCGGGAGAACCGCGTCGCGGTCCGCCGGCCGATCACATCGTGCCCACGCGCCCGTCATGGGCACCTACGGTGACAAGTGTACCGGCTTCCGCGGCGCTCGGCCCGGCGGCCCCCGTTCCGCCCGCGCACCGGAGATCCCGGCATACCGGTCATTGTCGGTCAATGCGCGGCCCGACCGCCCGGCCCGGTCACGTGATCTGCACCACCAGGGCCAGAGCAAGCCCGGCCAGGCTCACCAGCAGGCCCACTCCCCCGCAACTGAGCCCGGCGACGGCCAGGCCGCGCCCGGTGAACCGGACCGCCGGCGGCGGCGCCGGCCGCCGGATCTGTCGCCGGGCCAGCAGCCCCGCCACGACGGCCGCCGTGCCGGCGATCACCCCCAGCACGGTGAACGCCCCGGCGGCCCAGGCGCCACCGTAGTTCCGCCCGGCCACACCGAAGCAGAGGACCAGCAGCGACACCAGGATCGAGGCGATCCCGATCACCAGCGACCCGATGGCGAGCCCCGACGTGACCGGCGGCACGTCCAGGTGGACCACCCCGAACGGGGTGCCCGGGACCGCGTCGACGCGCTTCGGCGGGCGCGGCGCCTCGCGCGGGGGCGGCGGCACCGACGCCGGGGGCACCGGACCCCAGCCACCGCCGGCCGGCGCGCCGGTCGCCGG
>NZ_WBKT01000082.1 GCF_008868175.1 Micromonospora sp. AMSO31t
TGGTCCCCGCCGCCCGGGTCCGCCGCGCCGGGCGCCGCGCCTGCCGCGCCCTGGCCCGGCGGCGCTCCCGGTCCGGGATGGCCCTCGCCCGGCGCCCCGGGCGCCGTGCCCGCGCCGCCCTGGCCCGGCGCCGGCCCCGGCCCGGGATGGCCCCCGGCCGGCTACCCGCCGCCGTACGCGTATCCCGCGCCGGCGCCGCGCCGGTCGGCGGGCGGGTGGGTCGTGGCCGTCGTGGTGACCGTGGTCATCGCCCTGGTGCTCGCCGTGTGCGGCTGCGTCGGCTTCGGCGTGCTCGGCAGCTTCGTGGACGACTCGGCCACCTCCGGGCAGCCCTACGACCCGGAGTTCGACGACCCGGAATTCGGCGAGCCGGACGGCGGCCTCGCCGGGGAACCCACGGACCCCGCGCCGCCGGTCCCCGCCACCACCCCCTCCGGCGGGCGCGGCCGGTTCACCGTGCGGTACGAGGTCACCGGCACGGGGGCGGCGAACGTCCAGTTCTACGACGCCAACGGCGACTTCCTGAACGTCGACGGGGTGCAGCCACCATGGCGACTGGCGTTCACCGCCAACGACCGGCAACGGGTGCAGATCGTCGCCCTCGCCGAGGACCAACGGAACGACGGCGTGACCTGCCGGATCACCATCGACGGGAAGGTCGTCTCCCAGGATTCGAGCGCCACGGGAGGGATAGCGACCTGCTTCGGCTGGTGACGCCCGCGCCCCCGGAGGCGGCGGTCTTGCGGCGTCGGCGGCGGGCCGTAGGCTGGCCGGCGTGACGACGACCGATCCGCTGGTGGCCCGGATGCGGCCGTTCGGCACCACGATCTTCGCCGAGATGTCCGCGCTGGCCGTGCGCACCGGCGCGGTCAACCTCGGGCAGGGTTTCCCCGACACCGACGGCCCGCCGGAGATGCTCGCCGCGGCCGCCGAGGCGCTGCGCTCCGGCCACAACCAGTACCCGCCGGGGCCGGGCATCCCGGCGCTGCGCGCGGCCGTCGCGGCCCACCAGCGCCGCTTCTGGGGCCTGAAGTACGACCCGGACAGCGAGGTCGTCGTGACGGCCGGCGCCACCGAGGCGATCGCGGCGAGCATCCTCGCCCTCTGCGAGCCGGGCGACGAGGTGGTCTGCTTCGAGCCCTACTACGACTCGTACGCGGCCTCGATCGCCCTGGCCGGCGCGGTCCGCCGCCCGGTGACGCTGCGTCCCGGCGCCGACGGCCGGTACGCGTTCGACCCGGCGGAGCTGCGCGCTGCGTTCGGGTCGCGCACCCGGCTGGTGCTGCTGAACACCCCGCACAACCCGACCGGCAAGGTGTTCACCGCCGACGAGCTGGCCCTGGTCGCCGAGCTGTGCCAGGAGCACGGCGCGTACGCGGTCACCGACGAGGTCTACGAGCACCTGGTCTTCACCGACGCCGCCGCCCCGCACCTGCCGCTGGCGACGCTCCCCGGCATGCGCGAGCGGACGCTGCGCATCTCCTCGGCCGGCAAGACGTTCTCCTGCACCGGCTGGAAGGTCGGCTGGGTGAGCGGCCCGGCGCCACTGGTCGCCGCCGTGCTCCGGGTGAAGCAGTTCCTCACCTTCGTCAACGCCGGGCCGCTGCAACCGGCCGTGGCGGTCGCGCTCGGCCTGCCGGACGCGTACTTCGCCGACTTCCGGGACGGGATGCAGCGGCGGCGGGACCAGCTCGTCACCGGGCTCACCGATGCGGGGTTCGGGGTGCTCGCGCCGGAGGGGACCTACTTCGTGACCGCCGACGTCACCCCGCTCGGCGGGCGGGACGGGGTGGAGTTCTGCCGCTCGTTGCCGGAACGCTGCGGTGTGGTGGCGGTGCCGACGCAGGTCTTCTACGACGACGCGGAGGCGGGCCGGCGGCTGGTCCGGTTCGCGTTCTGCAAGCGGCCCGAGGTGCTCACCGAGGCGGTCACCCGGCTGCGCCGGCTCAAGGAGGACGCATGACCGACGCGTACGCCGAGCGGATGCGCCGGCTCGCCGCCCAGCGCGACTGTGACACGGTGCTCTCCGGCGTCCGGCCGGCCTCGGTGCGGGAGCAGCTCGTGGCGCTCGGGACGGCCGTCCCCGACGACCTGCTGCCCGACTTCTACGGCGAGGGCGGGGCGGTGGAGCAGCTCGAACGGCGGGTCGCGGAGCTGCTCGGCGTGGAGGCGGCGGCGTTCTTCCCCACCGGCACGATGGCCCAGCAGGTCGCGATGCGCTACGGCGCCGAGCTGACCGGCCGGGACGCGGTCGGGCTGCACCCGCTCAGCCACCCGCTGGTGCACGAGCGCGACGCGTACGCGGTGCTCGGTGGGCTGCGGGCGGTGCGGACCACGGCGGCGCCGCGCAACCCGACGGCCGAGGAGGTGGCCGCGCTCGACGAGCCGGTCGGCACGCTCTTCCTGGAGCTGCCGCTGCGGGACGCCGGTTTCGTGCTGCCGGCGTGGGACGAGCTGGTGGCGGTGGTCGGCGCGGCCCGGGAGCGGGGTGCCCGCGTGCACCTGGACGGGGCCCGGCTGTGGGAGTCCACCGTCCACCTCGGGCATGCGGCGGCCGAGGTCGCGGCTCTGGCCGACAGCACGTACGTCTCGTTCTACAAGTCCCTGGGCGGCCACTCCGGCGCGGCGCTGGCCGGCGACGCCGAGCTGGTCCGGTACGCCCGCGCCTGGCGGCACCGTTACGGCGGCACCCTGTTCCAGCAGTGGCCCGCGGCCCTCGCCGCGCTCGCCGGGCTGGAGGGGGAGCTGCCGCGGCTGGCCGGCTACCTGGCGCACGCGAAGGTGGTGGCCGAGGCGCTGGCCACCCTGCCGGGCGCCCGGGTGCACCCGGCCCCGCCGCACACCCACCAGTTCCGCCTCTGGCTGCCACACCCGGCCGAGGCGCTGGACGCCGCCAACCTCGCGCTCGCCGAGGAGGAGAAGGCGTGGTTCGCGGGCGGCTGGCGGGACACCGAGGTGCCCGGCCTGGCGGTGACCGAGGTGACCGTGGCCGGCCCGGCGCTGGAGCTGGACGCCGACCGGATCGTCCACCTGGCCGACCGGTTCCTGCGCCGGGTGGCGTCCCGCTAACCCCGAGGGTCAGCCGGCGGACCGTGCCGGGCCGGCATCCGCCGCCGGCGTCGCCGGGCCCGGCCGGTCGGTCGCCAGCGTCCGGAGCGCGGCGCCCCCGTCGGCGAGCAGCGCCGACTCGGCGTCGTCGACGAAGGCGAGGTCCGCCTCGACGTGCCGGGCGGCGGCGGCGAGCAGCAGCCGGACCACCGGGTCCTCGGAACGGCGGCGCAACGTGTCGAGGTTGCGCAGCTCCCGCAGCAGGTGGGCGCGTTGGTTGGCGAGCACGGTCCGGACGACGGCGGCCTCGCCGGACCGGGCCGCGGCGGTGACCTTCAGGAAGAAGTCGTCCCGGAAGCCGCCGCTGCGCGGGCTGGGTTCGGCGAGCCAGCGGTCCAGCTCGGTCCGGCCGGCCGCGGTGATCTCGTAGACCACCCGGTCGGGCTTCACCGGCTGGGCGTGCCGCTCGGCGACCACCAGGCCGTCCCGGGACAGCCGGTCGAGGATCTGGTAGAGGTGCCCGATGTTGAGCGGGCCCCACTGTGGGCCGACCGCCGCCTCGAAGGCGCCCTTGAGCTCGTAGCCGTAGCTGGGGCCGCGGGCGAGCAGGGCCAGGACCGCGTGCTGGATCGCCACCGTCTCCTCCGATCCGGTTCCGGACAGGCACCCGTGCGGGGCCTTGCATTGTCACAATGTATCGCGCACAGTGTGGGTCAGCACACGGGGAGGCGCGACATGTTCCACGTCATCTGGGGGCAGCTTCGTGGCCGTGCGGGGCGGTCGGTGGCGCTGCTGGTCGGCGTGCTGGTGGCGACCACCGGCTTCACCGTCCTGACCGGCGCCACCACCACCTCGCGGCTGGCCGTCACCGGCACCGTCGAGCGGAACACCCGCGCCGCGTACGACATCCTGGTCCGTCCCGAGGGGACGCGCACCCCGCTGGAGGCGGCGCGCGGGCTGGTGCGGCCCAACTACCTCTCCGACACGCACGGCGGCATCACCACGGCGCAGTACGAACAGGTCAGGGCGGTCGCCGGCGTGGACGTGGCCGCGCCCATCGCGATGATCGGTTACTCGACCTCGGCGGTGCCGCTGCGGCTGGATCTCACGGCGGCGGTCGACCGGTCACTCGACCGGCAGGTGATCCGGCTCGACCCCACCTATGTGGCCGAGCGCGGCCTGTCCACCGCACCCGGCAAGCCCCGGTACGTCTACGTCACCAGACACCCCCTCATCCATCCGATCTTCGATCCGGAGAACCTGAACGAGTTCCGCTACACCGACGGCCGGCGTTACGCGGTGGACGACGTCTGCGGACCGGTCCCGCGCGAGGTGCTGCCGGACGGCAGCAGCCGGCCGATCTGCGACCCTCAGAGCGGCGCCCTGATCGGCAACCGCGGCACGCTCTCCGAGCGGGACAACTGGCGGGTCACCTCGGTCCGGCTGCTGCCGGACGGTCGCTTCGAGGCGGAGAACGGCGTCCTGGCACGAAACGGTGACGGCCCCACCGCGGCCGCCGACCGCCTGACCGTGCCCGAGGCGGTCACCGTGCCGTTCCTGCTCGCCGCCGTCGACCCCGACGCCGAGCAGCGCCTGGTCGGCCTGTCGGGCAGCGTGGTGGACGGCCGCCCCCTGCGAGCCGGCGACGCGGTGAGCGAGAAGCTGCTCGGCACCGCGCGCAACTGGTCGGTCCCGGTGCTGGCCACCAGTCGGCCCTATCTCGACAGCGAGCTGCGGGCCACGCTCACCCGGCTGCCCGCCGCCCGGCCGGCCGGACTGCCGGCCATCGAGCTGGAGGAGGGGCTCCGACGGGCAGCCGGCACGCCGGCCGGGGTGGCCCGGGCGGACCTGGCGGACGCCTACCGGAGCCAGCTCGCGACCGGGATCTCCGATCAGGGTGGATGTTGTTTCGGGCAGCTTCAGATCATCACGCAGCCCGGCGTCGTGGCGTACGACGAGCGACCCGGCGGCGAACTGCGGGCCGCCGCGGTGCCGCCGGCCGCCCCGGAGGTCTTCGGGAACGAACGCGACTTCAACTGGCTGCCCCGTCCCTGGCTCACGGAGGACGTGGGGGCGCGTACCCTCCGCCGGATTCCCCTGCCCAGCGGCGGGGCCATCACCCCGTTCCGGCAGTGGCGGGCGGTCGGTGTGTTCGATCCGGAGAAGCTGGCCGGCTTCAACGACGTCGGCAAGGTGCCGCTGGAGACGTACGAGCCGCCGGTGGCCGAGGGCGCCGACGACCGCAGCCGGGCCGCGCTGGGCGACCGGCCGCTGGAGCCGAGCGGCAATCCGGCGGGCTACCTGTCCGCGCCGCCGTTGCTGCTGACCAACCTCGCCAGCGTGCCCAAGCTGCTGGACGGCAGCAGCGCCCCGCAGCGCACCGCGCCGATCAGCGCGATCCGGGTCCGGGTCGCCGACGTGCACGGCTACAGCGAGCGCTCCGCCGAGCGGGTCCGGCTGATCGCCGAGCGGATCGCCCGGGCCACCGGCCTGGACGTCGACATCACGCTCGGGTCCTCCCCCGCGCCGCAGACGGTGGAGCTGCCGGCCGGCGCGTTCGGCCGCCCCGCGTTGCGATTGAGCGAGAACTGGTCGGCGCTGGGCGTGGCCGCCGTCATCACGAAGGCCGTCGACCGCAAGAGCGCCGCGCTCTTCGTGCTGGTGCTGGTGGTCTGCGTGCTCTTCCTCGGCAACGCGGTGTCCGCCGCCGTCCGGGACCGCCGGCCCGAGCTGGCGGTTCTCGCCTGCCTGGGCTGGCCGGCCCGCCGGATCGGCGCGCTGGTCCTCGGCGAGGTCGCCGCGCTGGGTCTCGCCGCCGGGCTGCTCTCCGTCGGCCTGGCGTTCCCGCTCGGTGCGGCCCTGGACATCGGCGTCGACTGGCGGCGGGCGCTGCTCGCCGTACCGGTGGCTCTGCTGCTGGCGCTGGTCGCCGGCGTGGCGCCGGCGCTGCGAGCCGCGCGCGCCCACCCGGCCGCCGCGTTGCGCCCGCCGGTGGCCAGCGCCCGTTGGGTACGCCGACCCCGCAGCCTGCCCGGTCCGGCCCTGGTGAACCTGGTGCGCAGCCCCGGCCGCACCGTGCTGGGGGCGAGCGCGCTGGCCATCGGGGTGGCCGCGTTGACCCTGGTCGCCGCCACCGCCTACGCGTTCCGGGGCGCGATCGTGGGCAGCCTGCTCGGTGACACCGTGTCGCTCAGCGTGCGCGGCGCGGACGCCCTCGCGGCGGGGGCCACGGTGCTGCTCGGGGCCGGCGCGGTCGCCGACGTGCTCTACCTGAACATCCGGGACCGCGCCGCCGAGCTGGCCACGCTGCGCGCCACCGGCTGGACCGACGCCGCGCTGGGCCGCCTGGTCGGCTACGAGGGCTTCGCGCTCGGCGCGCTCGGCGCGCTCAGCGGCGCCGGCCTGGGGCTCGGCGGGGCGGCCTGGCTGGTCGGCGAGCTGCCGGTGGCGCTGGTGGCGGTGGCCGCCGCCGTGGCGCTGGCCGGGGTGCTGGTCACCTGCCTGGCGGCGCTCGTCCCGGCCGCGCTGCTGCGCCGCCTTCCCACCGCACGACTGCTGGCAGAGGAGTGACCATGGACGCGACGACGGGCAGTACGGTACGCACCACCGGGCTGGTCCGGCAGTTCCGCAGCGGCACCGAGCGGCTCACCGCCGTCGACGACGTGTCGGTGGAGATCGCGGCGGGATCGGTGGTGGCGCTGACCGGGCCCAGCGGCTCCGGCAAGTCCACGCTGCTGCACCTCATCGGCGCGATCGAGCAGGCGGACCGGGGCGCCGTGACGGTGGACGACGTGGAGGTGACCGCGCTGCGCCGGGCCGCGCTGGCCCGGTACCGCCAGCGGGTCGGTTTCGTCTTCCAGCGCTACCACCTGCTGCCGGCGCTGACCGTGCTGGACAACGTGATCGCGCCGGTGCTGCCGCGCCGGGGCCGCGCGGACCACACGGTCCGGGCCCGGGAGCTGCTGGACGCGGTGGGCCTCGCCGGCCGGGAACGCGCGCTGCCCGCCCAGCTCTCCGGCGGCCAGCAGCAGCGGGTGGCCATCGCCCGGGCCCTGATGGGCGCGCCCCGGCTCCTGCTGGCCGACGAGCCCACCGGCAACCTCGACTCGACCACCGGCGCCCAGATCCTCGACCTGCTGCTCGACCTGCGCGACCGGCACGGGATGACGATCCTGCTCGCCACTCACGAACAGGCCGTCGCCGCCCGGTGCGACCGCCTGATCCGCCTCGGCGACGGGCAGGTCGTGGAGGACATCGACCTCACCGACGGGGAGGACCCGGCCGACACCTTCGACCGCGCCACCCGGCTGCGGCTCTGACCGGCGTCGCGGTCGGGCGGTGCCGGACGCGGTAAGGCGGACCGCGCAGAGGTCGGCCAGTGTGAGTCAGCACAGGGGGGATGCGCGACATGTTCCACGTCATCTGGGGGCAGCTTCGTGGCCGTGCGGGACGGTCGGTGGCGCTGCTGGTCGGCGTACTGGTGGCCACCACCGGCTTCGTCGTCCTCACCGGCGCCACCACCACCTCGCGGCTCGCCGTCACCGGCACCGTCGAACGGAACACCCGCGCCGCCTACGACATCCTGGTTCGTCCGAAGGGGACGCGCACCCCGTTGGAGGCGGAGCGCGGCCTGGTCCGGCCCAACTACCTCTCCGGCAGCTACGGCGGCATCACCACCGCCCAGTACGACCAGGTCAAGGCCGTCGAGGGGGTGGACGTCGCCGCCCCGATCGCCATGCTCGGGCACTCCACCACCCAGGTCGAGCTGCCGCTCGACCTCACCGACGCCGTCGACCGCTCGCTGGACCGCCAGGTGATCCGGGTCGACCGCACGTTCCTCGCCGAACGCGGCTTGAGCCGCGTCGTCGCGGAGCCGATCTACGTGTACGTCACCACACATCCGCTCGTCTATCCGCGCACCGACGTCGGGTTCCGGGCCGACGCCATCCCGTACAGCGACGGCCGCCGCTACAACTCCCTGCTCTGTGGTGACGTGCCGCGGGAGGTCCTGTCACGCGGGCGGAGCGCGCCCATCTGCGACCCGCGCTGGTATCTCGCCCCGTCGATGAACACCCTCACCGACCGGCGGACCTGGTCGATCGAGGCGTTCCGGCTGCTGCCCGACGGGCGATTCGAGAGCCGCGCTCCCGGCTCACCGCCGGCCCGAGAGTCGGATCGGCTCATCGTCCGGCCGAGGGTCACGGTGCCGTTCCTGCTCGCGGCCGTCGACCCGGACGCCGAGCAGCGGTTGGTCGGCCTGTCCGGAGCGATCGTGGGGGGTCGGCCACTCACCGCCGCCGACACCCTCCGGACGAGGCGGACGTCGGGCACGACATGGCACACCCTGCCCGTGCTGGTCAGCGCCCGGCCCTACCTGGACGGCGCGGTACGCACCACCTGGCACCGCATCGTCCCGCCCGGCAGCATCGGCGACGTCGAGCCGTACGACCTGGCCCGGGTGTTGCGCGGCGCGCCGAGCATCCCCGCGGGCGGGTCGGAGCAGGAGGTGGCGGCCGCCTACCGGGCCCAGCTCACTGGCGCCGAGGAATGCTGCGCGGGTCAGCTCGCCCGCGTGGTCCAGCCCGGCCACACGAGCTACGACCAGGTGCCGGACGGCAGCCTCCGCGCCCGGCCGGCGGCCCCGAACTCCAAGGTGTACGTCGGGACCGACCTGGCGATCGCGACACCGCGTCCCTGGCTCACCGAGGACACTCCGTTCCGGCCGCTGGCTGCGCTCGGTCTGCCCCCGTCCGGGCGGTCCCTGACCACCGCGCGCGATTGGCGTTCGGTGGGCTTCTTCGACCCCGAGAAGCTGACCGGGTTCAGCGATCTGGGCAAGGTGCCGCTGGAGACGTACGAACCGCCCCGGGCCACCGGCGCCGACGACCGCAGCCGTGCGGCGCTCGGCGGGTCGCCGCTGGAGCCGAGCGGCAATCCCGCCGGCTACCTGTCCGCCCCGCCGCTGCTGCTGACCACCCTCGCCGCGGTGCCGGAGCTGCTCAAGGGCGGCAGCAACCCGCAGCGCACCGCGCCGATCAGCGCGATCCGGGTCCGGGTGGCCGACGTCGACGGCTACAGCGAACGCTCCGCCGAGCAGGTCCGGCTGATCGCCGAACAGATCGCCACCACCACCGGCCTCGACGTGGACATCACCCTCGGCTCCTCCCCGGCCCCGCAGACCGTGGAGCTGCCCACGGGCGCCTTCGGCCGCCCTGACCTGCGGCTGACCGAGAACTGGTCGGCCCTCGGCGTCGCCTCGGTGATCACCAGGGCGGTGGATCGGAAGAGCGCCGTCCTCTTCCTGCTGGTGCTGGTGGTCTGCGTGCTCTTCCTCGGCAACGCCGTCTCCGCCGCGGTCCGGGACCGCCGCCCCGAGCTCGCCGTGCTGGCCTGCCTCGGCTGGCCCGCCCGCCGCATCGGCGCACTCGTCCTCGGTGAGGTCGCCGCCCTGGGCCTCGGAGCCGGGTTGCTCGCCGTCGGCCTCGCGATCCCACTCGGCACCGCCCTCGGCATCGGCATCGACTGGCGGCGCGCCCTGCTCGCCGTACCGGTGGCCCTGCTGCTGGCGTTGGCGGCGGGGCTGGCACCCGCGTTGCGGGCCTCGCGCGCCCACCCCGCCGCCGCGTTGCGCCCGCCCGTGGCACACACCCTGCGTTCCCGTCGCGCCCGGACGATCGCCGGGCTGGCCGTCGTCAACCTGGCCCGCACTCCCGGGCGCACGCTGCTCGGGGCCGGCGCACTGGCCATCGGGGTGGCCGCGCTGACCGTGGTCGCCGCCGTCGCCCACGCCTTCCGCGGTGCCGTCGTCGGCAGCCTGCTCGGCGACACGGTGTCGCTGAGCGTGCGCGGCGCGGACGTTCTCGCCGCGGTGGCCACCGTGCTGCTCGGGGCCGCCGCGGTGGCCGACGTGCTCTACCTGAACATCCGCGACCGCGCCGCGGAGCTGGCCACCCTTCACGCCACCGGCTGGACCGACGGAATGCTCGGCCGCCTGGTCGGCTACGAGGGCGCCGCGCTCGGCACGCTCGGCGCGGTCAGCGGCGCCGCCCTGGGGCTCGGCGGGGCGGCCGGGCTGGTGGGCGACCTGCCGGCGGCGCTGGTGGCGGTGGCGGCCGCCGTGGCGCTGGCCGGAGTGCTGGTCACCTGCCTGGCGGCACTCGTTCCGGCCGCGCTGCTGCGCCGCCTGCCCACCGCGCGACTGCTGGCCGAGGAGTGAGCATCGACCCGACGGCGAGGAGTGCGCGGCTGCGTCGGTAGCCGGGTCAGGCGACCGGGCTGGCGCTGCGGACCTGGTCCGCGATGCGCTCGGCCACCGATCGGGCGGTCGACTCGGTGGCCGCCTCGACCATGACGCGGACCAGCGGCTCGGTGCCCGAGGGGCGGAGCAGCACGCGGCCGGTCTCGCCCAGCTCGGCCTCGGCCCGGTCCACCTCGGCGCGGACGGCCGGCGCGGCGGCGCCGACGGTGCGGTCACCGACCGGCACGTTGATCAGCACCTGCGGCAGCTTGGTGACCACGCCGGCCAGCTCGGCGAGGGACTGGCCGGTGGCGGCCATCCGCGACATGAGGTGCAGGCCGGTGAGCACGCCGTCGCCGGTGGTCGCGTACGCCGGCATCACGATGTGTCCACTCTGCTCGCCGCCGAGCGCCAGGCCGGAGGCGCGCAGCTCCTCCAGCACGTACCGGTCGCCGACCTTGGTCTCGACCAGCCGGATGCCCTGCGCGGACATGGCCAGCCGCAGGCCGAGGTTGCTCATGACGGTGGCGACCAGCGTGTCCTGGGTCAGCTCGCCGGCCTCCCGCATGGCCAGGGCGAGGATCGCCATCACCTGGTCGCCGTCGACCTCGTCGCCGTCGGCGGTGACCGCGACGCAGCGGTCGGCGTCGCCGTCGTGCGCGATGCCGAGGTGCGCGCCGTGCTCGACCACGGCGGCGCGCAGCGCCTCGATGTGGTTGGAGCCGCAGTCGTCGTTGATGTTCAGGCCGTCCGGCTCGGCGTAGATGGCGATCACCTCGGCGCCGGCCTCCCGGTATGCCACGGGGGCGACGTCGGCGGCCGCGCCGTTGGCGCAGTCGACCACGACCTTGATCCCGTCCAGCCGGTGCGGCACGGTGCCGACCAGGTGCTGGACGTAGTGGTCAGCGCCGTCGAGCAGGTCGTGCACCCGGCCGACCCCGGCGCCGATGGGGCGCTCCCAGGCGGTGGTGGCGTTCGCCTCGACGGCGGCCTCGATCCGCATCTCGATCTCGTCGGGCAGCTTGTGCCCGCCGGCGGCGAAGAGCTTGATGCCGTTGTCCGGCATCGGGTTGTGCGAGGCGGAGAGCATGACGCCCAGGTCGGCCTTGGCCTCGGCGGTGAGGAACGCCACCGCGGGGGTGGGCAGCACGCCGACCCGCACCACGTTGGCGCCGGCGCTGGTCAGCCCGGCGACCACTGCGGCCTCCAGCATCTCGCCGCTGGCCCGGGTGTCCCGGCCCACCACGGCGAGCGGCGGATGGCTCTTGTCGGTCTCGGCCAGCGTGTGGGCGGCGGCCACCGCCACCGCGAGCGCCAACTCCGGGGTGAGATCCGCGTTCGCCCGCCCGCGTACGCCGTCCGTGCCGAACAACCGGCCCATACCCGCCAACCTCCGATGGAACTGCCGTTGAGAGGAGAAAGCGGAACGGCCGGGCCACCTCCCGGAGTGGGAGGCGGACCCGGCCGTCCGTCAGAAGTACAAGGCGCTGCTGGTGATCAGCGCTTCGAGTACTGGGGAGCCTTACGGGCCTTCTTGAGGCCGTACTTCTTGCTCTCCTTGACCCGGGCGTCACGGGTCAGGAAGCCGGCCTTCTTGAGGGCCGGGCGGTCGTCGGGCTCGCTGACGATCAGCGCCCGGGCGATGGCGAGGCGCAGCGCGCCGGCCTGGCCGGTGGTGCCGCCGCCCCGCAGGTTGGCGATCACGTCGAAGGCCTCGGGCTTCTCGGCGGTGACCAGCGGGTCCTTGATGAGCTGCTGGTGCACCTTGCTCGGGAAGTAGGCCTCGAGGTCGCGGCCGTTGCAGGTGATCTTGCCGCTGCCCGGGACGATGCGGACCCGGACGATGGCTTCCTTGCGCCGACCCACGGTCTGGATCGGGCGGTCGCCACGAGGCGCGCGCGCGACGGGCGCCGGCGCCTCGGTGGCCTCGGGGGCGACCTCGGTGGCGGTGATGTCGGTCATGCTGCTTCCTTCGCCCGCGCTCACTGCGCGATCTGCTTGATCTCGAACGGCACCGGCTGCTGCGCGCCGTGCGGGTGCTCGGCACCGGCGTAGACCTTCAGCTTCTTGAGAATCTGACGGCCCAGCTTGTTGTGCGGAAGCATGCCCTTGACGGCCAGCTCGATGGCCCGCTCGGGCCGCTTGGTCAGCAGCTCGTCGTAGCCGACCTGCTTCAGACCACCCGGGTAGCCGGAGTGGCGGTAAGCGATCTTGGTCTGCCGCTTGTTGCCGGTCAGCGCGACCTTGCCCGCGTTCACGATGACGACGAAGTCGCCCGTGTCGACGTGCGGCGCGAAAGTCGGCTTGTGCTTGCCACGCAGCAGCGTGGCGGCGTGGGTCGCGAGGCGGCCCAGCACGACATCAGAGGCGTCGATGACGTGCCACTGACGCTCGATCTCACCCGGCTTCGGGCTGTACGTACGCACAGGTCTACCTTGTCTCGTCGTCGGTCTGGGGTCGCGCGCCGAGGTGACCAGGGCTTCCCGGCCGGACCAGCGCGCACGAACGACCAAGCGTACCTGATGCGGCACGCCTAAGAATGTCGTACAACAGCAGGCAACGATACCCGGCCGTGCGGCGGCAGGTCAAAACGGGGGGTCGCCCCGTGTGGCCTGCGCCTTTGCCATGGCGGAGGTCACACCCCGGACAGCTTACGCGGCCCCGGCCGCAGGTACACGGCCCAGGTCACCAGGAAACAGAGCGCGTACCAGCCGAGGAAGGCCAGGTAGGCGGCGTCGGCGGTGCCGGAGGCCAGGAACGACTGCCGGAACGCCACGTTCACCAGCACCCCGCCCGAGGCGCCGACCGCCCCGGCGATGCCGATGACCGCCCCGGAGAGGCGCCGCGCCCGCCGCTCGGCCGCCTCCCGGTCCCCGGTCAGCTCCGCCTCGGCGGCGGCCCGGGCCCGGAAGATCGCCGGGATCATCTTGTACGTCGACCCGTTGCCGATGCCGGAGAAGACGAACAGCGCCAGGAACCCGGCCAGGTAGAGCGGGAAGGACCGGTCCCGGGCGGCGTACAGCACCAGGGCGGCGCCGGCCGCCATCGCCACGAAGTTGCCGAAGGTCACGCGGGCCCCGCCGAGCCGGTCGGCGAGGTGGCCGCCGAACGGCCGCACCAGCGAGCCGATCAGCGGCCCGAGGAACGTCAGCCAGGCGGCGTCGACCGGGGTCGGGAACCGGTCGTGGAACTGGAGCTGGAGCACCTGGCCGAAGGCGAAGCCGAAGCCGATGAACGAGCCGAAGGTGCCGATGTAGAGCAGCGACATCACCCAGGTGTGCGGGTCGCGGGCCGCCGCGCGCAGCGCGCCCGGCTCGTTGCGCGCCCCCGGGAGGTTGTCCAGCCGGCGCGCCGCGACCAGCGCCGCGAGCACGATCAGCGGCAGGTAGACCGCCGGCACCAGCCGGGGGTACGCCGCTCCGGCGGTGGCCAGCACCGCCAGGCCGACGAGCTGCACGGCCGGCACGCCGAGGTTCCCGCCGCCCGCGTTGAGCCCGAGCGCCCGGCCCTTGAGCCGCTCCGGGAAGAACAGGTTGATGTTCGCCATGGAGGAGGCGAAGTTGCCGCCGCCGACGCCGGTCAGGCAGGCCAGCACCATGAGCGTGGCGTAGGACACGCCGGGCTCGATCAGCACCGCCATGGGCACCGCCGGCACCAGCAGCAGCAGCGCGCTCACGACCGTCCAGTTCCGGCCGCCGAAGCGGGCCACCGCCAGGGTGTACGGCAGCCGCAGCACCGCGCCCAGCGCGGCCGGCACGGCGGTGAGCAGGAACTTCCCGGCCGGGTCGATGCCGTACTCGGGGCCCAGGAACAGCACCGTCACCGACCAGAGGCTCCACACGGAGAACCCGACGTGCTCGGCGAAGATCGAGACGTACAGGTTCCGGCGGGCGATCGGCGCGCCGGTCGTGGCCCAGAACCCCGGGTCCTCCGGGCGCCATTCGGTGATCCGCCCCGGCCGCCCGGCGGCGGCCGGGGCCGGGGTGGTGGGGGAAGCGAGCGTGCTCACGGCGTCTCCTCCTCGTCGGTGACGAGGGGGACGCTAGGAACGGTCGGTTTCCCGGTCGTGCCCGTCGCGGGTCGGGCGGGAAACGGAGATCGCACGTGCGCCGGCGGGCGGCGGTGAAGCGCTCAGATCTCCTGGAGGATGCGCAGCGCGCGGCCGACCCGCTGCATGGTCTCGGTGTCGGCCACGTCCACGCACTCGGTGAACCACTTCTTCATGGGCGAGGAGAGCCGGTCGGGCATCACCACGTAGCCGCCCATCCGCACGGCCAGGGGCGAGTCGCGCAGCAGCGACTCCTCGACCACCTCGACCACGATCACGATCGGGACGGCGGTGGAGTTGTAGACGTCGGAGCTGATGACCAGGCCGAGCCGTTCCCGGGCGCCGGAGATGCGCCAGACCTCTCCCCTACGCAGCACTCGGGCGCCCGCCGCCGAACAGCGCGTCGTCGACCAGCGCGGCCTCCTGGGCGTCGGCCAGCGCGGCGGACTCCAGGTCGAGGCCGGCGCGGGCGACCGCCTCGGCGTGCGCCGTGAACACCTCGCGCAGCGCCTTCTCCCGGGCGGCCCGGTCCATCCAGGCGGAGAGGGAGAGCCCTTCCCGCTTGGCGAACCGGCGCGCCTCCTCGATCGTCTCGTCGGAGAACGACAGTGTCACCTTGGCGGTCATGCCGGTCAGAGTACCCACTGGTATGACCGCCAGTCATCCCCGCTCGCACCGGTCGGCGAACCGGACACGCGCGAACGCTCAGGGACGGCGTCCGCCGAACACGGCGAACCGCCACTCCTTGAAGAAGCAGTCCACGTCGACCAGGCCGGCCTCGCCGAGCCAGCGGCACTGGTCGGCCACCGGCGCGGGCCGGTCGTGCCGCATGCGCTCCTGCGCCGCGGCGATCTCCCCGGCGTCCGAGCCCAACTCGGTGATCCGGGCCGTCCACACCTCGTCGTAGCGCCGGTCCAGGGCCGGGGTCGGGCCGGCCACCTGCTCGGCGTTGACGAAGACGCCGCCCGGCGCCAGCGCCTCGGCCGCCCGCCGGTAGAGCGCCCGCTTGCCGCCGTCGTCCAGGTGGTGGATGGCCAGCGCGGAGACCACCGCGTCGTAGCGGCCGGCGGGCAGCGGGTCGGCCAGGTCGGCGAGCACGGTGCGGTGCGGCATTCCGCGGGCGGCCAGGTGGTCGGCGGCCACCGCGAGCATGCCGGGCGCGCCGTCGACAAGCGTCAGCCGGACCCCGGGGACCGCCGCGCCCAGCAGCAGGGAGAGCAGGCCGGTGCCCGCGCCCAGGTCCAGCACCTCCGGGGTACGCCCCGCGGCGAGCGCCGCCCGCAGCGGCGGCGCGGCCACCTCGACCGCCGTGCCGTAGAAGGCGTCGAAGCAGGGCACCAGCCGGCGCCGGGCCGCGTCGTAGCTGCCCGCCACCGCGTCGAACGCGTCCGCCACACTCATCGTGTCTCCCATTATCCGAGATATTCGTCCCACATTCTAAGTGCTGGCGACCGGCCCGTCACTCCCCGGCGGTGTGAGCCGCTCTTGACAGGACCGAAACAACCGGGACCCGGAGCGGAAACCGCTCGCCGGCACGCTTTGCCGGCATGACAGACGGTGCACGCCTGGCGACGCAACCGGGGGTACGGCTTCGGGAGGCGGCCACGCACTGCCCGTACTGCGCGCTCCAGTGCGGCATGGTGCTGCGCGAGACCGCGGGACGCGTCGAGGTCGCACCCCGGGACTTCCCCACCAACCGCGGCGGCCTGTGCCAGAAGGGCTGGACCGCCGCCGAACTGCTCGACCACCCGGAGCGGCTGACCACCCCGCTGCTGCGGGACCGGCCCGGCGGTGAGCTGCGCCCGGCGAGCTGGGACGAGGCGCTCGACCGGGTCGCGGGCGGGCTGCGGGCGATCCAGGAGCGGCACGGGCCGGACGCCGTCGCGGTGTTCGGCGGCGGCGGGCTGACCAACGAGAAGGCGTACGCGCTCGGCAAGTTCGCCCGGGTGGCGCTGCGCACCCGCCACATCGACTACAACGGACGCTGGTGCATGTCCTCGGCCGCGGCGGCCGGACTGCGCGCCTTCGGCGTCGACCGGGGGCTCCCCTTCCCCCTCGCCGACCTGGGCCGGGCGGACACCCTGCTGCTGGTCGGCGCCAACCCCGCCGAGACCATGCCGCCGCTCATGCGCCACCTCGCCGACCAGCGCGAGCGGGGCGGCCGGCTCATCGTGGTCGACCCCCGGCTCACCGCCACCGCCCGCCAGGCCGACCTGCACCTGCAACCGCTGCCCGGCACCGACCTGGCCGTGGCCAACGCGCTGCTGCACATCGCGCTCACCGAGGGCTGGCTCGACCGGGCGTACGTGGCCGACCGGACCACCGGCTTCGACGAGGTCCGGCGGACCGTGGCGGGCTGCTGGCCGGCCGAGGCGGAGCGCCTCTCCGGGGTGCCGGTGGCCGACCTGGAGGCGACCGCCCGCGCCCTGGCCACCGTGGACCGCGCGGTCATCCTCACGGCCCGGGGCGCCGAGCAGCACGCCAAGGGCGTCGACACCGTCACCGCCTTCATCAATCTGGCGCTCGCCCTGGGCCTGCCCGGCCGCCCCGGCTCCGGGTACGGCTGCCTCACCGGGCAGGGCAACGGGCAGGGCGGCCGGGAGCACGGGCAGAAGGCCGACCAGCTCCCCGGCTACCGGCGGATCGACGACCCGGCGGCCCGGGAGCACGTGGCCGGGGTCTGGGGCGTCGACCCCGCGGCGCTGCCCGGGCCGGGCGTACCGGCCTATCAGCTCCTCGACTCGCTCGGCACCCCGCACGGCCCCCGGGTGCTGCTGGTCTTCGGCTCCAACCCGGTGGTGTCCGCGCCCCGCGCGGCGCGGGTCGAGTCCCGGCTGCGCGACCTGGACCTGCTGGTGGTGGCCGACTTCCTCCGCTCGGAGACCGCCGACCTGGCCGACGTGGTGCTGCCCGTCGCCCAGTGGGCCGAGGAGGACGGCACCATGACCAACCTGGAGGGTCGGGTGCTGCGCCGCCGCGCGCTGCGCGAGCCACCCCCCGGCGTCCGCACCGACCTCGCGGTCCTCGCCGCCCTCGCCACCCGCCTCGACGCACCCGGTGCGTTCCCCACCGACCCGGCGGCGGTCTTCGCCGAGCTGCGGCGGGCCTCGGCCGGTGGGCCGGCCGACTACGCCGGGGTCAGCTGGGACCGGATCGACGCCGACACGGGGGTCTTCTGGCCCTGCCCGGACGAGGACGGGCCGGACACCCCCCGCCTCTTCACCGACCGGTTCCCCACCCCGGAAGGCCGGGCCCGGTTCCGCGCGGTGACCCATCGGCCGGCCGCCGAGCCGGTCTGCGCCGACTATCCGCTGCACCTCACCACCGGCCGGGTCCTCGCCCACTACCAGTCCGGCGCGCAGACCCGCCGGGTCGCCGCGCTGCGCCGGGCCGCCCCCGGCGGCTTCGTGGAGCTGCACCCCGACCTGGCCGGCCGGCTCGGCGTGGCCGAGGGCGAGGAGGTCCGGGTGGTCTCCCGCCGGGGCGAGCTGCGCGCACCGGCCCGGCTCAGCCCGGCGATCCGGCCGGACACCGTCTTCGCGCCGTTCCACTGGCCCGGCGCGGCGCGGGCCAACACGGTCACCAACGACGCCGTCGACCCGGTCTCCGGGATGCCCGAGTTCAAGATCTGCGCCGTCCGGGTGGAGAAGGCATGACCGAGCGCATCGTGATCGTGGGATACGGCATGGCGGGCGCCCGCCTCGCCGCCGAGCTGCACGCCCGAGGCGGCGACCGGAAGGTCACCGTGCTCGGGGCGGAGCCGCACCGGGCGTACAACCGGATCCTGCTCTCCACCCTGCTCGCCGGGAAGATCGACGAGCCGGACGTGGAGCTGGTCGAGGTCGCCGGGCAGGGCGCGGACGTCCGCACCGGCGCCGCGGTCACCGCCGTCGACCGGGCTGCCCGGGAGGTACGCACCGCAGACGGCGACCGGCACCGCTACGACCACCTGGTGCTCGCCACCGGCAGCCGGGCCCTGGTGCCCCCGCTGCCCGGGCTCGACCCGCTGCCCGACCGGGTGGTCCCGTTCCGCACCCTGGACGACTGCCGGCGGATCCTCACCGCCGCCCGGGGCGCCCGCGGCGCCCTGGTGCTCGGCGGAGGGCTGCTCGGGCTGGAGGCGGCCCGCGGGCTCGCCGCCCGGGGCCTCGACGTGACCGTGGTCCACCCCGTCGGGCACCTCATGGAGCGGCAGCTCGACGAGCCGGCGGCCGCGGTCCTCGCCGGCACCCTCGCCGGGCTCGGGGTACGCACCCGGCTGGGGGTCACGGCGACCGGGGTGGCCGCCGACGCCCACGGGGTCCGCCTCCACCTCGGCGACGGCGACTCGCTCGCGGCCGACCTGCTGGTCCTCTCCTGCGGCGTACGCCCGGACACCGCGCTGGCCGCGGCCGCCGGGCTGGCCGTGGACCGGGGCGTGCTGGTGGACGACCGGCTGCGCACCAGCGACCGGCGGATCTCCGCCATCGGTGACTGCGCGCAGCACGACGGGACGCTGACCGGGCTGGTCGCACCGGCCTGGGCGCAGGCCCGGGTGGTGGCCGACGTGCTGACCGGCGCCGACCCGCTGGTCCGCTACCGGCCGCGTCCCGTGGTGACCCGGCTCAAGGCGGCCGGCATCGACCTGGCCGCGATGGGCGACGCCGCCGGCGCGCCGGACGGGGGCGGGCCGGTCGAGGAGCTGACGTTCGCCGACCCGGCCCGGGGCACGTACGCCCGGCTGCGCATCCGCGACGAGCGGCTGACCGGGGCGATCCTGCTCGGCGACAACCCGGCGGTCGGCACCGTGGTGCAGCTCTTCGACCGGGGCGCGCCGGTGCCGGCGGACCGGCGCTCGCTGCTGCTCGGGCGGGCGTTCGGCGCCGCACCGGCCACCCCCGCCGCGTCCCCGGCCCTCATGCCGGACGCGGCCACGGTGTGCCAGTGCAACGACGTGAGCAAGGGCGCGCTGGTGGCGTGCTGGCGCGCCGGCGCCCGGAGCGTCGCGGAGCTGTCCGCCGCGACCCGGGCCGCGACCGGCTGCGGCGGCTGCCGGGACGCGGTGGCCGGCATCGCCGGCTGGCTGGCCGAGGTCGATCCGGTGGCGGGACACCGGGAACCGAGTACGGACCGTGTGGAGGTGACGGGATGAGCAGGCTGGTGGTCGTCGGCAACGGCATGGTCGGGCAGCGCTTCGTCGAGGCGGTGCGGGCCCGCGACCGGGAGGGGCGCTGGCGGGTCACGGTGCTTGCCGAGGAGCGGCGGCCGGCGTACGACCGGGTGCGACTCTCGGCCTTCTTCGACGGGGTGAGCGCCGAGGAGCTGAACCTGCACACCCCCGACGACGGGGTGGAGCTGCGGCTGGGCGAGCCGGCGCTGGCCGTGGACCGGGCGCGGCGGGTGGTGCGGACCGCGGCGGGCGAGCACGCGTACGACGCACTGGTGCTGGCCACCGGCTCGTCGGCGTTCGTCCCCCCGGTCGACGGCACGGACCTGCCGGGGGTCTTCGTCTACCGGACGCTGGACGACCTGGCGGCGATCCGGGCGCACGCCGCGGGCCGGCGCACCGGGGCGGTGATCGGGGGCGGGCTGCTCGGCCTGGAGGCGGCCAACGCGCTGCGCCTGCTGGGCCTGGCCACCAGCGTGGTCGAGTTCGCGCCCCGGCTCATGCCGGCGCAGGTGGACGAGGCGGGCGGGGCGATGCTCCGGCGCTACGTCGAGGACCTGGGCGTCACGACGTACCTCGGGGTGGCCACCAGCGCGCTGCGCCCCGGCCCGGACGGGACGGTCGGCGCGCTGGAGCTGTCCGACGGGCGCACGGTCGGCGCGGACCTGGTCGTGGTGGCCGCCGGCATCCGGCCCCGGGACGAACTGGCCCGTGCGGCCGGGCTGCCGCTCGGGCCGCGCGGCGGGGTGCTGGTCGACGCGGGCTGCCGGACGGCGGACGAGCGGATCTGGGCGGTCGGCGAGTGCGCCGCCGTGGAGGGCACCTGCCACGGCCTGGTCGCCCCGGGCTACGCGACCGCCGAGGTGGTCGCCGACCGGCTGCTCGGCGGCGCGGCCACCTTCCCCGGCGCGGACACCGCCACGAAACTCAAGCTGCTCGGGGTGGACGTGGCCTCGTTCGGCGACGCGCACGGCGGCACCCCGGGCTGCCTCGACGTCACGTTCACCGACCCGGCCACCCGCGCGTACGCGAAGCTGGTCCTCTCCGACGACGCGCGGACCCTGCTCGGCGGCGTGCTGGTGGGCGACGCGAGCGCGTACCCGACGTTGCGGGCGAGTGTCGGCGGGCCGCTGCCCGCTCCCCCGCTTGCGCTGCTGGCCCCGGCGGGCGGTGCGGGCGCCGGGGCCGGCGCGCTGCCGGCCGCCGCGCAGGTCTGCTCCTGCAACGCGGTGACCCGGGCCGACCTGGACGCGGCGATCGCCGGCGGGGCGACCGACGTGCCGGCGCTCAAGGCGTGCACCCGGGCCGGGACGAGCTGCGGCTCCTGCGTGCCGATGCTCAAGCAGCTCCTCGACGCGGCCGGGGTGGCGCAGTCCCGCGCGCTCTGCGAGCACTTCGACACCGGCCGGCAGGAGCTGTTCGACATCGTCCGGGTCCGGGGCATCCGGACCTTCTCGCAGCTCATCGCCGAGCACGGGCGCGGGCGCGGCTGCGACATCTGCAAGCCGGTGGTGGCCTCGATCCTGGCCTCGCTCGGCACCGGGCACGTGCTCGACGGCGAGCAGGCGTCCCTCCAGGACACCAACGACCACTTCCTGGCCAACCTGCAACGCGACGGCAGCTACTCGGTGGTGCCGCGGATCCCCGGCGGCGAGATCACGCCGGAGAAGCTCATCGTGATCGGCGAGGTGGCCCGGGACTTCCGGCTCTACACCAAGATCACCGGCGGGCAGCGGATCGACCTGTTCGGCGCCCGGGTCGAGCAGCTCCCCCAGATCTGGCGCCGGCTGGTGGACGCCGGCTTCGAGTCCGGCCACGCGTACGGGAAGGCGCTGCGCACGGTGAAGTCGTGCGTCGGTGCGACCTGGTGCCGCTACGGGGTGCAGGACTCGGTCGGGCTGGCCGTCGCGCTGGAGCTGCGCTACCGCGGGCTGCGCGCCCCGCACAAGCTCAAGTCGGCGGTCTCCGGCTGCGCCCGGGAGTGCGCCGAGGCCCGGAGCAAGGACTTCGGCGTCATCGCCACCGAGAGCGGCTGGAACCTCTACGTCGGCGGCAACGGCGGCTTCCGGCCCCGGCACGCCGACCTGTTCGCCACCGACCTGAGCACCGCCGAGCTGGTCACGCTCATCGACCGGTTCCTGATGTTCTACGTCCGCACCGCCGACCGGCTCCAGCGCACGGCCGCCTGGATCGAGGCGATGGACGGCGGCCTGGACCACCTGCGGTCGGTGCTCGTGGACGACTCGCTGGGGCTCTGCGCCGACCTCGACGCGGCCATGGCCCGGCACGTCGCCGGGTATTCCGACGAGTGGCGGGACGTGCTGGAGGACCCGGAGCGGCTGCGCCGCTTCACCTCCTTCGTCAACGCCCCCGACGTGCCCGACCCGTCCATCACCTTCGCCGTCGAGCGCGGCCAGCCGGTGCCCGCCCGCGACGCGCCGCCGGGCGCCGGCGGCCGCCGCGGGCCGGTCGCGCTGGGCCTTCCGGAGGTACGGCGATGAGGACGCTGGACTGGACGCCGGTCTGCCCGCTGGACCGGCTGGACCCCGACCGGGGCGTGGCCGCCCTGGTCGACGGCGTGCAGGTGGCTCTCTTCCGCACCGGCGGCGAGCTGTACGCGGTCGACAACCTCGACCCGGTCGGCGGCGCGCAGGTGATGTCCCGGGGGATCGTGGGCAGCCGCGGTGGCCTGCCGACGCTCGCGTCCCCGCTGCACAAGCAGGTCTACGACCTGACCACCGGGCGGTGCCTGGACCTCCCGGGCGTGGCGCTGCGGCGGCACGAGGTGCGCTGCCGGGACGGCCTGGTCGAGGTGCGGTTGCGGCAGGAGGAGTGATGCGGGAGGAACTGGCCGGTTTCACCATCGGGGTCACCGCCGACCGGCGGCGCGACGAGCTGGCCGCGCTGCTCCAGCGGCGCGGCGCGCGGGTGGTGCTCGCCCCGGCGCTGCGGATCGTGCCGCTGGCCGACGACACCGACCTGCGCGAGGCCACCCGGACCTGCCTGGAGCGCCCACCGGACGTGCTGATGGCCAACACCGGGATCGGGATGCGCGGTTGGCTGGAGGCGGCCGAGGGCTGGGCGCTGGCCGAACCGCTGCGCCGCGTGCTGTCCCGCTCGTACGTGGTGGCCCGCGGCCCCAAGGCGACCGGGGCGATCCGGGCGGCCGGGCTGCGCGAGCACTGGTCCCCCGCCTCGGAGAGCTGCGACGAGGTGGTCGAGCACCTGGTCCGGCGCGGGGTGGCCGGCCAGGTCGTCGCGTTGCAACTGCACGGCGAGCGGCAGCCGGAGTGCACCGAGGCGCTGGAGGCGGCCGGGGCCACGGTGATCGAGGTGCCGGTCTACCGCTGGGCGCCGCCGACCGACCCGGCACCGCTGCACCGGCTCATCGACCTGGTCGCCGGGCGGCTGGTCGACGCGGTCACCTTCACCTCCGCCCCGGCGGCCGAGGCGCTGCTGCGGGCGGCCGGGGACCGGACCGAGACGGTGCTGGCGGCGCTCCGCGGGGACGTGCTGGCCGGCTGCGTCGGCGCGGTGACGGCCGAGCCCCTGGTGCGGCGGGGGGTGCCGGTGAGCGCGCCGAACCGGGCCCGGCTCGGCGCCCTGGTGCGGACGATCGTCGACGAGCTGCCCCGCCGGACGGTGACCGTGAAGGCCGGCGGGCACCTGCTGACCCTGCGCGGCCACGCCGCGGTCGTGGACGGCGAGCTGCGCCCGCTCGCGCCGGCCCCGATGGCGGTGCTGCGGGCGCTGGCGGCCACACCGGGGAAGGTGCTGTCCCGCACCGCCCTGCTGCGCACCCTGCCCCGGGGCGCGGACGAGCACGCGGTGGAGATGGCGGTCGCCCGCCTGCGGGTCGGGCTCGACGCCCCCCGCGTGGTGCAGACCGTGGTCAAGCGCGGCTACCGGCTGCGGGTCGACTGACCCGCCACCGGCGGCGCGTCAACCGACCGGGGCCGCGAAGCCGTGCTCGGCCTGGAGCCGGAGCATGGCGTGCTCGACCACGGTCACCAGCACCTGCTTGACCGACTCGCGCCGCCGCGCGTCGCACATCACCAGCGGCACGTCCGGCGAGATGGCCAGCGCCTCGCGGACCTCCTCCAGCTCGTACTGCGGCGCGTCGTCGAACCGGTTCAGCGCCACCACGTACGGCAGGTTGCGGTTCTCGAAGTAGTCCAGCGGCGCGAAGGCGTCGGTGATCCGGCGGGTGTCCACCAGCACGGCGGCGCCCACCGCACCCCGGATGATCTCGTCCCACATGAACCAGAAGCGGGTCTGGCCCGGCGTGCCGAAGAGATAGAGGATCAGGTCCTCGGCCATGGTGATCCGGCCGAAGTCCATGGCGACCGTGGTGGTCTCCTTGCCGGGCACCTTCGACGGGTCGTCGATGCCGACGCCCGCCGCGGTCATCAGCGCCTCGGTGGTCAGCGGCTGGATCTCGGAGATCGCGCCGACCAGGGTGGTCTTGCCCACCCCGAAGCCGCCCGCGATGACGATCTTCGCGGAGATGATCTCCCGGCTGCGGTTCGCCCCGGCGGGGTCATAGTTCGCGAAGTCCACTTAGCACCCTTCCAAGCAGGTTCATGCGCGCCGCGAACCCCGTCGCGGGAGCGGCAGTGTGTAGCGTCAGCAGGCCCTCGGCCACCATGTCGGCGACCAGCACCCGGGTGACGCCCAGCGGCATCCGGGTGTAAGCGGCGATTTCCGCCAGCGACTGTGCCCGGCCCTCACAGACCGAGGCGATGCGGTACTTGTCGTGCCCGGCGAACCGCGCCTCGGCCGACTGGGTGGGCGTGCACGACAGCACCGCCTCGAGCGCGATGTTCTGCAACGGCTCGGTGCGGCCACGGGTGACCGCGTACGGCCGCACCAGCGCGCCACGCGGATCTCGTCGTGGTTCCATCTCGCGATCACCTCCCCTCGTACGGAGCCGGACGGGCTCCGGCTCACCAGGTCACCGGACGTCAGGGCCGGACGGCGTCCCTTGGAAGCGGGACCAGCGCCTGGCCCACCCGTTCCACCAGCAGCGCCATCTCGTAGCCCACCTGACCGACGTCGCAGCTCCGCGCGGCCAGCACGGCCATGGACGAGCCGTCGCTGATCGACATGAGGAAGAGGTATCCGCTGTCCATCTCGATGACGGTCTGGAGCACTCCGCCGGCGCTGAACATCCGGGCGGCGCCCTCGGTCAGGCTCACCACGCCGGAGGTGATCGCGGCGAGCTGGTCGGCCCGATCCGTCGGCAGGTCGCGGGAGGAGGCGAGCAGGAGCCCGTCCGCGGACACCGCCACCACGTGGGCGATGCCCGCCACGCTGTCGGCGAAGTTGGTGAGCAGCCAACCCATGTCCTGCATGGCCGCTGGCCTGTTCATCGGTTCGTCTCCTTGGTCGAGGTGCTGTTCAGGTCCGCGCCGGCCGTCCGACCCCGCTGCACACCGCGGTGATAGGCCGACAGCAGGCCGCGTACTTCGTCCGGGGTGCGCCGGGCGGCGGCCCGGCTGCCCTTCGGCTCGATGCCGCCGGGCACGAGCTGGGCCTGCGGCACCCGCTTGGGCAGGCCGGAACGGGTGGTCCCGGCGTTGCTGGGCTCCGCGGCCTTGCTGGCCCGCGACCACCCCTCGTCGGCCGCCGTGCGCCACGCCTCCGGGTCGATCGGCGGCGGTGCGGGTGCCGGCGGGGGGACGGCCGCGGCGGG